>DATKDU010000320.1:0-4174 GCA_035512595.1 Pirellulaceae bacterium
GCTCCAATAGCCACTGCTGACGTTCACCCATCGCGTGATCTCCTGTGGTGCGAACTGGACGCGTTACCATCCAATCAAACCCCGGGAATCACGCGATGGATTCATGCTCCGAAAAACGGGCAGGTGAATAAGACGGGTTGATGATCGCCACCAAAACTTCGTCGCCAGTGGCCATTGGGATAACTTTCGACAGGCACCAACCTGGTCACGACCACCGGGTCACCCCTTCAGCAGCCGCTCATACTCGCTGTGATGCCCGATCCAGAACCACACCAACCCTTCGGCCCGGTGGCGGGCCAGTGCGCGGTAGTGCAAGCCGACGCGTGCCGACCAAAATGATTGGATCTTCTTCAGCCGCAGCGATGGGTGGTGCGGATCTTGTTGCAGCAAGGCAAAGTTCTTGTCCGCCAGTTCTTGGACTTCCGGCGGCAGTTGCCGGTAGTGGTACCAAAAGCCGGGCGTCGCGAAGTGGTTCATAGCGGCTTGCACCGCCCCGCTTCAAAATCCTCATCGGCCCGCTTTCCAGCTTCGTCCAGCCGGCCGGCCCGAATGTCCGCCTCGATCCGGCGATCCCAGGCGTCGGCCAAATACTCCTCGAACCAGCGCGCGAAAGAGTCCAGTTCGGCAGGTGGCAAGCCGGCAACGGCACGCTCTAGTTCTTGCAAGCTCACGAAACGGACTCCCGATTTGTGTGGCGACACCTCAAGTATTCCTCGGCAAGCGTCGTATGGCAAGTTCAACCCTCGCCCCGCCCTCTTTCCCACCGCCACACTAACCCGTCTTCAGGATCATGCACCTCGCCGACGAAGTCAAATCCGCATTTGGTCAAGACTCGAGCCGAGGCGTTGGCTTCGGGGAGCGTGTGGGCGCGGAGGAGGCGCACGCGGCCGTCGGCCAGCGCCATCGCAATGGTGCCCTGCGCCGCTTCGGTCGCGTAGCCTTGTCCTTGAAACGAAGGGACGATGCCGTAGGCCAGTTCGACCATTCCGTCCGCATCTGGCGGACCTTTGAAGCCGACGCTGCCGATGACCAGCCAGCGGGCCTTGTGGACCATGGCCCAGCCGTGCTGCCATGGGTCGGCACTCGTGCTCTCTCGCAACTGCGCCAACCAGGCCGCCGAAATGTCCCCCGAGCCGTACATCTCGCGCAGCCCGTCGGCTGCCGGAATGCCGAAGCTGGCGGCAAACGACTCGTAACCGTCGAGGAGTGCCAGAATGTGAGCAGGATCAAAAGGGATCAGTCGCAAGCGCTCGGTGTCGATGGTCATGAACCAGGATGCTGTGGCGAGGCGAATTCTATCCAACCGGCGCAGTCCGGCTACTCGCGGTCCAGCGTCTCCGGAAGCGACTCGCTGCTCTCCACTCCTTCGTCAGGCGCACGGAAGGTGAACCGGCCGACGAGCGCATACCAAAAACTTGGCAGGCCAATGAAAATCAAACCCGCCAGAGCTTTCAGCGGCGATGACACCGGTCGATTGTCAAAAAATGGCTTCCGCGCGATGAGCGTCTCGTGAAGGAAGTACGCGGCGTAACCAAGGAATACGATGCCCGCGAGAATCCGAAAGGCAATGCGGCCCACCGGCGGCGGGAGCCAAAATCCAGCCAGCAGCGCCAGGCAGGCCAACTCCATCCCCGCCATCACGGCAATGGCGAGCGGCGTCCAATTTGGAATCAGCAGCGGCATCAGAACCGCGAACAGAACCAGAAACGGCGTCAATGTCCATCGAATAAACGGGCTACCGCCGAACAAGGTTTCGCCAAAACCACCCATGACAAAACCCCGCACCGTGGAGTTAATAACCCCTAATTCGATCGTAGTATCCCCTGTCGGTTGACCACCAACAAGCCAAGGCGAATCGCCTGAATCGGGCTACCACTCAGTTCATCTTTCGCCCCCGAGACGGTAAAATGAGGGTCTGGCCGATATAGTCCCCGGCCAGCCCGCCTCAATTCCACAATCCCGCCCTGCACCCCAGCCCGCATTCGTCATTCGAGCTTCGTCCTTCCTTCGTCATTTGATTTTCGTCCTTCGACATTCTTGATGATCCCCTTCGACTTCCAGCCCCGCACCCGCCTCGTCTTCGGTCCCGGTAAGATCGATGAGCTTGGCCAATTGGCGTCGGAGCTGGGTGCCAGGCGGGCGCTGGTGGTGAGCGATCCGGGGGTGATTGCCGCCGGACACACGGCCCGCGGCATTCAGTCCCTCGTGCGGGCCGGGATCGAGACGCATTTGTTCGGCGGCCTGCACGAGAACCCGACGACCGACGACGTCGATGCGGGGGTCAAGGTCGCGAAGCGCTACGATCCGGAGATTCTGATCGCTATCGGCGGCGGCAGCTCGATGGACTGCGCCAAGGGAATCAATTTCGTCTACACCAACGGCGGCCAGATCAAGGACTACTGGGGGACCGGCAAAGCGCTCAAGCCCATGCTGCCAATGATTGCCGTGCCGACGACGGCCGGCACCGGCAGCGAGACGCAGTCGTTCGCCCTGATCTCCGACTCGGCGACGCACGTGAAGATGGCCTGCGGCGACAAGAAGGCGTCGTTCCGCTCGGCGATCCTCGACCCCGAGTTGACCGTCACGCAGCCGCCGCGGATCACCGCCCTCACCGGCATCGACGCGATCAGCCACGCCCTGGAAACGTTCGTCACCAGCCGCCGCAACAGCGCCTCGCTGGCCTTCAGCCGCGAAGCATGGCGGCTCTTGTCGGGCAATTTCGCCAAGGTGCTCGACCAGCCCGACAACATCGAGGCCCGTGGGCACATGCTGCTGGGAGCCAGCTTCGCCGGCATGGCGATCGAAAACTCGATGCTCGGCGCTACGCACGCGCTGGCCAATCCGCTGACGGCGGCGTACGACATTCCCCACGGCCAGGCGATCGGCGTCATGCTCCCGCACGTGATTCGCTATAACGGCGTGCAGGTCGAAGGTTGGTATCTCGATCTGCTATCGGGGTGCGATTCCAACGGTTCATTGCCGCGGCTGGGAGGCGGGGTCCAGGGTCTGGCCGATTTCGTGACCGCGCTGGTGGCCAAAGCCGCTCTGGCGACGACGCTTTTGGAGCTGGGAGTGGAGGAATCGCGGCTGCCGGAGCTGGCCGCCCAGGCGGCCAAACAATGGACCGGCAGCTTCAATCCCCGTCCGGTCGGCGAGGAACAGCTTTTGACGCTCTATCGGGGTGCGCTGGGGTAGAATGGAGCAGCAGGCGGTCGTCCTCGTGAACCCGCGACACACTAGCGGCGACTCACGTGGCGGGCGAACGTTTTGCAACCGATGCACGGAGACGACCTATGTGGCGGCACAGTCGGCGAATTTTCCTGGTGACGATCGGATTGGCGGCGGTTCTCCTGGCTGCCGGCGGCCTGGTTCAATCTGCAGCACCAGAGCCCGCGGGGGGTAAAAACTGGCCGATCTTCCGTGGCGACGCGACTTCCAGCGGCGTGGCCCACACGACACTCCCCGTGAAGCTCGACAAGCTGTGGGAATTCAAAGTCGAAGGGGGCGCCTTCGACAGTACGGCTGCCATTGTGGACGGCGTCGTCTACATCGGCGACATGGACGGCGAGCTGCGGGCGCTGAACCTGGCCGATGGCAAGGAGATTTGGACCTTTCCGACCGACAGCGGCTTTCTCGCGGCCCCCGCGGTAAAGGACGGGCTCATTTACATCGGCGATATCGACGGCAAGTGCTACTGCATCGATGCCAAGAGCGGCAAAGAGAAGTGGATTTTTTCGGCCGAGGCTGAGGTCGATTCGAGCGCCAACTTCTGGAAGGAGAACGTCCTGTTCGCGTCGCAGGATCGGCACCTGTACTGCCTGGATGCCAAGAGCGGGAAAGAGGTCTGGCGGTTTGCCATCGACGACCAGATCCGCTGCACGCCGACCGTCGTCGAGGATCGCTGCTTTTTGGCAGGCTGCGACGGCAAGCTGCATATCGTCGATCTGACCAAGGGCGAAGCGATTGCGGCAGTGCCGATCGACGCGCCGACGGGCGTGACCCCGGCCGTGCTCGGCGACCGGGTGTTCTTCGGCACGCAGGCCGGCGTCTTCTTCGCGATCAACTGGAAAGAAGCCAAGATCGACTGGAAGTTCGAGGACGCCAATGCGTCGCAGCCTTACGCCAGCAGTGCCGCCGTCACTGAGAAGATCGTCGTCGTCGGCAGTCAGAACCG
>DATKDU010000321.1:0-20308 GCA_035512595.1 Pirellulaceae bacterium
GCTCCAATAGCCACTGCTGACGTTCACCCATCGCGTGATCTCCTGTGGTGCGAACTGGACGCGTTACCATCCAATCAAACCCCGGGAATCACGCGATGGATTCATGCTCCGAAAAACGGGCAGGTGAATAAGACGGGTTGAGTGAGCAAAGTGCGGGAAGGAATATGTAACGCGCCTCCGGAGCCCAGGAGCCAAAACTGTGAGCGCATTCACGACGAAAGACGGAACGCAGATTTATTACAAGGACTGGGGCACGGGACGGCCGGTCGTCTTTAGTCACGGCTGGCCACTGAGCGCGGACGCCTGGGAGGACCAAATGCTTTTCCTGGGCGAGCGCGGCTACCGGGTGATCGCGCACGACCGGCGCGGCCACGGCCGGTCGGGACAGCCGTGGGGCGGGAATGACCTGGACACTTACGCCGACGATCTGGCGGCGCTGTTGGAAGTGCTCGACCTGAAGGACGTAACGCTCGTTGGCCACTCGACGGGCGGCGGCGAGGTCGCTCGCTACATCGGTAGACACGGCACAGGGCGTGTCGCCGGGTCTGTGCTGATCGGCGCGATCCCGCCGCTGATGTTGAAGACCGCAGCCAATCCAGGCGGCCTGCCGATTGAGGTCTTCGACGAAATCCGCGACAACGTCCTTGCCGATCGCTCCCAATTCTTCAAGGATCTTGCCAGCGGACCTTTCTTTGGCTTCAACCGACCGGGCGCGAAGACTTCCCAAGGCATGATCGATTCATTTTGGCTCCAAGGGATGCAAGCCGGGCTCAAGAGTGTCTTCGACTGCATCAAAGCATTCTCGGAGACGGACCAGATGGATGACCTCAAAAAAATCGACGTGCCGACGCTCATCATCCACGGCGACGACGACCAGATCGTACCGATTGGGGCTGCGGCGAATCGCTCGTCCAAGCTCGTCAAGGGCTCTACGCTCAAAGTCTACGCCGGTGCTCCGCATGGCCTGACGGCGACACACAAGGACCGGGTCAATTCCGATTTGTTGGCCTTTCTCGAAGGACGAGATTGATCGTGCGGACGCCGGCCCTACACTTCCGGAGACCTTCTGCTCCCACGCCATCAGGTCGGCGCCCGCGGGGATCTCGCCGCCGTCCAGACAAACCGGACGTGCCGCCGCCGCTCGATGCTCCGCGCGGCGCGGCAGGCCGAGCCGGCCGTGGCCGAGATTCGCCAGCAGATTCGCGGCTCGGGTAGTCCTACAACGTTGGGGGAGAGTTCGCTGTGGTTTACTTGCGCTTTCCTCTTTTTTTTGGCAGCGCCGCCCCAGGCCGCACGATATAGCCTGCCTTTTCTTTGGCCTTGATCGCCTTTTCGAACTCCGCTCGCGCCTTCTCGATGCTGGGGAATTCGCGCGTCCATTCCTTGCCTTGGTATCCGATCGAGGCAGCCCGTATGACACATCTGGTCACGCTCCATTCAATCTCCCAGAACTTTCGCACCCCTTCAGCCATGTCTATGTATTCGAGGTAGCGATAGCCTTTGCGGGCCGACGGCTTGACGTTAGTGCCGCGGCGAACAGGGAAGTAGTCGAAGGCACCGAGAAACTTCAGCGGGGAACGCTTGGGCCAGCGGCCGCGAAACTTGTGGTGGTAAATTGCTACTACGGCATTCGCGGTGTCGATACCTTGATCCTTGGCCGATGCAGTGGCCGCTTCGGCGACGACGAATATGCCAGCGGTTTCAGCAGTTTCCTGACGCTCAGTGCAGTCTTGCTGAACTTGCCGTCCTGATAGTCAGGATCAACGTAAAACTCACCCAAATCCTTAGCGCAGGGATTCGTAGGACCATCGGACTCGAGATCCTCTGTGACGATGTAGTCCTGAAATACGGATTCGGCCATTTGTTCAGAAATCCAGACTGAAACCTTGAGCCGCTCTTCGATCAACATAGATTGATTCCTAGATGACAACTGTTGGGTGGGCCGCGTGCCACCGACGGATATCGATCGTCGCGAGAACCGGTTGTACCTTCTCAATCTGATTCGAACCAGGCTGAGCTGAGCGACCAGAACCGAACTGCCGCCGCGTCAGGGGCAACGGCTCATCGTCCTTAGCCATCCGCGTGGGAGTCCCCCAGCTCCACGCCCTGACTCCCGCCACTGCCCTTCGCAGCCGGCTGGTCACGATTGAGGTCTCGGGGGACGATCTGCGTCCCCCCGCTCAATTTCGGCAGCGGTCGCCCATGCTCATCAGTTCTGAATCCAGCTCTGAACCAAGTGTTTGCAGCCTAAGAGCTACCCTCGTGATTTTGCCCGCGACTAACGGCGGGGCGGACAACGGACTTACAGTTGCGAACATTTTCTTCCGGTCGATACCGGATTTGGTCACCTATTACATAAAAAGGTTAGAAAAGATCGACGGGTAGCGCTACGGCAATCCGTCGCGAACGGCGCAGGCCGCGATTCTCCACCCATTGGGACGCACGCCCTGACGGCGAGTATGGTCCCGTGACCGTCGTTTACGAGAAGCTTGCGTAAGCAGGAAGAATTGACGATGATGGCGGCAGGCTCCTCACTGTTTCGTGACGTGGCTTGGTTTTACAGCAGGGGTTTGTGATTGCCACCACCATTGCACAGAGGGACTGATGAGCGAGAGAGCAGTCGCAACGGAAATGGCCGCGAGTCAGGTTCAGTCCTTTGTCGATCGGGTGCAAGCGATCCGCGCAGGGCTGCACCAGGCGATTGTCGGGCAGGATGAGACGATCGACCTTCTCTTGAGCTGCGCCCTGACCGGGTCACACGCGCTGCTGGTCGGCGTGCCGGGACTGGCCAAGACCCTGATGGTCAAGGCGCTGGCCTCGGCCTTTCACTGGAAATTCGCCCGCATCCAATTCACCCCCGATCTGATGCCGGCCGACATTACGGGCTACGAATTGCTCGGCCGCACCGGCGAGGACGGCGCGCCGACGATGGCCTTTCGCCCCGGGCCCGTGTTTGCCAACTTGGTGCTGGCCGACGAGATCAACCGCGCCGCCCCCAAGACGCAGTCGGCACTTCTGGAGGCGATGGCGGAAAGGCACGTTACCGTGGGGGGCAAGACCTATCCGCTGGAAGAGCCGTTTCTCGTCGTGGCCACGCAGAACCCGATCGAGCAGGAAGGGACCTATCCCCTCCCCGAGGCGCAGCTCGACCGCTTCATGATGGAAATCCGCATCGGCTATCCGTCTCCGGAGCAGGAAGAGGAGATCGTCATGAAGACGGCCGGCATCACGCCAACGCTCCCCGAGGCGGCATTCGACCGGGCGACCTTTTTGCAACTGCGCGATCTGGTCCTGTCGGTGCCGCTCCCCAAGCATGTCGCCGCGTATGCCGTGCGGCTTTGCGGCGGCAGCCGGCCCGCCGAAGAAACCGCTCTCAAGTACGTGAAGAACTACGTCACCTGGGGGGCCGGACCGCGCGGCTCGCAGAACCTGGTGTTGGCGGCCAAGGCCAAAGCGCTGCTGGAGGGGCGCACCGCGCCGACCGTCGCCGACGTGCAGGCGGTCGCTGTCCCCGTCCTGCGGCATCGCGTGCTGATCAACCATCGGGCCGTCGGCGACAGCATCAGCAGCACCAACGTCGTTGAGCACCTGTTGGAGGAGGTGGCCGCATGAGTGCCGCTGTCGCCAGCCGGTTCCTGGACCTGAGGGCGCTAGCGGCACTGGAGCATATGCGGTTCGCGACCCGTCAGCGGATCGAAGGGAGCTACAGCGGCCGCCATCGGTCGCGGCAGCAAGGGGGTGCCGGCGAGTTCGTCGATTTTCGGGAGTATGTCGCGGGGGAGGATTTGCGTCGGCTCGACTGGAAGGTGTTGGCGCGGACCGGGCGGGCGTACCTGCGACTGTTTCAGGACGAGACGAACCTGCTGGGCGTGCTGGCGATCGACGCCAGCGGCTCGATGCGGTTCGGCGGGCACGACGGACAGCGGGTCACCAAGCTGGAATACGCGCAGTACCTGGCGACCGCCCTGTCGCACGTGATCAGCCGCGGGCAGGACCAGGTCGGCGTGGCGGTGCTCACGCAGCAGTTGGAAACATTTGTGCCGCCGGGGGGCGGGCAGAACCACGTGGCGCGCGTGCAGGAGACGATCGAGCAGATCGAGACGCAGCCGACGACGACGATGGCCGAGGCGCTCCGCGAATTGTTCCAGCGCAGCACCCGCCGGGGCGTCCTGATCCTGATGAGCGATTTTCTGATGGAAGACCTGGAGGGGGTCTATGCGGCGCTCCGGTTGTTCAAACATCGGCAGTCGGAGGTCATCGCGCTGCACCTGGTCGATCCGGATGAGGAGCGGCTCCCCGAAGGGGCGGCATTCCGTTTTGAGGGACTGGAAAACGAAGGCAACGTGAATTGCTCGCCGGCCGAGATTCGCACAATGTACCAGGAGCGTTTTGACGCGCATGCCGCGGCGGTCCGCACGCTGACGCTGGCCGAGGCTTGCGACTATCGGCGGGTCTCGACGGGCGTTTCGTACTTGCAAACGCTGGGGGAGTTTTTGGTGGAGCGGTCGGGGTAAACACAAGCCGTAGGGTGGGACAAGCTCGCCTCAGCGAGCGCCGGCCCACCGACCGCATCACGGTGGGCCGGCGCGGTTCTGCGAACCGCTGGTCCCACCCTACGAAACTTCAGGCAGTCATATATGTTCCATCATCCATGGATCCTCGCGCTGGGAGCGGCGGCGGCCGTGCTGCCGGTGCTGATTCATTGGCTGACGCGGCCGCGGCCCACGCGGCTGGCCCTCTCCACGATCCGCTTCGTGCGCGAGGCGGTCAATCAGCGGCGGGCCCGGCATTGGCTCCGCGATTTTCTCGTCCTGGCGCTGCGGACCGCGGCGGTGTCGCTGCTGGCTATGGCGATCGCGCGACCCTTTTTCGGCGAATCGCGCGAGCCGGTGCTCGACGAATCCGCCAAGGTCGTGCGGATTGTGCTGCTGGATGTCAGCCAGAGCA
The DNA here is from genome assembly GCA_035512595.1 of Pirellulaceae bacterium. GTDB lineage: Bacteria > Planctomycetota > Planctomycetia > Pirellulales > Pirellulaceae > DATKDU01. The sequence goes on from DATKDU010000321.1 coordinate 4,948, forward strand.
TGGCGGCGCAGTCGAAGGGGATCGCGTCGCTTGATCGCGGCCGGCCGATCGCCGCCCAAGAGCTTCAGTTCCGCCAAGAGCTGCGGGCCAATCTGATTCTTGCCGCGGCCCAGCCCCAGGCGGTCTTCGCCTCGGCTTCGACCAATTTCTCGGCCCTGCGCGATGCACTGGCCACTGCCGCCGCATTGCCACAGCGGCTGAACGTGCAGCCGGCGATCAATCTGGCGGGGGAAATGCTGTCGGCGGAAGGGGCGGCCGATGCGCGGCGCGAACTGGTGGTGGTCAGCGACTTTCAGCGGACCAACTGGGCCACTGCGAATTTTGATTCGCTTCCGCAAGGGACCGTGATCCGTCTGGAATCGGCCGCGCCGGCGGAAGGGGCCGGCAACTTCGCCATCACCCGCGTGGGTCTGGGCGGGAGAGCCGAGTCGGGACAAGAGGTGCGGCTGGAAGTGGACGTGGGCAATTTCACCGCCGCGGTGCAGGCGGTCCGCGCCGAAGTTCGGCTGGGAGAAGCGTCGTACCAGCTTTCCGGCACTTGCCCGCCGCTGGTCAAGACGACGCTGACGACGATGATTCGCGCCGGCGCCGCGGGATGGCAACTGGGGGAGGCACGCCTCGTCGGCATCGAGGACGCACTGGCTGCCGACAACGTGCGTCCCTGCGCCTTCGAGGTGGTGCCGCCGCCGACCTACGCCTTCATCACCAGCGAGCCGGAGCAGCGGAGGCCATCTTCCAGCTACTTCCTGGAGCGGGCGCTGGCCCCCGTGGAGGCGACCGACCCGGCGACCCGCAAGCGGATCGTGCGCGTCGATCCCGAGCAGCTCGACCGCCAGTCGCTGGCGGCAGCCGACCTGGTCCTGATCGATCATCCGGGGCAGTTGTCGGCGGAGTCGATCGCCATCCTGGCGTCGATGCTCAAGCGCGGCCGCGGCATGCTGTATGTCGCAGCGGAGCCGGCCGATGCTGTGAACCTCAAGCTGCTTACTGATGCGGTTGGTCCGTCGCTCAAACTGCCTGTGGAGTTCGCTCCGGTCCCGGTCGGGCAGGACCGCCGCAATTTGTTCCTCGGCCAGGTGCAGCGCGATTCGCCGCTGTTTGGCATGTTTGGAGACCAGCTTTCCGCGCTGACCGGGCCGCTGCGGTTTTCCGGCGGGCTCATTTCGCGACAGCAAGCCGGGGGACTTGCAGACGACGTTCTCGCCGCCTATTCCGACGGTTCGGTCTGCCTCGTCATGACAACCGGCCAGGGGGCATCGCTGGCGGTGCTGAATGCGGATCTGGAGCAATCGAACCTGCCGACGTCGCCGCTGTTTGTGCCGCTGGTCGGTGAGATCACGCGGATGCTGGTGGCGGGCAAGCAGGCCAGCCGCGAGCAATCCAGCGGCGAGCCGCTGTCGATCGCGCTGCCGGGGAAGGTCGATCGGGCTGATGAGTTGGCGGTCGCCGGGCCGGAAGGAACTGCGGACGGCAGCGGCGAACTGACGCAGGAGCCGCTGGGGATCGTGTGGCGCTCGCCGGCCGCCGCAGCTCCGGGCGTGCACCAGGTGAAGCGCGCCGGCGAGACGATCTTCGCCCTGGCGACGGTCATTCCCGAAGAGGAAGCCGATTTGCGCTCGCTCTCGGCGGATGTCTTTCAAACGCGGCTGGCCGGACAGCGCGACGTTCGCTTCCGGGCCTACTCGGCCGACCAGACGCATGAGCGCGACCGGCTGTGGACCTGGCTGGCGGTTGCCTGCGCAGCCTGCGTGCTGGGGGAATTCGTGGCGCTGCGCCTCTTTCGCACGTAGGACCTGTCATGTCGGGGATCAGCTTCGAGCCGCTTTTGCACCCAGCGCTGTGGATCGCCCTGGCGGCGCTGTCGGCGGCGGTGCTCCTTTGGTATGGCTGGCAGCGGCCCATCGCATTTCCCCGCCGCCGCTGGGGACTGGCCATGGCGCTGGCCGCTCTCGGGCAGGCGCTGGTGCTCGTGATCCTGCTCAACCCGATTTGGCTGGAAGCGATTCCCCCGCCTGCCGGCAAGCCGCTGGTGACGATCCTAGCCGACCGCTCCGCCAGCATGGCGACGACGGAAGGCGAGGCCAGCCAGACCCGCCTGGCGCGAGCCATCGAGCAAGCGTCCGCCCTCTCCCAATCGCTCAGTCGTGATTTCGACGTGCAGGTGCGAACCTTCGATGCCGCCACCGTTGCCGTTTCCACCGAGCAATTGGCCGGCGTCACTGCCGACGGACAGTCCACCGATTTGGCCGCGGCAATCCTGGCCAGTTTGGCCGCCGACCGGCCGCAGGGGCAAGCGCTGCTCCTTCTCAGCGACGGCATTCACAACGCGCCCGGCGGCAGTGCCCGCGTGCTCCAGAGCGTACACACCGCCAAGGCGATGGCCGTGCCCATTTACACCGCCACAATCGGCGGCGCAGCGCAGCTCCGCGATCTGGAGCTGGCGCTCGCGCGCGAGCAAGAGCTGGCGCTGGCCGGCCAGAAGGTCCCGCTGCGGGCCACGGTGCGGCAGCGCGGCGCGCTGGCCAGTTCGGCGGAGGTTGTCCTGCTCAAGGCGGGGCAGGAGATCGCCCGGCAAACGGTCCAAGTGCCGCCTAATGGCACGGCCAACGTGACGCTGGATGTGCTCGAGCCGGCGGCGGGTCTGTCGCGCTATGAGTTACGGATCGACAAGCACCCGGCGGAGGCGACGACGGCCAACAACTCCGCCACGTTCATCCTCCGCACGATCGACCGGCCGATCCGCGTGCTGCTCCTGGAGGGGAAGCCGTATTGGGACGCCAAGTTCCTGATTCGCACGCTCTCGCAGGATGCGTCGCTCGAGCTCGATGCCGTCGTGCGCGTTGCCGACGGGCGATTTGTGAAACGCAAGCTGCATCTGGCAGCGGCCAGCGGCACGGAGCCCGGTGGACCGCTGACTCCCGCGCCGCAGCGGCAGCAGGAGAGCGAGATGGTCAAGGATCTCTCGCAATTGCTCGCGGCCGAAAGTCTCGGCACGTACCAGGTAGTGGTCCTGGGGCGCGATGCGGAGGCGTATCTCGACGGCGACGTGCTCGAGTCGCTGCGCAATTGGATCTCGCAGGACGGAGGCGCGCTGGTCTGTTTCCGCGGCGCGCCGGTGGCGCAGATGAGCCAGCAGCTTTCGCGGCTGATGCCGGTGCGCTGGAATCCGGGATCGGAAACGCGTTTCCGCGTGCAGCTCACGGGACGAGGCCAGGACCTGCGCTGGATTTCCGCAGCCGACCCGCAAGGGGACGTGCTGGCTCACTTGCCGTCGCTATCCACGGCCGCCCGGCCGCAGCGGCCCAGCGCCCTGGCCGTCATCCTGGCGCAGGATGAAGGGAAGGAGCAGCCGGTGATGACCTACCAGCCGTATGGCACCGGGCGGGTCGTCGCCATCGAGGGAGCCGGCATGTGGCGATGGGCCTTCCTCGCGCCGCAGCATCAGAGAAGCGAACCGATCTACGACGAGCTGTGGCGGGGGCTGATGCGGTGGCTCGCCCTGGGAGGTGGCCTGGCGCCCGGACAGAACGCCACGCTGCGGACCGATCGCGTCTCATTCTTCACCGGCGAAGCGGCCTCGGCCACGCTGCTGGTGCGGGAGGAAGTCGCCGTCAAGGGAATCGGCCAGGTGGAGCTGCGCCATACCGAGGGCGGCACTAGGGTCCAGTTCACCCCTGCGCCGGTTGGCGAAGAACCCGGCGTTTTTCGCGTCGATTTTGGCATTCTGCCCGAGGGCCAGTATTTGGCCACCTTGCCGTCCGAGGAAGAAAACGCGGAATTGACCGTGGCCTTCGACGTGCGGCCGAACTACTCCGAGCAGCTCGACGTGGCGTCGCGACCCGACTTGATGGCCCGCATTGCCGCGGAAAGCGGCGGGGCGGTACTGGAGGAGGCCGGCGGCACCGACCTGGCGCGGAAGTTTTTCGAGCATCTGTCCAGTTCGCGGCCGGCGCGATTCCGGGAGATTCCCCTGTGGGATCGCTGGTGGGTGCTGACTTCAATCGTTGGTTTATGGGGCGTCGCCTGGGGCATGCGGCGGGCGGGAGGACTCGTATGAATGGCTCTTGGCGATTGCGGCCGCGCGCCATGGGCGAGATAATTGATGGTGCGGCAAACGCTAATCGGGGCGGCCGCTTGTCCCAGGAGAAATGTTGATGGGAGCCACATCGCTGCTGGGCGTCCTGTCGCGGCTGCGCCGGCGGGCGCAGTGGATCGGCGGAGCGCAGGCGGCAAGCTGGAGCGCTTTTTGTGCGGCGCTGCTGGTTGTGGCGGCTGTCTGGATCGATCTGGCCTTCGAGCTGCCGCCGGCCTACCGGGTGGGAGGCCTGCTCGCCGCCGTGGCGGGTGGACTCGTCTCGCTGGTCCTCGTCCTCGTTGCCGGCTACGTGGAAATCGCTCGCGATCAACTGGCTCGACAGCTCGACCGTGTGGCCGGGACCAGCGGGCAAATTCGCGCCGGAATGGACCTGGCGGAGATGCAGGTCCCGGCGAGTGCCACCCTCGACGCGGCGCTGAGCGCCGGACTGGCGGCCATGGCCGTCGAGCGGGCCGCCGTGCTGGCGGCCGCCGTGCCGCGGGCGCTGGTGATTCCCCTCAAGCCGCTGCTCAAGGCTGCATCGGCCGTCGGTCTGGTGGCGCTGCTGCTGGGGGCGGCAGGCCTTCTTCTTCCCGATCTGGTGCGCACGCAGTGGCTGCGGTTCTCCGAACCCTACGGCGATCATCCCCCCTATTCGTCCATCGTCTTTCGTGTGGAGATGGCCACGACGAAGGTTCGCTACGGCGATCCTCTGGACATCATCGTTCGCGCCGAGGGCCGCTCGGTCGATTCGATGGAGCTGGTGCTCCAGCCGCGCGACACGCTCCCACATGACACGAGCGGCGATGTGGTCCCCATGTTCCAGGAGCCGTCGGGGAAGTGGCGGGCCACGATCGCCAACGTCACGCAGGAGATGAACTTCTTTGCCCGAGCGCGCCGCGCCCGCAGCCACAAGTATGCCGTTTCCGTGATCACGTTGCCACAGATCGAGCGCGTGCAGTTCAAGGTCGTCCCGCCGGCATACGCGCGCTTTCCCGTTTACGACGGGGAATTGCCGCAGGGAGGGCTTTCGGGACTGGCCGGCACGCGGGTCGAAGTGCAAGTCGCCAGCAACCGGCCGCTTTCCCAAGCGATCGCTCGCTACGTCACAAGCGACGGCGACACTTCGCTCGACTGGCCGGCCGCCGCGAGCAGCGCCAAAGAAGCCACTGGCGGGCTGACGATCACCGAAAACGGCCGGCTCGAAATCGAAGTGATCGACGTGGATGGGCAAGGGTCGAAGGAGCCGTTCGTCGCGCCGATTCAACTCCTGGCCGACGAGCGGCCGTTTGTGCGCCTGATTGAGCCGAAGGCGGTCTCCTTCGCCACGCCGACCACGCGGCTGCCGGTGGTCATTTCCGCCGAGGACGACCACGGCGTCGCGCGGCTGGAGCTGTTCCGCTCCCTCAATGATTCCCGCTATCTGCCCATGGAGATTCCCGTCGGCCAGCCGCTGCCAATCCACGCGTATCAAGTCACGCACCTCGACCTGGAAAGTTATGCCCTGGAGCCAGGGGACGAGATCAAGCTCTTCGCCCGGGCGCTCGACAACGACCCGGCCGGGGGCAAAGGGGCCGAAAGCTCCGTCGTCCTGGTGCGGATCATTTCCCAGGAGGAGCTGGCGAAGATGCTGCGAACGCGCGACGGATTGAGCCTGCTGGCTTCCAAGTACCAGCAGGTGCAGCGGCGGCTGGAGTCGCTGGCCGAAGAAATGGACCAGCTTCAGAAGGAGTTGGAGCAGGCGCCGGCCGATTCGCCGCTGCAGGAGGAGCTGCGCAGGCGGCTGAGTGAGCTTGCCCAGCGGATGAGCGAGGAAGCCGAGGCCATCGACAAGCTGGGAGGCGCTCCGCTCCCCTACGAACTCGACAAGCAGCTTTCGCAGCACCTGAAAGCGACGTCCCAGCAACTGCAAGCGTTGGCGCACCTCGCCCGCCAAGCGGCGGATTCGCCCGCATCCACAAGCGGCCAGGCGGCCCTGGCCTTGGCCAACCTGAAAAGGCGGCTGGGCCTGGAGCGCCAGGCGATGCGCGAGCAGATCGATCCCCCCCTGGATGCACTCGCTAAATTGTTTCCCATCATGGAGGACGAGGCGCGCTTCGTGGCACTTTACGAGCGGCAGCGCGAGCTTGCCGAGCGGCTGGCAACGTACCGCGATCGCGTCCGCGAGACCGATTCGGCCGCCAAGGCGCGGATGCGCGAGCTGGAGGAAGAACAGCGCCGCATCCGCAGCGACCTGCGGCAGTTGCTCGACGATATTGAGAGCCATGCCAATCAGTTGCCGCAGGAGCCGGACTATGAGGAGCTGCGCACGTCAGCGCTTGAGTTCGCGGCCGCCGTCCGCCAGAGCGAGGCCAGCGAAGCGATGAAGCGGGCCGAACAGGCGCTGGTCGGATTCGTCGGCAGCCGCGCGCACCGCGAAGCGGACCGAGCGCGGGCGATCCTGGAGTCGTTCCTCGGTCAGTCCGAGGGAATGGGCGGGCAGGCGGGAGAGGCGATGGGACGCAGGTTCCAACCCGGCCTGGCCGGCAGTCTGTCGCAAACTGCAGCCCAACTCCTGGCTGACGCGGGGTACGGAATGCAGCCTGGAATGGGCAGCGGCGCTGGCGGCGGATACAGCGCTCGCCGCTCGACGCTGCAAAACGTGGGCATTTACGGTGGACTGCCGCAGGTTGCCGGCGCGAGCGGCCGGGAAGGGGGCTCCTCCGAGCAATCGGCCAGCGGCGGTCGAGGCGATGGCAGCGGCGGGCCGCGCAGGTCGGGCGACGGTGGCGGCATCGACCTTTCCGACCAGTCCGCCGGTTCCGGTGCTGGAGAAGCCGCGGTGCCGCTTCAGTATCGCCGCAAGGTGGGGCGCTATTTTCAGCGGCTCGCCGACGAGATCGGTTCCCAGTAGAAAGAAAAATCATGCAACCCAATTATCCAATTCGACGGCTGACCCTGGTGGCGGTTTCGCTCGTGCCGGCGGCGATCCTGATCGGCATCTTGCTGGTCCAGCCGCTGACAGCACAGAATGCCGGCTCGCAAGAGAAGGAGAAGGCTGCAACGCCAACTTCATCGACGACCAGTGGCAACGCCATGCCAATGGTCCCCGACCCCAAGCAGGTCGGCGGCGAGCCGGAAGGGATTGTACAGGTGGCCAACCTGGTCTACGCCGGCGTCAAAAGCAGCCACTGCTTCTCGGACCATTTTCTGATCACCGCGGAGAAAGAGTCGGCCATCTCCACCAGCCGCCGCTTCCACGCCGTGAAGCTCAGCTCGGAGGAGATCTTCAACTTCCCGCTGGTGATCATGACCGGCGAAGGGGATTTTCAGCTCACTGACGGCGAACGGGAAAACCTGCGGCAGTTTTTGGAGAGCGGCGGCTTTCTGCTCTCCTCGGCCGGCTGCTCGTCCCCGGAATGGGACCGGGCCTTCCGCCGCGAGATGGCGGCCATGTTTGACGAGCAGAACCTCGAGCCGCTGGGGATGGACCACCCGGTGTTTCACACGGTTTACGACATCACCGAGCTGCACGCCAAGCACGGCACTCCCAAGCCGCTGGAGGGAATCGCGCTCGACGGCCGGCTGGCGGTGCTCTACTCACAGGATGGGCTGAACGACACGGCACACACGCAGGGGTGCTGCTGCTGCGGCGGGAACGAAATCACCAACGCGGTGCAGGTCAATGTGAACATCCTCGCCTACACGCTCGTGTTCTGACGCTTATGACGCTGCCTCGCCGCACTGCCGAATTGCCGCTGGTGCCGATTGCGATCGGTGTGGCGGCTATCCTCGCTGCGGCGGCCGCTCTCTGGGCGTGGTTTTTTCTCTGGCGGCTGGGACCTCCGTCATCGTTGCCGCAGGATGCGGCTTCGGCTGGGGGCCGGCCGCTGGTCGTGGCCGTCAGCGGCGATACGTCGGGCTGGATCGTTCCCTGCGGCTGCGCGTCGAGCCAATTGGGGGGCCTCTTGCGCCGCGGCTCGCTCCTGGCGGAACTGCGCAGCAAGAATGAGGTCGTCCTGCTCGACGCCGGCGGCGCGCCGTCCGGAACGTCGCTGTACGATCGGCTGAAGTTCGAAGCGATCTTGTCGGGTGAGAAGGCGCTCGGCATTGCCGCGCACAATCTGGGCGGTCCGGAGGCGGCATTGGGACCAGACTATCTCCGTCAGGTCGCCGGCAAGTTGCAGGCGCCCTTCGTTTCGGCCAATCTCCGCGATGCCGGCGGCACGCGCATCGGCGAGCCCTTTCTGATCATCGAATCGGTCGCCGGCAAGCTGGCGGTCATCGGCGTTTTGTCCGTAAAGTATCAGACCGACGACTGCCGCGTCAGCGATCCGCGGCAATCGGTGCTGGAACTCTTGCCGCAGATTGAAGGGTGGTACGACTGGCTGGCGATCCTGGCGTATCTGCCGGATGAAGAACTGCGGGAGCTGGCCGCGTCGCTGCCGGAAGCAGACCTGATCCTCGGCGGACCGACCGGGCAGTGCATCGCGCCGATCGAGGTCGGCCCGGCGCTTTTGGCCTCGGCCACGAACAAAGGAAAATTCCTGCTGGCGCTCAGCCCGCCGGATGGCGGCGAGCACCGCCGCTGGCATGGCCGCGTGGTCGAAATCAACGAGCAGTTGGCCGACGATTCGCGGCAGCAGGAGAACCTGGCCCAGTTCCGCCGCGTGCTGGCGGAACGCGACGTCGCGGCTGCCGACAGCGGGCTGCTGGCGGCGGCAGAATTTCCCGCCGACTACCGCGTGGCCGGCACCGCCGCTTGCCGCGAATGTCATACCGACGACTGTCAGGTTTGGGACGACTCGACGCACGCTCACGCCTGGAAGACACTCGCGGACCAGGGCGCCCATGTCGATTCGTACTGCCAGCAGTGCCACACCACCGGTTTCGGGTTGCCGGGAGGTTTTGTCTCCGTCCAGCGCAGCGCCGACCGCGTCGATGTGGGGTGCGAAAGTTGCCACGGACCGTCGCAGGCGCACGCTCGCGACGCCGCACGCCAGACGCCGCTGGTCGCCCGCGATCAGTGCCTCCGCTGCCACGATCGGGAGAACAGCCCGCAGTTTGAGTATGCCGCCTATTGGGAACAGATCGTGCACGGCGGCCAGAAGAACCAGACCGCAACCAAGTGAGACGTTGTATGAGCCGGTTTGCCGTGCTGCCTGGAATCGTCGTCGTTGTCCTTGGGCTGGTGGCAGGTGTCCTTGCGCAGCCGGTGCGCGGAGACGAGGCGGCGGCTGCCGGAAAGCCCGAGGAAAACCAGGACAAGATCGCGCTGACGTGGCTCGCCACGCTCAAGCAGGCAACCGCCCAGGCGCAGCAAACCAGGCGGCCAATCCTGGTCGTTGTCGGCGGGCCGGCCTGTCCCTTCTGTCGCGTGCTGGAGCGTGAGATGGAATTGCCCGAGGCGACCGGGGAGCTGGCGCGGTGGACGCTCCTGAAGCTCGACGTGGAGGACGACGCGGACGAGATTCGCCCACTGGCCGTCGGCCCGATACCGGCGCTGCGGGTCCTGACTCCCGCCGGCAAGACGATTGCCGCTCGCGACGGAGCGATGTCCGCGTCCGATCTGGCGTTGTGGCTGTCCAAAGAACACGAGGCGGCCGCGGGGGTTGCTTCCGAGGATTTTGCCGGCCAGTCGCTGTCCGCCGTGCAGTCGGTGCGGCTGGTCCGCGAGTTTCGCCGCCGCGATCCGGCCATTCGCGAGGCGGCGATCCGCCGGTTGCTCCCCCATCCGCAGGTTGCCGCCGGAGCGGTGTTGACTGCGTTTTCAGAAGGATCGCTGTCGGCGCGGCTGGCAGCGCGCGAGCTGCTGGAGGCCTGGCGTGCGCCGGTCGAGGGGCTCGACCCCTGGCGGCCGGAGACGCTCTCCAGCGAGCGTCTGGAAGCGCTCCGCCAGTGGGTCGCCAAAATCGACCCAGCGGTTTCTGTCGCCTCCGCCGCCCAGGAGCTGACCGGCGAGCAGCGCAAGGCCGCCGCCGCGGACATCCAGCAGATGCTGGCCGCCTCCTCGTCCGAGGCGGCAGCCATCCGCGAGCGGCTGGCCCGCTATGGCCCGCAGCTATTGCCGGAGGTTTACGAGCAGCTCCAGCAAACCGAAAGCGACGAAGCCCGCGAGCGATTGACGGCCCTCCGCTACCGGCTGGTGGCGGCTCAGGATCGCGTCCTCTCCTGGCCCGGCGGCATCGAGCGGCTGGCCTCAACCGCCGCTGCCACGCGCTACCAGGCGGTCGATGAACTAGCCCGCCAGGCGACGGCCGCCGACGAGGCGCTGCTCCTGGAATTGTTCAGCGATCCCGAGCCGCTAGTCCGCGAATTGAGCCTCCGCGCCCTGCACCAGCTTGGCGGCGCCGGCGCCACGGGCGCCCTGTCCAAGCTGCTGGACGACCCCAATCCCAACGTGCGTGCCGCGGTGCTCAAGCAGCTCGCCGAATCGGCCGCTCGCGCGTCGGTCCCGCGGATCGTCCAGTACGTGGCCCAGGAGAAAGACGCGGATTTGCTCGTACACGCGGTCCGCGTCCTCCGCGAATCGCCGAGCAAGGCGAGCCTGACGTGCCTGACGACGCTCCTGGCCCACGAGAGCTGGCGTGTGCGGGCCGAAGCAGCCGAGGCGATCGGCAAGGCGGCGTCCGCGCGGGAGTCGATCCCCGACGAGGACAAGGCCGATGCGTACGTGGCGCTCGTCGAGCTTTTGGAGGATGAAGACGCGTTCGTCGTCAGCCGCGCCGTGGAGGCTCTCGGTCAGGCCGACCTGATCACGGCCGTCGATCCGCTGGCGAAAGTCGCTCTGCGCCATCCCGACCTGGCGGCGAAGGTGATCGAGGCGCTGACCACCACTCGCAGCGGCCTGACCAAAGCCGAGGAGCATCTCCGCAATTTCTGCCGGCACGAGAATCCCAAGCTCCGCGCGCCGGCCATCGCCGGCTTGTGCCGGATCAATGCCCAGGATGTTGATGCCGAGCTGCGCGCGGCGCTGGCGGACCAGGAGCCGGAGGTGCGCATCTCCGCGGCGAGCGCCCTGTTTCAAATCTGCCAGCAAACCGCACGCTCCAGTGAAACGGACATCGCCAGCTTCGAGGCGATCGAATCGACGCCGGAGAGCTCCGGGACCATCGTGACTGAGGGCGTCAAAGCGCTCTTCGGGCTGCTGGGAAAGTCCGGCGCTGCGCCCGCCGAGGAATCGCCGCCCGCCGAACCGGCCGAGCCGACGGAGCCCGCTGAGCCACAGGACCAGTCGAATGCCGAGGAGTCGGCAAAGGCGATCCGCGCCAAGCTTCCCAGGTGGCTTCCCGAGCTGGTTCCCCTGCTAACGCCGCTGCTGGAAGCGCCCAGCGTGGAGGAGCGCGTCGCCGGAGCGCTGGTCCTAGCCGCGGCGGGTGACGAGGGGCAGGCAATGCCCGTTTTGCAAACGAGCTTGTCGGCCGAACCGCGGATGCTGGAGAAGATCTCGCCGGCGCTGTACTGGCTGGAGTGGGAAGGGCGGAAAGCGCTGTTCGACCAGCTCGTCAGCACGGCGCGGGGGCCGGATTCGCTCTCCGTGGTCGCCTCCGCCATGGCCCAGCGGCGCGACGGCCGGGCGGCGGAGTTGCTGTGGAGTCTGCTCGCTCGCGATGACGCCAATGGCGCGCTGGCCGGATCGGTGCAGACGGCAATGCAGATGCTGTACCTCGGCCAGCGCTACTACGATCTGGAGCGGGCTCCCATCAGAGCTAAGAAGCGGCTCCAGGAAGAGGCGCAGCGCCGCGCGGCGGCCGGCCCCCGCTGGCAGCGGCTGGTCGCCTTTTCGCTGCTGATCGAGCTGGCGCCCGAGGAAGCTGCGACGCTCGCCCAGTCGCTAAACGCCGATGAAGCGGCCGAGCCGCCGCTGCGCAGCGACGCGCTGCGCGTCCTCCTAGTGGCCCAGGAAGAAAAGGATGCCCAACAAACGGCGCTGGCCGCGCTCCAATCGACCGATGACTCGGCCCGCCGCACGGCGCTCAGGTACCTGGCCCGCGGCAAGGAGGCGGTCGGCGCTGTGGAGGGGAGCAGTTTCGATCTGGCCTCCGGATCGGTCTACCGGAGCGTTTACAGCAGTGCCGGCAGCGGATCGGCGATTCCCGCGCTGCCCGAGGAACTGACCGACGAAATGCTGCTGCCGCTATTGGATTCGGCCGGCGGCGAGCAGGCGGCCGAGGCCGGCTACCTGCTGTGTCGCCTCGAGCGGCCGGAGGGGCTTGCGCCGCTGCTGGCATACTGGCGGCAGCACGCCCGCCGCAGCGAGCCGTGGACGCGGCTGGTCTATCAGGCCGTGGCGGCCCTGAATTCATCCGAGCACGTGCCGATTCTTTCGGAGATCTACCGCGACCTGTCGAGCGGACCTGCGCCCGATCACTCGCGCCTGGCCACGCTGTACTGGACGATCCGGGACATGACCGGGCCGGAGGTGCTGGCCCTCCGCAAACGGATGCGGGACGAGGTCGGCATGGAGAACCTTCGCAGCTACGATCCGTCTGGCCGCGGCTTTCCGTGAGTTGTCAATTGCACAGCGACCACCTTTTCGCACACCTTTCCATCCAGGAGTTTGCCATGAAATCCATCGCGTCGTTTCTCGCTCTCGCCGCGGCACTGGTGGCTGGAGTCCCTTCCGTCAGCGCGCAATTTGGCGGTTTGGGAGGTCCGGGCACGATCACCGGAACGGGTGTGTCCCAGATCGAGCGCCTTCCCGAAGTGATGCGGATGCGCGTCGTCGTCACCGCCAAGGGGAGCACGCTCGAGGAGGCGCTGGCGGCACTCAAGGACAAGACCGAAGCGGCCAACAGCCAGCTTTCGACCCTTGGTGCGGAAAAGGAGAGCGTTAAACTCGATCCTCCGCAAATCGCCGCGGAAAGTAGCGACCGTCGCCGCCAGGTGGAAATGATGATGGCCCAGCGGCTGCGAGGGGGTAAACGGTCCGCCAAGAAGGAAGAGACGAAGCAGCCGGTCGCTGTTTCCACCACGCTCACCGCCGAGTGGCCGCTGCAATCCAAGACCGGTGAAGAATTGCTGGTTGCCGCTACCGCACTCCAGGACAAGATCAAAGCCGCCGATCTGGCTGGCGCGAAGGAGGCCAGCCAGCTCACGCCCGAAGAGCAGGAGGCGCTCGAGGAGATGGAGTCGCAGGGCTACAATCCATACGGCGACCAAGAAGCCAAGCCGGGGGAGCCGATATTCCTGTTTGTCGCGGCGATTGCCGAGGCGGATCGTGAGAAAGCCGATGCGGAAGCGTTCCAGAAGGCCCGGCAGCATGCCGCCCGCCTGGCGAAGGCGGCCGGCGCCGGACTGGGCAAGCTTCAGTCGCTCGCAGGAGCGGGGCAGGCGGGCGTGGATGAAAGTGAATACGCCAATCCTTACGCCAATGTTGCGGCCTATCGAATGCTGCAAGCGATGCAGGCCGGCGGCCAGCCCGATTCAGAGTCCGAGGCGATCGGTACGACACCTGCCAAGGTCACTTACCGGGTAACGATGACAGCCGGCTTTGAATTGACGACGCCATAGTCGATGAATTGGCCCTCCTGCGACGGGGGCCCTTTGGGCATCGACTGCTGGTGTTAGCGAGTGTATTCCCCCTGGACCTGCCCAATTCGGTCGGATGCAGCAAGCACCAGCCAGCCTCAAGTATCAGGACCGCGTGCTGCGCGGCCTCACTTGCCAGCGGGTATCCAAAGCACAGCTCCCTTTGCCGGGCGGGGCTTCAATGTGGCCGCGGCTTCTCAGCCGCGGAAGGGTGGCAGTCCCTGACGCAACAGCCGGCAAGCGATGCCCTCGACATCACATGAACTGTACCGGGACGGAGCCAGCCGTTAGAACAGACAGCGGTAATGCAAACGTCCTCGCAGGCTCCATCGATGTGTACGATTTCCCGTCTGTGGCTGGCGGTGCTGACTGCCCCGCTAGTCGTTTCGCAGGCTTCCGCCGCCGACGTCTGGCCCCAGTTGCCGGCCACCAATAATGGGGTGGAGATTCCCGCGCAGCCGTGGCCGCACCGCAGGGGGCCGAGGACGGTCAAGATCCTGATCCATTATCCGGGAGGCAGGCTGGCGCGAGTTGACGAGCGGACGGGCATCATGCTCAGTCTGCACAACTGGGGGGGAACCGATTGTGTCGGAACGGCTGATCCGCAGGCTTTGGCCGATCGGCTCAACGTGGTGGGGATCAGTGTCAACTACCTGCAGAGTGGGTTCAAGGATTCGATCGAAGGCCCGGAGCCGTACGACTTCGGTTATTTGCAGTCCCTCGACGCGCTGCGGGCGCTGTGGTTTGTGCGCAGCCAGCTTCAGGAGCGAAAGATTCCGTTCGCCAGCGGGCGGCTGTTTGCGACCGGCGGATCGGGCGGCGGCAACGTAACGCTCATGGCCAACAAGCTCGCGCCGCGCACCTTTGCCTGCGTTGTCGATCTGTGCGGCATGAAGAAACTGAGTGCGGACATCGCCTTCCATTTGCCCGGTGGCAGCGGCCTCAATGCCCGCTGGAGCCGCGATCCCAAGAGTCCCTCGTACCTCACAGCGGATGAACAGGACCTGCGGTTCGTCGGCCATCCCGGTCACCTGCAGACCATGCAGCGCCTGGGCACTTCGTCGCGAATCATCGTTGTCCATGGAGTGGACGATGCGACCTGCCCATTTGCGGATGCCCAGGAACTGGTCTCCAATTTGCAATCTGCCGGCTTGGCCGTCGAGCCCCATTTCATCAGGAAGGGTGACATCGACGGCCGCGTATTCACGAGCAGCGGGCACGCCCTGGGCAATCGGACCGAGATCGTCTTTCGCGTCGCCGAGAAGTACCTTGCCGCTGATGGCAACGAGCGTATCTCGCGGCAGGGACCGACCGATTTCGAGCTGCGCGACGAGGAGGTGCGTTACCAGACGCCGGGAGGACAGTTCATCATCTCGTATGCGGCCGGCTATCCCGTCGGCCGGTTTGAATCCGCCGCAATGCCGCCGGAATACGCCGAGCATCAGGACTTGGGCTATTACCTCGATGCGGCCAGCAGGCGCCAGCCCGTTGCCACGGCGGATGACTGGCAAGTGCGGCGGACTCACATCGTGGCTCACCTCCAGCGGGTCACGGGACGTTTGCCAGGAGAGTCTTTCCGCGTGCCGCTGGCGGTGCAGGTGTTGGAAGAAAGGCGGATCGGGAATCTGATCTGCCGGAAGCTGAGCTTCCAGAGCGACCCGTTCGATCGGGTCGCGGCCTGGCTGTTCATTCCGGCAGCGCCTGGCGGCGAAAAACTGCCGGCCATCTTATGTCTCCACCAGACGACGAAGGCGGGGAAGGATGAACCGGCGGGGT
>DATKDU010000322.1:0-32929 GCA_035512595.1 Pirellulaceae bacterium
CCAACAAAGCGATCCGCTCGGTGGTCGAGATCGGCATTGCCGACGCAGCGCGGACGCGAAAGGTGTGGGAAGCCCTGGCCTTTCGCCGCGAGAACCTGCCGCTGCGCTACACGGGGATCGACCCGTTTGAATCGCGGCCGCCGGGGCAGCCGGCACTGTCCCTCAAGCAGGCCTACAGCGAGCTGCGTCGCGATGGGGTGCAGGTGAAGCTTGTCCCTGGTGATCCCGCCACAGCACTGCACCGCACGGCCAATTCGCTCACCGGCACCGACCTCTTGATCATTTCCGCGACGATCGATGCGGGGGATCTGGCTCGTGCCTGGACCTGGATGCCGCGAATGCTGCACGCGGGAACCATCATTTATCAGGAAGTGCGCGACGCAGCGGGCGCGAGTAGCTGGCAGCGGCTGTCGATCGTAGAGATCCAGCAGCGAGCGAAAGCAGCCAAAGACGGAGGCAAGGCACGCAATGCGGCGTAGGTCGGAAGGCCGCGTGTCGCGTGCCATTGACCACAAATATCCCCAAAAACTGATGGACAACGTGTTGGCGCATCCTTAGATTATTTTCCGTTCCGTTCTCCGTTTGAGGTTCTCTCGAACTACGGAGTGGTAAGTCCGAGCGAAAGCCATGGAGCATCTGCCGACGCCATCGGTCGGCAACTCTGCGATAGGGACGGGGGCGAGCACAGAAAAGGGGGACATTCAACTTTTCTGAAAAAGTAGAATGTCCCCTTTCCCTGGCTACAGTTTAAGGCATCGTGTGGCCTACACGGTCATCGACCGACCTGTTTCCGCCGCAAAGTCATCATGACGCCGCTTAATACCATCGCTGCGCCGATAATCATCAACGCGAAAGATTGTATCGAAAACGCCCAAGAATCCCATCCTTCAATAACGGCGATGTCGCCCGGGTCCACTCCATCATCCAAAAGCCGACTCGATATAATTAGAGCACAAAGCATTGGGATTAAGCTGGCGAGAAGAAGTCCAACTCCGCAGGTAACGACGCTGAGCGTAAGTAATGAAAACTGTAAAGGCCGACTCATCGCAGTCCCCGATTATTACATGTCGCTGCACTATACATTTCATCGGTTAGCGGGCGGGTGGCACTGTTTTGGGTGCCACTGGCGGGCCGCCCGCCAGTGTGACGCGGGGGCACGCCCTCCATCACCGGCGAGCCGCAAGCGGCATTCTGACAAGACGCGGCATCGGCGGAAAGGTTCCATTCCGGATTCTCTCGTTCCCACGCTCCGCGTGGGGACGCTCTGCGTCCCGACACTCGACGCGGAGCGTCGGCGCTCATGTTCCCACGCGGGGGGAAGAAGGGGAGCGGAATGCGCTGCGGGCCCAGTAGGTGAAGCGGGTCGAGGACTGGGCCTGGGGCAGCCTCCGTGCGGGGGAAAAAGGGGACATTCGAATGCCCCTTTTTCGGTCCGCAAACTCGTCGGCGGGATAAATAAGATAGGTCCTCAACACGACGGCCTCCCCAGTTCTCCGTAGAATTCTGCCATGAATCATTTCTGGTCTTCCCAGCGATTTTGGGCACATGTCCGCCTTTTCGATGCAAGGCAGGCATGCACTTCAACTTTGATGCTCCTATTCAACATTGGTTCCGTAGCACTTGCACAAGTGCCGCCGACGGTGAGCGGAACGGCTGGGAATGCGCCGCCACCAATTCCCTTCAATCTTAAAGATGAGACGGAAGTGCGCCATTTTGAGTCTTTACGACAGGAGATTGTCACGCAAGCGAAAAGAGTGTTGTCGCGAAATCGCGACGGGTCCTCCGAGGAAGAGCGGCTCTCCAAACGCGCGGCGGGCATCCTGGCGATGACCAATGTCGATCGCAAGCAGTCGATCAAGAATTCGGTCAAAAACATCGATATCCGGCGTTCAGGCCCTGCATTAGAACCTGGTCCGCTCGTCGGCTATTACACGGCGCAGTCCCTTACCGGCTACCGCCGACCAGAGACTGTCGAGGCGATCCTTGACACGCTTGAGCAGCCGCGGACTAGCTTAGAAATCTTGATTCGCGCGTGTGTTCTCAACGGTCTCGATCATCCGCCAGTGATTATGGCGCGTGTCCAGAAAACGCTAAAGGCGGCGGAAGCAGCGCCCGACAAGCCCCACTGGGCCGACAACCTCCGGCAGCTCCGAAAATGCCTCGCGCCCGATTACTTTCGCGACCGCGCCAATTGGCCCAGTCGGCTTCCCGACAAGATCCATCCCCCTCTGTTTGGGGAAAGGCGGGCAGACACCCTCGATCCGCCGATCGAGCGGTTTCCGCCCGAAAAGATCGACATTGCCGACGCCACCCACATGTACTTCTACGGCCAGCTTTGCCGCTCGGTCGAAATTCACTGCGCTGTGGCGCTGCTCGACTGGCACGATCGCAAATCGATCGACCAAGAACTGGCATTGACGGCAGCGCGGCTGCTCAACCTGATTGCGATCAAGGACTCCGCCTCCGCGCTTTGCGCGACCATGACCTTGCGCGAACCCGTGGAAGGGGAGCCCAAGGACCCGCTGGACGGCTTTCCCGCGGCACAGGCCCTGGCCGCCAGCGGCCGGACCGACGTCGCGGACGAGTTGATCAGGCGCCTCCGCGGTCCTTATCCGCCGTCGGATCGGGAGGTCCTGCTGGGCGCCCACATCCTGCGGAAACTCGACCGCCCGGAGATCATGCTGGTCAGGCTCAAAAATGCCCCTGCGAGCGGCGCGCTCCAAAAAATCGAGTCCTGGTTCAAGACCCCCGGCTTCTTCGACGATCCGGCCAACTGGCCCAGCCGCTTGCCCCAGAAATGATCTCATCCGACAAACTTTTCTCTCGTTCCCACGCTCCGCGTGAGGACGCTCTGCTTCCCGTAGACGACGCGGAGCGTCGGCGCTCGTGTTCCCACGCGGAGCGTGGGAACAAGCGGTCGTCCGCCCAGCGGCGGAGTATGCCGCGGGGACGCGGCGGTTCAGCGGGTTGTCAGCCTTTGGACACATGTATACAATTGTGGCATAACAATTGCTGCTGAAGTTCCTGCGGCCTGGCAGCCTGCCAATTCGGCGGATCGCTGCTGCGCGCTGTTGTTCTTTGAAAATCCGGTAGACGAAGGCTTGAAAGCGATGCCTGGCGATCGGGCAACGTGGCCAGTCGGCCTAGTCGGCACTTATCGAGGCGCAACGGTGCCCACGAAGCTGCTCGCGACGCAAGTCCGTTCATGACTGGAACATACGTTCATGTTCCCGCCAGTATGGCGACGGAGCGTCGCTTATTAAAGAAAAAAATGGTGGAAATCGCAAAGCACAGCGGGGCAAGGGGTTAAATGCGACAAATGAGCCGATGTGAATGCTCAAATCGCTTATCACTTCATCCGACGGATTCAGAACTCACGCGTCCATCATCTCCTCTTGCTCGATCATCCGCTCCCGCGGGTCCTTGAGGCCGTCGGACAGTTTGGCGAGTGCTTCCGTCTCGATCTGCCGCACGCGGGCAGGTGGCACTGTTTTGGGTGCCACTGGCGGGCCGCCCGCCAGTGTGATGCGGGGACACGCCCTCCATCACCGGCGAGCCGCAAGCGGCATTCAAGACGCGGCAGCGGCGGAAAGGTTCCATTCCGGATTCTCTCGTTCCCACGCTCCGCGTGGGGACGCAAGCGGGGACGCTCTGCGTCCCGCAGACGACGCGGAGCGCGGGAACAAGTGGTCGTCCGCGGAGCTGCGAGCGGGTAGAGACCTGTATTTTGTTCTTTGCCGTGTTCTGGACAAAAAGCCACTGATGCGTACAATGCCAGTAAGGGCCTGTGCGCCCGGTTTGTTCTTTGACAAGTCGAAATTCTAAAATGACCTTCGAGGGCGATCTCCCCGCGCGAAAGAGGGCCCGGACTGAGCACAGCGTCCGGCTCGCACCCCGGCCCCCCCGGTGTGGGGGTTGCATTCAGACGTTCTGTCTTATGTCACTTGCGCCGATTCGGCGGAGCGGAGTGATGCACGCAACTCTTTATCCTGACGGCAGTTCCGCCGAGAGGGCCGGCTCGGCGGCGGAGCGCAAGTGACGAATTGCTTCCCCCCCTTCGCCTCTTGCCTGGAAGGGGCATAACCGGACCGGATGTCCAATAGCGGGGGCCGGTCGCCGCGCTCCACAGCCAGTCTGTGGACAAAAGGATCCAGCGGCGGCCATGTTGCCCTTGAGCCTTCCCAGCGCCGGGGCATTCAACCCCCCCGTTCGGGGCGTTATGAACCGCCCGGCTGTTTTGGCCGTAACTGGTGATGTGGACAGAAGTTACGGAACACGGACCCGGCGCAATAGCGTTATCAGCCCGGCTTCAGAGGAGCTTGGAGCGGACCAGGGCTAAGGGCGATTGGACAGCCATTCCCGGAGGCTGTTAGCCTTCGGCTAGGGACTGGAACATCAGGGGGCTGACGCCCCCCGCTCGCCGAAAACGGGAACCTGGAACATCAGGGGGCTGACGCCCCCTCGCTCGCCGAAACCGGGAACCCGGAACATCAGGGGGCTGACGCCCCCCGCTCGCCGATGGCTCCCGGCTCCTGACCCCTCACGCGTCCATCATCTCCTCTTGCTCAATCATCCGCTCCCGCGGGTCCTTGAGGCCGTCGGACAGTTTGGCGAGTGCTTCCGTCTCGATCTGCCGCACGCGTTCGCGGGTCAGGCCGAGCCGCTCGCCGATTTCCTTGAGCGTGTGCGGCTCGCAGTCTTCCAGGCCGAACCGCATCTTGAGGACCGTCGCCTCGCGGGGGTCCATCGTGGTGAACATCTCCCGCACGCTCTTGAGGACGTCGTGCTCGACCAGCTCGTCCTCGGGGTTCTTCAGCCGCTCGTCCATGACGATCTCGCCCAGCGACCACCCCGATTCGGACTGGTCGGTCTGCGGCGTGGCGTTGTAAATCCGGATCGCCTTCTTGATGATCGGCAGCTTCTTCCGCTGCAAACCCAGGACGCGGCCAACTTCTTCCGGCGTGGGAGTGCGGCCGAGCTCTTCCGTCAATCGCGCGCTGGCCCGCCGCCACTTGGAAAGCAGTTCCACCATGTAGGCCGGGATGCGGATCGTCTTGGCGCAATTGATCAGCGCCCGCTTGATCGACTGCTTGATCCAGTAGCTGGCGTAGGTGGAAAACCGCGTCCCCATATTCGGATCAAACCCTTCCACCGCTCGCAACAGTCCCAGATTCCCCTCCTCGATCAGATCCTGAAGGGCCAGCCCCTTTCCCGTGTAGCCGCGGGCGATGTTCACCACCAGCCGCAGATTGGCCCGCACCATCCGGTCCCGCGCTTTGACGTCGCCGTCGGCAATCATGGCCGCCAGGTCCCGCTCATCCTGCGCCGTGAGCAGGGCCGTCTCATTGATCTCCCGCAGATACGTTTCCAGCGGCGTTTGTGCGGCGGGCGTGCGGCGCGGCGCCTTGACCTTGGCCTTAGCCTTGACCTTCACCTGGGCGGGCGTGGCGGCAATCGGCTTGGTACGTGGCGAACCCATGGAGTGCTCGTTGGTGAGGGGCGCAGACCAGGAAACAACCCATGCTATCGTCGATAGCATGGTAAGTTCTGCACACAACGGTGGACCTGGAGGATCATGCCGGCAGTCGGGATGGTGGCGATCGTAGGGGGTGCGTCACGGCGATAATCGGCCTGTGGCTATGACGGAGAGCGCGCGAATGAATCGGCGGAAGTCCCTGCTGCCGAAAATCGCGAGGAACGAACGGATTGAAACTCCGTTCTACTTGCGGCCGCACCCCTGCTGGATGGCCGCCTGCTCGTAGTGCGTGATCTTGTCCACGCGGCGGGCATGGCGGCCACCCTCGAAGGGGGTTTCCAGCCAGGTTTGCACGATCTGGCCGACGTGGCGGAGATGCTCGTCGGCACCCGACTCGGGCAGATCGCCGGAGAGGCAGAGGACGTTCACGTCGTTGTGCTGGCGGGAGAGCCTGGCGAGCGGCAGGCTGTCGCAAACGGCGGCGCGCACGCCGGGGTACTTGTTGGCGGTGATCGCCATGCCGATGCCCGTGCCGCACACGAGAATGCCGCGGTCGGCGTCCCTGGTGGATACTTTGCCGGCGACG
Organism: Pirellulaceae bacterium; assembly: GCA_035512595.1. Classification (GTDB taxonomy): domain Bacteria; phylum Planctomycetota; class Planctomycetia; order Pirellulales; family Pirellulaceae; genus DATKDU01. Next base: position 6,063 of record DATKDU010000322.1, read on the forward strand.
GTGGCCGCCATGTCGGGATAATCGACCGCCTGGCCGGAATCGCAGGGGCCTTCGTCGCTGACCTGGTGGCCGAGCGAAGCCAGGAGCGTCGTGATGGCCCCTTTGATCTCGACGCCGCGGTGATCGCTGCCGATGGAAATGCGCATGGGCCAGTGGCGTCCTTAGGTTTCCGCGTCGAGGTCGAGCTCACTGACCCACTCCGCCAGGTAGGCGTCGATCTGCTCGGCACAGCGGCGGTATTGTTCTTGCGGACCGCCGATCGGGTCGGCGACGTCGGTGCGGCCGCGCGACAGGACGAACGTTCGCGAGGCGGCCTGCGGATAGCACGAGACGATCGCGTCCCGGTGGCTGCGCGTCATGGTGATGATCACGTCAGCGAACGTCACCAGCCGTTCGTCGATCGGCTGGCTCTCGTGGGCCGACAGATCGAGCCCCCGTTCCCGCATGGTCTCGATCGCTTCCTCGGCAGCGCGGCCGCCGGGAGTGGCGCTCGTCCCGGCACTGACCACTATCGCGCCATGATCCTCAAGCTCGTTCATGGAGCATCCGACCTTGTCGGCCAGGCGCTTGCGAAGGAGTGCTTCCGCCATCGGGCTGCGGCAGGTGTTCCCCGTGCAGACCAGGACCGCCATCCAACTGCTAAGCCGCTTCAAGTTTGCCTCGGAGATTGCGCCGCTGCGCTTCACCTCAAGCTGGGAGCCGGCGATCCGCACCAATGACGAAGGTTGCCCGAAGCGGCATTTGCCCGCATCGAAAATGACGTCCACGTCGCCCCCCAAAAGCTCGATCAGCTCATGGGCGGTGACACAGTCGGGTCCACCCAGGCGGCGGGCGCTGGCGATGACTAGCGGCCCGGCCAGCATGCGGAGGGCCGCGAGCATCAGTTGATGTCCCGGCACGCGGATGCGAATTTCCCCTTCTTTGGCGATGGCGTCACGGACGCCCGCCGGCAGTCGCTGCACCAGGCTGTCCGGCTGGGCATCGACGAGCTGCATCGTCACCGGCCCCGGCCAGCAACGGCGGGCCAGACGCCGGCCGAGCGTGGGAAGCTGCGGAACGTAGTCCATTACCTCTTCGACGCTCTTGACTGCCAGGGTCAGCGGGCCCGGATCGTGATTGCGAACTTTGCTGGTGAGCCGTGCGACGGCCCGCTCGTTCAGGGCACTGGCGGCGGCCACATAGACCGTCTCCAGCGGAAAGACAACCAGCTTCCCTTCGGCCAGTGCCTGAACGGCCCGATGGACCACGTCGCGTGGGTCATCGGTGGCGCGAATGTCGATGACCAGAGGGGTCATGGAAGAATGGAATTTTGGTTAGCGCGCTGGTGACGGCGAAATCAACCGCCGGAAAAAACCCCACCGCCCCGCCCTAGAGCCGCGGGGCACGTCGTAATTGCTTAATTGTCCGGATGTTGCGGCAAATGGTCAAGAGGCGCTCCCCTCCTGCAGCTCGCCGGCAAAGACCACCGCTTCCAGGTTTTCCGCTGCCGCCTCGTAAAGAATCCGCATGTTTCGCAGGGCAATCCACACCTCCATAAACTGCTTTTCGTCGATCGGCCGGCCGTAAGACTCGGCATTGAGGCCGAAGAACTTCTGCCGCAGCTCGTCTTCTTTGACGTGGCTGAGGGCCTCGGCCACGAAGTTCGCCATGTCGGGTCGAACCATAGCGGCGATGTAGTCATTGCCGCGGTGGAGTTGCCGGCCGCCGAGGATCGCGTGATTGAGCGGCGCTTCGCCGCCGGCCGGATCGAGCTCTCCGTCGGTCAGGCAGCGGTGCAAGGGATCCCACAGCGTTAAGAGTTCGAGGATTCGGCCCGACTCCTTCAAGTCGCGAGCGCTGCGCAGCTCGGCGAGGAACTGCCGCAGCTGGTCGTCGTCTTGCTGGCCGAAGAGCCGCTTGGCGTGTTCCCGCGTCAGGGAGATGAGATAGCCGTTGCCTACCACCGCGATACCTCCACAGATCCTCGGTCGATGGATACTAAAAGAAGACGATAGTCCCTCAGCGAGTGCCGCGTCATTTCCATAGATCGTCGTCGCCAAAGGGATGGGACGGTCCCAGCAATTTTGGCTTGGGAAGGGCCTTGAGAATGGCCGCCGCCAGGCGCAGATCATCCTTGGTCGTGATCTTCAGGTTCATGGGGGAGCCGGGGACGACCGTCACCTTGTGCCCCAGCCGCTCGACAAGCTGAGCGTCGTCGGTCGCTGGGTGGCCGCTCTTGCGGGCATAGGCGTCGATCAAAAGCTGCCGGCGAAAGACCTGCGGCGTCTGGGCCTCCCACAGCCCTTCCCGGGAAACGGTCTCGGCGATCGTCTTGTCGGCGGCAACGCGCTTCAGCGTGCCGTTGACGGGGGATGCCAAAATGGCCGCTCCCGACTTAACCGCGGCAGCAAACACGGCGTCGATCCACGCGTCGGCCAGGCAGGGGCGGGCCGCATCATGAATTGCGACAAAATCGATGTCCGCGCGAACCCGGGCGAGCGCATTAGCGACAGAATCGGTTCGCTCGGCCCCGCCATCGACAATCTCGATCCCCAGCAGGGCGGCATTGGCACCGAGCTTCGACTGGAACGCTTCGCGGTCTTCAGGGGAGATGACCAGCAGCGTCTGCTGGACGTCGGACCGGTTGGTGAACTTTTCGGCAGCGTGGAGCCAGACGGGGCGGTTATCGAGGGGAACGAACGGCTTCTTGTAGTTGGGGTCGCGAAACCGGCTGCTCTTACCGGCGGCAGGGAGGATGACAGCGAAGCTTGGCACGACCGCAGACCTTTTAATTCCGTACGACGAGCAGGTTGAGGGACGTTTGCGAATTTTCCTAGAGGACTTGCCGTCAGTCAAGCGCGAAAGGCAGCATACCGCCGCGGGCAACGTTGTCCGCAAACTCCGGCCGGCATCTTGCTACCCTCGGCTGCGTCAGCAAGAATGTTGTTCCCACCTTAATAATCCCACCGATTGCACACCCCGTCTGTTCACCTAAGAAGGAAACTCCAATGCCACGCTTGCTGAGTTGGGGGCTCGCCGCCCCGCTTTGGCTGGGACTGGCCGCATTCATCGCCAGTGCCGCCGAACCGGGCAATGTTCCCGCCGGTCTGACCCCGCCGCCGATTTCCGCGGACAATCCGCTCACCGCCGAGAAAGTCGAGTTGGGAAAGCAGCTTTATTTCGATAAACGGCTCTCCCGCGACAACACAATCGCCTGCGCTTCGTGCCACGATCCGAACAAGGGTTGGTCCAACGGCGAGCGGTTCGCCACCGGCGTCCGAGGACAGGTCGGCGGCCGCAGCGCTCCGACGATCATCAATGCCGCCTATGCTCCGCTGCAATTCTGGGATGGCCGCGCGAAGGAGCTTGAAGGACAGGCCCTCGGGCCGATTCAGAACCCGATCGAGATGGATTTGACGATCGAAGAGGTCGTCGCCAAGCTCAACAAGATCGAAGGCTACAAGCAGCAGTTCCAGAAGGTTTTCAACAGCGAAGTCACGGCCGACGGCATCGCCAAGGCGATTGCCGCGTTCGAGCGGACGGTGCTGTCGGGGGACGCGCCGTATGATCGGTTCAAGGCCGGCGACAAGACGGCCCTGTCGGAAGCGGCGCAGCGGGGGATGAAGGTCTTCTTCAACAAGGCCCACTGCTCGGCCTGCCACTCCGGCCCCAGCTTCTCCGATCAGGCGTTTCACAACATCGGCGTTGGCATGGAAGGGGACAAGCCCGACCTGGGACGGTACGAGATTTCCAAGCTGGAAGGAGACAAAGGGGCTTTTAAGACGCCGACGCTGCGAGAGATCGCCCGCACGGCACCTTACATGCACGACGGCCGCTTCGCGACCCTGGAGGAAGTGGTGGACTATTACGACAAGGGGGGGCACCCCAATCCCCAGCTTGACGAAGAGATCTTTCCGCTGAAGTTCACCGCGCAGGATAAGGCCGACCTGGTGACTTTTCTCAAGGAAGGGTTGTCGAGCGATAAGTATCCGCTGATTGCGCCGCCGAATCTGCCGTAGGTGCAAATGCGCTGGAATTATTCCGAATTCAACATTCAACCCCTGATGGAGTTACCGATGAAAAAGCTTCTCGCCCTCGCCTGTGCCGCTCTGCTGGCCGCCCCCGCTTTCGCCCAGGACGCCAAGGTCGAAACCGTCGTCACCGGGCTGAACAACCCCTGCGGCATTGCCATCCAGCCTGAAACGGGGCACGTGTTTGTGTCCGACAGCGGCGCTGGCCGCATCGTGCGGATCGTCGATGGGAAGATCGAGGAAGTGATCGCGGGCTCGCCCAAGGACATCTACGGCAAAGGCCCAATGTACGACATCGGCCCGTTAGGGCTGGCCTTCCTCGACAAGGACACGCTCGTCGTGGGGGACGGCGGCTACGTGGACGGCGAAGAATACCTCCGCGTTTACACCGTCCCCGCCGCCGGCTCGGCCCCGCTGGACTATGAAAAGGACGCCCAGCAGAAGAGCGGCCCGGTCCCCGCCACCGACGACCTCAAGCCGGAAGGGAATCTCTACGCACTGGCGGTCACCAAGAACGCCATCTACGTCACCTGCAACGGCGACGACACCAAGGGATGGATCTGCAAGGCGGAGCTCAATGGAACCAAGCTCGGCGAGCTGAAGCGGTCGATCGCCACCAAGGAAGCGACCAACGTCGATGCGCCGGTCGGCATCACCGTCAGCAAGGAAGGGCATCTCGTCGTTGGTCAGATGGGGGAGATCAACCTCCCCAACGACAGCCTGCTGACGTTCTATTCAGCAAAGGACGGCAAGATGCTCATGAACCTGAAGACGAACCTGTATGACATCACCGGCCTGGCTTACAGCCCGACGAAAAACCTTCTCTACGCGACTGACTTCGCCTGGATGCAGACCGAGGAGGGGGGCCTCTTTCGGCTTGACAAGAGCACGCCCGACTCCGTCAAAGCGGTGAAGATCGCCGCGCTCGACAAGCCGACCGCCATCGCATTCGGCGCGGATGGCACGTGCTACATCACGATCATCGGCACCGCCAAGGAAGAAGGGAAGCCAGCCGGGGCGCTGGTCAAGATCGCGCCGGGGTTGTAGGTTTAAGTTGCTCCATTGATGATCGCAATTCGGCCGAAGTCTGGCCCCTTCGGCTGCTAACTGTTCTGTTGGGGTGAGTCGGAACTATGTCCAATCACGCCACGCAGGCCGCTGCTCCCGCCCTGGCCAAAAGCCCCACCGGCATCCAGGGTCTGGATGAGATCACCGGCGGCGGCCTGCCGCGGGGCAGGACGACGCTGATCTGCGGCGGCGCTGGGAGCGGCAAAACCCTGCTGGGGGTGGAATTTCTAGTCCGCGGCGCGAGGGACTATGGCGAGAGCGGCGTGTTCATGGCCTTTGAAGAAACGGCCAAAGAACTCGATGAAAACGTCCGCTCGCTGGGCTTCAACCTCGAAGCGCTCGAGGAACAGCAGAAGCTGGTCATCGACCACGTTCGGGTCGAGCCTGCGGAAATTGCCGAGGCGGGCGAGTACGACCTGGGTGCGCTGTTCATCCGGCTGGAGTTGGCGATCGATGCCATCGGCGCCAAGCGGGTCGTTCTCGATACGCTAGAAACTCTGTTCGGTGGATTTCAGGACTCTGGCATCTTGCGGGCGGAATTGCGGCGGCTCTTTCACTGGCTGAAAGCCAAGGGGGTCACTGCGATCATCACTGCCGAACGGGGGGACGGTACCTTCACGCGGCAAGGGCTGGAGGAATACGTTTCCGACTGCGTGATTCTGCTCGACCATCGCGTCAACGACCAGGTTGCTACCCGCAGGCTACGGGTCGTCAAGTACCGCGGCACCGTCCACGGCACCAACGAGTACCCCTTCCTGATTGACGAAGAGGGCATCGACGTCTTGCCGGTCACCTCCCTGGGGCTGACCCACACGGCGTCACTGGAGCGACTTCCCACGGGGATCCCATCGCTGGATCAAATGCTGGATGGAAAGGGCTTCTTTCGCGGCAGTACGATCCTGATTTCGGGGACAGCGGGGACCGGCAAGAGCAGCACCGCGGCCCACTTCGTCGATGCGGCCTGCCATCGAGGAGAACACTCGCTGTACTTCGCCTTCGAGGAGTCTCCCAGCCAAATCCTGCGAAACATGCGGTCGATCGGGATTGACCTCGAACCGCACGTGAAGTCAGGATTGCTTCATTTTTCCGCACAGCGTCCGACAGCGTATGGCCTGGAAACGCACTTGGCGACGATGCACAAGCTGCTGCGCGCCCACCAGCCGCGGATCGTTGTCATCGATCCCATCACCAATCTGATATCGAGCGGGTCGGACACGGAGGTGAAGAGCATGCTGATGCGGCTCGTTGATCACCTGAAAATGGAGAAGGTCACGTCCCTGTTCACGAGTTTGAACCAGGGAGGCAGCGCGCTAGAAAGCACCGACGTGGGAGTCTCGTCGCTGATTGACACTTGGCTGCTGGTCCGGGATATCGAGCACAACGGCGAGCGAAATCGGGGTCTCTACGTCCTCAAGTCGCGGGGAATGGCTCACTCCAATCAAATTCGCGAGTTCCAACTCACCGATCGGGGAATTCAACTTTTGCCGGCATATCTAGGACCCGAAGGGGTGCTGACCGGCTCTGCCCGCGTGGCTCAGGAAGCTCGCCAGCGCGCCGCGGAGAACCAGCGACTGTCCGAGCTGGAAGAAAAACGCAGCGCCATCGCGCGGCGGAGAAAAGTGCTTGAGGCGCAATTGGCTGCCTTGCGGGCAGAATTCGAAATGGAGGAGCAAGCGATTGCCCGTCTGGGTCTCGAAGAGCAACAGCGGGCGGGCGAATCAATCCGCGACCGCCAGGAGATGGCACGTAGCCGACGGAGCCAGGCAACCGATCTGCGACGCGGCAACGGAGATGCCCTTGGTGGAACTGAACTCGAAAGCATGGAAAGTAGGGGTGCGGAATGAACGCGACGGTAGCGGTTGAAACAGGAATCTGGGAACTGCGATTGTACGTCGCCGGTCAGACGGCCAAGTGCATGGCCGCGGTGAAGAATCTCAATAGGTTTTGCGAGGAGCATTTAGCCGGCAAATATCATATTGAAGTGATCGATTTGCTGGAGAACCCGCGTCTGGCGCGGGACCACCAGATCGTCGCGATCCCCACGCTGGTCCGCAAATTGCCGGAGCCGCTACAGAAAATCATCGGCGACCTATCCAATACCGAGCGGATGCTGGTCGGCTTCGATTTGAAACCGCGGTCCACATCCTCAGCCACATAGACCGGGACGTCCTCCCATGGCCGAGCTTACTACCGAGCGCCAACAGGATCAGCAGTCGCTCCAACGGGAGAATGAGCGGCTGCGGGCCTCCCTGGCGGAACTCCAGTCGCGCCTCAAGGAACCGGAGGAGATCGTCCGCGCCATCCGCCACGGTGAAGTGGACGCCTTCGTGGTGACCGAGCCGCCGGGCGAGCGGATCTACACGCTGCGCAGCGCCGATCTGCTGTTCAAGGTGCTCATCGAGGAGATGCAGGAAGGGGCCTTAGCCCTCGATGAGAAGGGGATCATTTTGTACTGCAATCGGCACTTCGCCACGCTGATGAAGACCAGAAGGGAAGGCATTCTCGGCACGAGCATCTTTCCCTTTGTCTCGCCCGACGACCAGGTCGCGCTCGACATATTCGGCGGGGGCCTGGTCCATGGGACGCGGCGCGAGGAAGTCCTCCTCAAGGCCATCGACGGATCGAGCGTCCCGGTGATGCTTACCATCAATCCCCTCCGCATCGAGGGGCTGATGGTGTTCTGCGCCATCGTCACCGATCTGACCGAACAAAAGCAGCAGCAAGAGCTGCTGACTGCGAGCCAGCGCAAGGACGTCTTCCTGGCGATGCTCTCTCACGAGCTGCGGAACCCGATCGCCCCCATCCGCAACGCTGCCCATGTGCTGCGGCTGGAGCAAGTCTCGACCGAGGACGTGCACTGGGCGGGGGAAGTCATTGAGCGGCAGGTGCTCCAGCTCACCCGGTTGGTAGACGACCTGCTCGACGTGGCCCGCATCAGCAGCGGAAAGATCAATCTCCGCATGGACACCGTCGATTTGCGGGGCGCGATCGGCGCCGCGGTGGAAGAGTCGCGGCCGAGGATCGATGCCCGAGCGCACCAGTTAACCGTAGACGTGCCGGCCGGGGCGTTGTTGGTGCAGGGCGATGCCGCCCGCTTGACGCAGGTGATCGCGAACCTGCTGAACAACGCGGCCAAATTCACCCCGACCGGCGGGCGAATCTCGGTTACCGCCGAGCGGCAAGTGGACGAGGCCGTCGTCCGCGTTCGCGATACGGGGAGAGGGATTCCCGCCGAGATGTTGCCCCGGGTATTTGACGTCTTCACGCAAGTCGATACGAGCGAGGGGCGGGCGGAAGGGGGCCTCGGCATTGGCCTGGCCCTGGTCAAGACGATCGTCGAGATGCACGGCGGGGAAGTTTCTGCCGCCAGTCAAGGGTCCGAACAGGGAGCGGAATTTGCCATTCGACTCCCGCTCCTGCGTGAACAGCCGCAGCAGCTCCCGACCAAACCGCCCGTTTCCGCCTGGCCCCATCGCCCCTGCCGCGTGCTGATCGTCGATGACAATCATGACGCGGCTGACTCGATGGCTATGCTGGTACAGCACTGGGGACATCAGGTCCAGGTGGCGCTGACCCCCCACGAGGGACTGGAGAAAGCACGTTCCCTGCAGCCGAAGGTCGTATTCATGGATATTGGCATGCCCGGGATGAGCGGGTATGACCTGGCCCGCGAGTTCCGCCAGGTGCCGGGACTCGACCGCGCCGTGCTGGTTGCAGTAACTGGCTACGGTCAAGAAGAGGACCGCCGACGGACTCGTGAAGCGGGCTTTGATCATCACTGGGTGAAGCCGGCCAATCTGGAGTCGATGGAGACATTGCTCCGGGCGGTGGGGAGCGAGTCAGCTTAGCGCCCTGGCGGTCGAGGTTGGTTGATCCCGGAAGTCCACTGGCTGAAGAACTCAATCGCCTCGGGATCTTGCTGCCACCGACCATTGGCCCCATGGCAATCACGCCCGTGGCGATGTCCCCGATGGCGATGAAGCCCCGCGTATGTCCGCGCACCTAGTCCTTCTCCGGGTCGCGGCCGAAGGCGATGTCCCACAGCGGCAGCTCGCCTATGTCGCCGCAGGTCGGGCGGAGAGGCAATCGCCGCGGGCTGAAAGCACCACGCCGCCGTCGCCGCCCTTGATTCCTTCGCCCCCCTTAGTCAATCTAGGGGATAGACTTTATTCCCGTCATTCGCCCTCATCCCGCCTCGTCCCGTCGGGCAGTAACCTTCATGTCCCTGATCTGCGTCAGCATTGGCCGCGGGCGTCACCGCGCGATGATCGCCGAGCACAAGCACCTGGCCGAGCAGGGGGTGCAGCTCGTGGAGTTGAGGCTCGATTTCATCCTCACCCCGGTCAATCTCAAGCGGCTTTTGGGGGAGCGCCCTTGTCCGGTCGTGGTCACCCTCCGTCGCCAGCGCGACGGGGGCCGCTGGAGCAAGCCCGAAGAAGAGCGGATGATGATCCTGCGGCAGGCGATTGCCGCCGGCGTGGAATACGTCGATCTGGAAGAGGATATTGCCGGTAACATCCCCCGCTTCGGCAAGACCAAGCGGATCATCAGCTACCACAACTTTCAGGAAACGCCAGAAAACCTGCCGGCCCTGCATTCCAAGATGGCGGCCATGGATGCCGATATCGTCAAGATCGCCACGATGGCGCACAGCCCGCACGACTACCTCAAGCTGCTGCGGATTATGCGTTATAGCCGCGTGCCGACGATCGGCATCTGCATGGGGGACATCGGGACGCCGAGCCGCATCTTGTGCGCCAAGTTCGGCTCGCCGTTCACCTACGCCTCCTTCCATGCCGAGCGGATGCTCGCCCCGGGGCAGCTCACCTGGCAGCAGATGAAGGACGTTTACCATTACGAGCAGATCACCCCCGAGACCGAGATCTTCGGCGTCATCGCCGATCCGGTCGCTCACAGCTTCAGCCCGCTGATTCACAACGCCGCCTTCCTGCACGCCAAGATGAACCGCGTGTATGTCCCCTTCCGCGTGCCGCGGGAGGAGCTGCCGCAGTTCATGCACGATTGCCGCGAGTTGGGGGTCAAGGGTCTGAGCGTGACGATCCCGCACAAGGAGGAGATTCTCCATCACGTCCACAAGATCGACGAGGCGTCGCAGGAGGTGGGGGCGTCGAACACCGTGGTTTGGAAAGAGGACGAGCCGCTGGGTTTCAATACCGATTACCGGGCGGCAATGGCCAGCATCGACCGTCTGCTGACGGGCGCCGGCGGCGAGAGCACGTCGATCACCGGCAAGACGGCGCTGGTCCTGGGGGCCGGCGGCGTCGCCCGGCCAATCGTTTACGGCCTCAAAAAACGGGGAGCCGACGTGGTGATCGCCAACCGTACGCCCGAGCGGGCCGACGATATGGCCACACGCTTCCAGTGCCGCTCCGTCGCCTGGAGCCTGCGGCATACGATCAAGCCCGACCTGCTGGTCAATTGCACGCCGGTGGGGATGCATCCCAACATGGACGAGAGCCCGTTTCCGGCGATGTACCTGCGGGCCGGCATGTTCGTCTTCGATACGATCTACAACCCCGAGCAGACGCTGCTGATCAAGGAGGCCCGCGAAAACGCCTGCGAGACGGTCACCGGCGTGGAGATGTTCGTTAGCCAGGCGGCGCACCAGTTCCGGCTTTTCACCGGAGAAGAAGCCCCGGTGGAAGTCATGCGGCAAAGCTTTAGGCGGGCAATTAGCGCGGCTAAGGTATGAACCTCTACCTCGTCGGCTATCGCGGCAGCGGCAAGACAACGGTGGCACAGCTCGTCGCGGACGAGATCGGTCTGCCGTGGATCGATGCCGATGCAGCTCTCGAGCAGCGGGCGGGAAAGACGATCCGTGAGATCTTTGCCGAGTCGGGCGAGGAAACATTTCGGGGCCTCGAATCGGCGGAGCTGGCGATCCTGGCGGGGGGGCCAGATCGGGTTGTCGCGCTGGGAGGCGGGGCCGTGCTCCGCGAGCAGAACCGGCAGCTCATTCAGGACAGCGGAAGGACGGCGTGGCTGCGGGCCAGGGCCGAGACCCTGCTGACGCGGATCGAAACCGATGCCACAACGGCCCAGCGGCGGCCAAACCTGACGAGTGCCGGCGGACTGGCCGAGATCGAGCAATTGCTGGCGGTGCGGACACCTATCTATGCCGAGTGTGCCGATTATGTCGTGGATGTGGATGATCTGTCCCCGGCGGACGTGGCCGCGGCAATCGTCGCCTGGTGGCGCACGTTGTAGGACGGCCCTCCCGGGCCGTCCTGATCGATGGCGCGGAAGGGCCGTCCTGCGATTTCTAGTCGCGGGGTATATTTCACCATTCCCCAACCCGGCCCGCTGTCGAATCGCGCACTGACCAGATTATGCAACTGATCGTCTTTGCGCTCGGGCTCGTCATCGGCTTGCTGGTCAACTGGGGGATCTACTCGCTGGCGTGGTTCCCGCGGCCGATCGGCCCCTTTTCCCCGCCGCCCGCTGGTGCGCCGCCGCGACACTGGACGCACTTTCTCCCCGTCGCCGGCTGGTTTCTCAGGCGCTGCGAAGGGGAGTTTTTCGGCCGCGGCTTCTGGATCCGTCCGCTGCTCTTAGAGCTGGCTTTGGCCGCGGGCTTGGCGCTCCTCTACGGCTGGGAGATGAGCGGGCGGCTCTATCCCCTGCCGGCGCTGGCGGTGCCCATGACGACGGCGCTGCACGGGCAGTTCCTGGCGCACGCGCTCCTGATCGTGGCCATGACGATCGCGACGTTCATCGACTTCGACGAGCAGACGATTCCCGATACGATCACGATTCCGGGAACGATTGCGGGGCTGGTGCTGGCGGCACTCTGGCCGGAGTCGCTGCTGCCGCTGGGGGTCGCTGCCGGGAGCGTGATCAATCTTCAGGTCACCTCGCCGCTTCCCTGGGCGGCGTGGCTCAACGGCCCGCGGGGGCTGCTCTTGGGCTGTGCGATTTTCACCCTCTGGTGCCTGGCCTTGATTCCAGCGACCTGCACGCTCCGTCGCGGACTGGTGAAAGGGGTGCAGTTCTACTTCGCCAGCGCATTACGAGGGCACGAGTGGTGGAAGCTCGGGCTGCTGGCTGCCGTTGGCTGCGCTAGTCTAGGTGCCGTGTGGGCGATCGGCGGCGCGATGCGCTGGCAGGCGCTGATCACGTCGCTTGCGGGTCTGGCGTTTGGGGGATTGCTCGTCTGGTCGGTGCGGATCGTGGGACGTGCGGCGCTGCACAAGGAGGCGATGGGCTTCGGCGACGTAACGCTGATGGCGATGATCGGCGCGTTTCTGGGCTGGCAGACGACGCTGGTCGTCTTCTTCCTATCGCCGGTGGCCGCCCTTGTCATCGCCCTGTCGCAGTGGCTGCTCACCGGCAGGCGTGACATCGCCTTCGGGCCTTACCTGTGCCTGTCCGCCCTGTTTGCGATCGTCTGCTGGCCGGCGGTTTGGTCGCGCGTCAGCGGCATCTACTCCATGGGCTGGATCGTCCCCGCCCTGTTTGCCGCCTGCCTGCTGCTGATGATGGCGATGCTGATGTTCTGGCGGTTTGCGGAGGAGATGCTGATGGGAAATGCGGAGGGGAAAAAGACAGGAAAATGAAAGACAGGAAGATGAGGGATGGGGTGAGCACTTTGCCTCATCAGAATATCCTGCCTTTCATCTTCCTGTCCTACATTTTCCTGTCCGCTCCCTGCGTAGTTCACTTCGCCAGCCGTGTATTCAGCCAGTTCGCATAGTCCAGCACATCCCCCCCATCGGCATACTCGACCAGCAGGGCCACGCGGGCGATTCCTTTCAAATCTACCTTGACCGGCAGCGGTGCGTCTCCGCCGCGGACGATCGGACTCTGGTAAGCGGCCCGCCACTGTCCGCTGTCTTCCACAACCACCTTGAAGACGACGCTTCCCCCCAGGCCCGCGGCATCATCGAGGGCGACGTCGGCCTCCAGCCGCTTCCACCCTGCCGGAACGTCGTACGCCAGCCGTGAGGCGCTGTGCATTCCCAGCCCGTAGAGATAAACCGCGCCGCCGCTGCGCAAACGCCCGCCCAGGACGTTCTGGTCGCGGCCGTACGGCCACTCGATCGCGGTGAACGGAATGTGCTTGTAGCCGATCGTCTCCAGCTCGGAAACGTATTTCACGCGCGGAGTGTGCGATTGCACGAGCGTCACTTCGTTCCAAAACCCTCCTTCATCATCCGCTTCCGCCTCGTGCATCGCTCGCAGGATGCCGCCGCCGGCCAGCGCCAACTCGACCGACGACTTGCCGATCTTGAGCCCCCGGCAGGCTACGAGCGAGCCATCGGCCAGCCCAAGCGTCACCACTGTTTCCTCCGCGGCGTTGCTGCCTGCCGACGATCCGAGGAGGATCGCCTGCACCCTGGCGGCATTCACCACCAGCGGCTCGCTCCGCCCGCGGATGGCCAGCCGAAAATCATCCCGCTCGGCTCCCGGCGGCTCAGGGCCCAGCGGCTTGGGCTCGCCCCCCTGGAGCGTCCCGCGGATCACCTCGCCGCCAACCAGCCGCAACTCGTCTTCCCGCCCGGAAAACTGCCGCACGTCGGATAGCAACTTGTCGCGGGCCAGCGCATCGACGGGAGGCTGATAGATGATGCCGCGGACGGCTGATCGCGGCAGGGGCGACGGATGCCAGAGGACGCGTCCCAGTCCCGTCGCATCGCCGATCGTGATTTCCTGCGCACCGATGTCGAGGACGTCGCCGACGATCAGGCTGCCGTCCGCCAGGATGGTCTGCGGGCCGCGCTCGACGTCGCGATAAGCGCCCCACAACACCAGGTCGGCCACCGGCAGGACGCGAATCACCTCCGTCTCGCGGAGGCTGATCTTCAGCTCGGCGTCGATGCCGACGAGCGCCGCGGGGAGGCGTTTGCCGTCGGCGAGAATGGCGTGAGACTGGGCGGCGGTTGTGCTTACCGCGACGAGCCAGACGACAAGTGCTAACGTTCGCATCGCTCACCGCTGGAAGATTGGCAAATAGTTGTTCGGCATTTGCAGCACAATCGTGGCCATCGCCGTGCCATACTCGGCGCAGATCAGATCGGGCCACGAGCCATCCTTCTGCTGCTGCTTGAGGAGCAGCTCCTGGATCGCCGGATACCACTTCTTCCAATAATCGCCGCCGGCCTGCCACATCGCCTGCACCGCGTAGTAGTGGCCGTACATGGCGTGCGTATCGCGGCTGAAGTCCTCGCTCTTGGGAAGATGCTCCATCAGGTATTCGAGCCCCTTGCGGATCTCCTCCCCTTCGTAAATGCCGGCACTGTACAGCGCGACGACGCCGGCCGCCGACCGGGGGAAGCGGCTCGGCCCGCCGGTGAGCATGTACATGAAACCGCCGTCGGCATTCTGGCTCCGCTTGACGTAGTCGATGCAGCGGTCGATCGTCTCGTTGGGGACGTGAATGCCGGCGTTGCGGGCGGCGCGCAGGGCCATCACCTGGCAGATGGTCACGCTGATGTCGGCCTCGAACGCCTTGGGCTGGTACCGCCAGCCTCCTTCATGATTTTGAGTGCCGACGATCAGCTTGACGGCGGCTTCCAGCTTCTCGCGGACGGCGGCGTCGAGCGTCATGCCGTAGACTTCGGCCAGGAACAGCGTAGCGAAGCCGTGGTCGTACATCGGCCCGTGGCTGGTGGCCTTCGAATCGCTGATGAAGCCGCTGTCGTCGGCACTTTTCAGGATGTATTCGATGCAGCGGGCGACGTGCTGGCCGTATTTGCCGCGGTTCGCAGTGTGTCCGCCGGAGAGAAACGCCATGCCGGCCAGTCCCACGACCGCCGTGTTGCGGCCGAAAGTGCCGCTTTTGAACGAGCCGTCTTCGACCTGTCGCGACGCCAGCCAGGCGAGCCCCCTGTCGAGCGCCTGCTGCACGGCGGGCGTGATCAGCTCGCCCGCCGTCCGCTCGTGGTCGGTGGTCGGTGCGGCCAGCACGTGCCTGGCGACCACCAGCCCGCTGCCAAGCGCAGCGGCAGTTGACAAGAATCGGCGTCGGTGGATTGGGTGCATGTCGGCATCCTTTCGCTCGGCAATTCGCCAGAAGACCCAGACAGGCCCACTTAGGGGCAGGAACGTTCTTCCGCAAGCCGCTGGTAGTATTCTTCGATCAGCTTCTCGTACTTGGGAAGAAACTGATCGCTGACGGCATTCTGCATTTCGTCGCGCATCTTCTCGGGCAGGTGGCCCCAGATCCGCTCGAGCAGATTCCGCACGTCGGCCGTTTGAGCGGCCTCGGACTGCGGGCCGCCGACACGGTCGGTGCTCTCCTGCGGAGCGCCGGGCTGCGCCTGGCCGTCGCCGGCCCCCGCCTTGCCGGTGCCGCGGCCGCTGGCGCTCTTGTTGCCGCTGCCCCCCTGCTTCTTGGCCTGCTCGATCAACTTTTCCAAAGCCTCGGCAATCTTTGCTTGTTCCGCCTGCGTTTGCTCCGACGTGTTCCGCTGGGCGATTTTCGCTTCGACGGCTCGCATCTGCCGGCCGATTTCCAGAAGCGGGTTTTCCGGAGCGGCGCCCAGGTCTTCGCCCCCTTTCAAGTCGTCCTGCAGGCGTTTGTCGTCGGGGGATCGCTCTTTCGTTCCCAATTTGCTTTGCGGCGGCTTTTTGGCCGCCGGCAGATCTTTGAGCAAATCGGCTTCAAGCTCTTTGAGTAAATCGGCGTCGGCCGGTTTGGCTTTGGTTTGGGGCTCTTGCGCGAAGGCAGTAGCGCCAAGCAAGCCGGCGAGGATCGCCCCCCCACAAGCCTGAAGCGCAAGCGAAGGAAAGGCCGATTTGCCAAGTGAATAGCTTTCCTTCGCTTGCGCTTCAGGCTTGTGGAATTTGCTCGCGACGAAGTGAATCCATGTACCAATCATCGCTTCCCCTTCAATTCTTTCAGCAGTTCCTCGTCGAGCGAGCGCGGCTTGCCCCCCTTGTTGTCGCCTTTCGCCCCCCCTTTTTCCGCCGGCTCGGGCAAGTCGGGCAGTCCATCTTCCGTCTTTTCTTCAGCGGCCTCGATCATGTTTACAATCATCTCTGCCAGCTTTCCCTGATCACGGGCCAACTCGTCGAGCTGCTGAACCTGGCCTGCTGTCAGTTCACCACTTTGCAAGCGGAGCTTTTCGAGCTCCGCCGTCTGCCGCTGGATCTCTTCCTGCATCAGCTTGACCAGTTTCAGCTCGGCGATGTTTTGGACGGCCCCTGCCGGCGGCTGGCCACCCGCTCCCTGCGGCTGCTCGTCTTCCATCGGCATTGGTTCGCCGCCGCTGTCATCCGATTTGAGCGACTCCTGGATTAGCAGTAAGCCTTGCAGAGCACCTTCCTGCGCCGCTTTGACTGCAACACCAGTGTCTTGCTCGTCGAGCTGATCGGCAGCGGCGAGCATTCGCTGGCTGATCCGCTCGATGCTGAACGTGAATGCCGCGGCGGCCTGAAGGGAGGTGCCAAGCTGCTGCGTCTCCTCGGCCAGCAGCCGCTGCTCGGCCGCAATGCCGCGGAGCGTGGCTTCCTGAGGAACTGTAAAACTGCCGCTTTGTTGCTCGCGAAGCTGCGCCAGGCGATCCGTTTCCGCAATCGCGTTCCTCTGGCGGGCAATGAGTCCGGCGACGTGCTGTTCGAGCCGCGCGAGCTGCTCGCGAAGCAAATCCTGCTCGGCTTGCTTGATCTGCTCCTGAAGCTGGCGCTTCGTTTCTTCGAGCAGGTCCTGTGCCGTTGCCGCTTGCTCGTCCGCCTGGTCGGCGTTGTCGGCTGCGGCGGCCTGTGCCGACTGGTCCATCGCCGCCGCCGCCTGCTGGCCCGACTCCGCGGCGCGGCGGGCCTGAAGACGCTCGAGCTTGCGGGCCAGCTCTTTTACCTCCTCTGCCAGCTTTTGTGCCTCTTTGCTCAGGCGCTCCAGTTCTCGCCTCCGCGCTACTTCGGCTGGATCCTTGCCGGCATCGGCCAGCTCCCGGCGCAGCGCTTGCTGCCGCCGCGCTAGTGAATCGAGATCGGTGGCTGCACCGGCCAGCGACTGGGCCGTGCGGGCCAGCTCGGCATCGCGGCGGCGCGAGAGGACGTCGAGCAGTTGTGCCAGCCCTTCCAGCACCGCTTGCTGCGTCTGGTGGGCCGGACCGGGGCGAACGTCGGACAGCTCGCCGGCCGCCGAACGCATCCGTCCGGCAATCGCCAGCTTGCGGGCCGCATCGAGCGCATCGGCCAGCGTGCCCGCTACCAGCGGATCGCTCTGGCCCAGTTGCTGCCGCATGTTGTCCATCCGCGACTGAAGTTTTTCATACCGCCGGGCCAGCTCGAGCTGCCGGCGGGCCAGCGCCCGCGACGACGCACGGGAGTCGGCGGCAGCAGGCACGTCGCCGGCTGCCATCTCCAGGCGCAGCTCTTCCGCTGCGGCGGCGATTGTCTGTTGATCGGCACGAATCTGCCCCACTTCGCGGGACAGCCGGCTGAAGCTGTCCCACTGCGACAGGTCCCCCAGGAGAGATTCGAGCGTGGTAATGACCCGCTCCTGGCCAGCGCCGGCTGCGGCGAGCGATTGCTGGACAACTTCTGGTTCTTCGGCGCCGCAATTCGAGGATGGATCAGCAGGCGGGACGCCTGCTCCCCGATTGGCGCGGGCCTGGGCGCTCTTCAGTGCCGCGGTCAATTCGTGGGAAATGCCGGCCAGCTCCTGCTCGCGGAGCGCTTGCACCTTGGCCAGCAGCTCCCGCATCCGGTCGGCGGCAACCTGGCTGGCAACCCGGTTGTGAGCCAGCTCGTCGAGCAGGGCGGCAATCCGCGCCTCGACTCCGTCCTGCGGATCGGACAGCAGCCGTGCAACTTGCCGCTGGTTCAGCTCGGCGCTCTGCAAGTGGCTCAAATCCTGCGGAGCGAGCGTTCCACGTTCCGCCAGGCGAATCGCCAACTCGGCCGTCTGGTCGTGCGTTTCGCGCTGCAGCCGCAGCGCTTCGGCAAGCTGGGTCAGGATGCTCGTTTGTTGCTGGACGACGCGGTTTTCCAGCTCTGCCTCGGAGATGATCGTCAGCCGCCGAATCGTGGCGGTCGCTTCCTGCGGTTTGAAATCCTCGGCGACAATACGCACGGCCAGGATGCTGCCGTCAGTCAATCCCGGAATGAGGGCCAAGTCCCAGGCCGAATCGAGCGATAGGGACTGCGGGGCCGGCTCCGTGGTGACTTCGCCTCGTTTCGCGACGAACAATTCGAGCGTGTGTTCCCCCTGATCGCTGGCATCGGGTCGCAGATAACGCAGCTCGACGCGAGCGACCGCCAGGTCGTCCTTGACCAGCGCCCGTATCGGCACCAGGGCCTTGGGGGTGACAAACGCATGATCGGCGGGAGACTCCCAGGAGATCGTCGGCGGGGCGTCGGCAGCGACCTGAAGCTCGATCCGCTGTTGCCGCCCGGCGGGAAGTGCCGACTCGTCGCTCACCTCGCACCAGATCTCCGCCGACTTCTCGGCCAGCCACGGGGACTGCGGGTCGGCAGGGGCATGGAACGATTTGCCGTCGGCACTAATCGCCACTCGCACCGGCAGCGTCTGACCATCGGCCGTCTTGAGCGATGCCGACTTGATCGGCTTGTCCACGGCGCCGCGCAGCGAAAGTTGCGAACCGGCCAGGGCCCGGACGAGCTTGCGCCCCACTTCGGCCGGCTGCTCTGTGTATGGCGGCGGCGTCACGGTCACCACGAGATCGGTGACCTGCGGCGGCGAGACGACTTCAAGCGTGGTCCACGCCATGCTGTAGTCGTCGCCGCCGACGGCCCGATAGGAAAAGGGCTCGGTGACGCGGTCGAGGCGAAAGATCATCCGGTCGCCGAGGCGCTTCATCGCGTGCGTCGCGGTTCGGCCGCCGCGGCGGATGAGCAACTCGACTTCATCGGGCAGCTCGCCATGCCGGTCGATCACTTCCGCGTTGAATTCGTCTCCGGTCGCCAGAATCTGCGGCGCGGCGGCAAACGCCAGCGCGTGCCGCGCCGGCCACGACGTGTTCTCCCACGGCATTGCCAGCCGCGCGAGCCCCAGCACCACCAGCCAGGGCGCCGCCGCCGTCAGCCCCGCCAGCGCAACGACCGCAATGCCGGCCATCAAAAGCATTCGCCGCGGCTGGCGCGCATCGACGACCCCCTGATAATCGAGGTCCACCGACAGCGCCTCCGTCTCGGCGACGACCGCCCGTCGGAGATCGAGCGAGCCGGCCGTGACGTCGTCGGGGGATTGCCCAAGGAAGGCGATCGCGCTGGACAGCCGCTTTCCCAGTGCCGGGAAATGCTGCTCGATCCGCTGCGCGACGCCAATGGAGCTGGACTTGCTTGCCAGTGAGGGGATAACCAACCGGTAGAACGCCCAGCCCAACGCACCAACCAGCGCCAGTGACACAATCCACCGGACTCCTGGATCGTGCGGCCGGAGCAAATAATCAGCCAGTACGGCCGCCGCAATCAATCCAATTGCCGCCAGGAAGAACGAGCTGGCCAGATACGTCCACCGCAGCCGGCTGACGCGCCGCGTCACGGCATCGACGCGCTGCTGCAAGGGGTGAACCATCAGTGCATCCTGGTAGGGCAGCGTTCGCTGCAAATGACCAATGACCAAATCCCAATGACCAATGCCTTTTGCCCATTGGTCATTGGGATTTGGTCATTGGTCATTCTCTCAGGATTATACCAGCCCCCACCGCTTCCTCAGCAACCATTCTCCCGTCAATAAGACGACGAAGGCGGCCGCCAGGATCGGCGCATTCCACAGCGGCTGCGGCGGCAGCGATTCAATCCGCACCTGCCTCCCTTTCGGCAGGCTGGCCGACAGCGAGTCCGCCTGAGCATACGTGAAAAACTCTCCGCCCGACGTTTGGGCCGCCGCCCGCATTTCGGCGGCATTCATCTGCAGCCGCGCCAATTCTCCCGGCGGCGAGCTGATGACGAACTCCGCCCGCGGCGGCTGCCCCTCCAGCGTCGGCGTTGCCATCCAGACGCGATATTTGCCGTCGGCCAGATTGCCCGCCGACCCTTCAAATGTGCCGCGATTGGCCGCATCGCGCCGCAGGGTCAGGTGTACGCGGCGGCCCCCTTCCCGCTCGAGCATCACCGCCACGCCGTCATCCTGCGGCGGCGCAAGGCGGTCGTCGAGAAAGCGAACCCGCAGCCGCACCGTATCGCCGCGGCGATACTGCTGGCGGTCGGCGGTCAACTCGGCGCCGCGACTTGTCCCCAGGAGCTTGGCGCGGCTCAAGTAGCGGATCGTTTGGATCCAGTAGCGGGCAAAATAGGCGTCCCCGATCCGGAACCGCCAGCGATGCGTCTCATCCGTGGCGTGAAAGACGACCTTTCCCGCGCCGATGAACTGGAGCGTGATCAGCGGCAGCGACTGCCCTTCGGGACCGTTTTTCGTCGGATGCTCGGCCAGGACGCGCACGCCTGGCCGCAAGTCTCCCGCGGCGATGAACCAGTACAGCGGTGCGAGCGTCTCCTGCCACAGTTTCGGGTTCTGGGCCGGCGTATCGGCCAGTTGCATCGCCGGGCTGGCCAACCCCAGCGGCGTCACCCGCGGGTGAAAGGGCTCGGTGATCGGCATGGCCGGATCGGGAACCTGCACGCTCGTGAGCTCCATGGGCAAGAGCGACGCCAGCGGCGTTCCCTGGTACGCCAGCGGCATATACTTCGGCCCGGCGATGAAGACCACGCCGCCGCCGCGAACGGTGACGAACTCCTGGATGTTGCTCATCACCGAGGGGCTCAAGAATGCCGGGTTCATGTCGGCCAGGATCAGCACGTCATAGCGGAAGAGCTCGTCGCGGCTGACCGGGAAGATGCGCTCGGCCGATTTGTCCGTGTTGACGTAGGCCGGATCGGCCTCCTGGAGCACGGTGCGAAAGCCGCGCTCCGATTTTTCCTCGCTCGTCTCGCCGCGGTTGAGCTCCCGCTCGAGCATCGTCTTGAGCGCCCGGAATTCATAGCTCGGGCCAGCGGTGACGAGCAGCACGCGAATTACTTCCTCGGTCACCTTCACGGTCCGCGTCAGAGCGTTGTTCTGTGTGTTCACCTCTCCGGCCTGCGGCTCGACCTCGATCGTGTATTCAAATTCTCCTTCCTTATCCGGCCGATGGGCCAAGCGGATCGTCTGCGTCCCGCCCCCTTTAGGAACCGTCACCGTCTGCTGCGCGAGCGGCGCATCAACCCCCTTCTGCTTGAGCCGCACGTTAGCCGCCCCGTCAAATCCCTCGGCAGTCAGCTTGCACTCCAGCGTGACCAGATCGCCGACGAAGACGACGTCGTCGGCCAGCAAATCGTGCAGCCGCAGATCGCGCGGCGGCTTGTCGTTCCCGAGACCGACGAAAAACAGCGGCACCGCTTTCCGCCGGGCGTACTCGGCCGCTTCTGCCAGCGAGCCTCCTTCGGTCGTCACGCCGTCGGTGAACATGATCACGGCAGCAGTTGGCCGGCCGCGCTGCAGCTCCAGCACGTCCTGCAGCGACGAGCCCAGGCGGCTGGCCGGCTGCGATGCCGTCACCGCGTTCACTGCGCTCCCCAGCGATCCTTGGTCGTCCGCCGCCGAGCGGGCCGATGCTCCCGCCAGATAGAACTTGAGGTGATAGCGCTGGGCCAACTCGGTCAGCAGTTTTTCGCGATTGGCCAAAAGCAGCGTCTTGGCCAGATTCAGTCGCGTCGGCTCGTCGAGCTTCAGCTCCGCCAGCCGCCGCTTGATCTCCGCCTGCCACTTCTCGTCCGCCTCGATGTCCGCCAGCAACATGCTCTCCGAATCGTCAACCACCAGCACCACGTCGGGCAGGTCGGTCCGATGGCGCGTCACCGTCCAGCCGAGGAGCATCAGCAGAATCAGCCCCGCCAGCGAGATCCGTAGCAGCGACAACAATCCCTTGCCAAACCGCCCAGCGCTCGGCCGCTCGACGGCATACAGTCCGATCGCCAGGGCCCCAAAGACAATCCAGATCGCCAACATCATCCCCGGCGAGAGGGGCCAGGCGTGGTCGATGGTCGTTTGCAGTCCCGTCGCCTCGTCGCGCAGCGGCTGCCCGAAGAGCACGGTCTCGATGGTTCGCCACCAGTTCATGCCCCCCCCTTTCCGGTCCACCAGGCTACGAGCGACTCGCAGGCCAGGAGTCCCAGCACGGCGAACAGGATCATCCGGAAGTACTCCGATCCCGGCGCGGCGGCGGTCAGCGACGAACCGCTCGCCGACGCGTCGAGCGACAGGCGAATCTGCTCCGGCAGCGAATCGGCCGGCACGCGCTCCAGGTCGCTTTCTCGCGGGTCGATGTTGACCGCGAATTTTTGTCCGCCGGACGCAGCCGCATCGAGATGGGCTTCGTAAATGCCGCTGGACGATGTGCCGGTGAAGGACCAGGTGCTCTCGCCGCCACTGACTGCCAGCGGCAGTCGCTGGCTGATCCCCCGCGGGCCGCTGAGTTGAACGGCCGATTCGGACGTGCCGCTGGGGAGCGTGCCGACCAGCTCGTCGCCGACGCGCACGTTCCGCCCCTCCTCGCGGCCGCTGATCGCCCGCAGGAGCACCTCCTGAATCAGCGGCGGGAAGCTGGGCCACGAGGCAAATGCCGACCACGGCGTCGGCGGGTCGGTGGTCCGATCGATCGACTGCGGCGATGCGGCCGACGCAAACAGCAGGCTCACACCGCGGCCGATCCGTTCCTCGACGAGTGCCGGATCGCCGCCGGAGAAGGCCAGCGCCACGGTTGCCTGCTCGCTCGGCGTCATTCGCACGTATTTCCAGATCGGCGTGGTCAACAGGCCGCTCTTGTCGAAGCCGCGGAAGGGGGCGACGATCGGGTGGCGATACTCCAGCGGATCGAAGCCGTACTTGGCTTCCTCCGAGAGCGACAGCAGCCGCGCGGGGAGCAGCCGCTCCTCCGCTTGCTCGCCGCCAAGTTCCTGATTGTAATTGTCGAGCTGTGCCTGGTCGCCGAGAAAGACGATCAGCCCCCCGCCGGAGCGGACGTACTGCGTCAGCACGGCCGCTTCGTCCCGGCTGAAGCGGCCGATGTTCCCCAGTACGACGCAGTCGTACGTCGCCAGGTCGCTTTCCAGGATCGTGCTTTCCCCCGCTTCGGTGACGCGGACTGCCGGCCGGTCGGTTCGCTGCGGCGACAGGGCCAGGGCGATATGCCGCGTCTCCCCCGGCCGGCCGTAGACGCACAGCACGCGAATTGCCTCGCGCACCGGCACGGAAAGCCACCGCTGGTTATCCAGCGGCAGTCGATCGTCCGCCAGCCGCACTTGGGCGACGTGCTCGGCGGCCGCGTCGAACCGGTAGGGGAACGATACGTTTGCCCGGCCGCGCGGCGGCACATCGACCTGCTGCGCCGCCACGCGCATGCCGTCGATTAATAGCTCCACCGACTGTCGCGGCATTTCCTGATCGGCGAAGCTCTGAATCTCCGCCTGAAAAACCGACTCGGCCGCGAGGGTCGCCAGCGGCTGCGTCATCTCCAGCCGCGTCACCGCCAGGTTCTGCTCCTGCGGCTGACCCAGATCAACGAGGGCCAGCGACGTCCCCGGCAGGTCGGCGAGCCGCGCCAGCCGCTGTTTGACGTCGGCCGTGGTCACATCCTGCCAGGTTGTGCGCCCCAGATCGGTGAAGAAGACGACCCGCCGCTGCACCAGCCGCGGATGCTTCTCCCGCGCCGAGGCCAGCGTCGCTTCGATCTCGGCGAGTGTCTGCGGCAGGTTCGCGCCGGCGTGCGGCATTTCCAGGCTGGATAACTCCTGCGAAACATCGTCCGGGTCGAAGGCCGGATCGCCGATGACGACCCGCGGCGGCTGACCCATCAGAATCAGCGCATAGCCGTCCCCTTGTTGGCCGTCGCCCACGAGCTGCCGGGCGGATTCCTTCGCCTCGTCAAGCCGCGGCAATCCCTCGCGGCGATAGTCCATGGAATACGAGCCGTCGATCACCAGCACATACAGCGTCCGCCCGCCGCTGCCGCCGCCGAGTGCCGGCGAGACGAGCGACAACAGCGGATTGGCCAGGGCGAGGGCAAACAAGACAAGGATCAGCGTCCGCAGCGCGAGGAGCAGCCACTGCGTGAGCTGAATCCGCCGGGCGTTTTTCCGCATGGCCGCCAGCAGAAACTGCATCGCCCCCCACGGCAGTTGCTGGTACCGGTGCCGGCTCCAGAGGTGAATCAGGATCGGCACGGCTGCCGCGATCGCCCACAGGAGCATCGCCGCACTGCCGAATTGCCAGAATGCCAGCGGGGGCATCAGCGGACCCTCGCCATGCGGGAGGAAAGGAATGCCGACAGGGTCACGTCGAGTGGGCGATCGGTCGGCACGACGACGTAGTCCATCGCCATGCTTCGCGCGCCTTGTTCCAGATGCTTTTGAAAGGCGCTAAACTCCCGCTGGTACGCCTTCCGCAGCGACGGCGGATCGACCAGCACGTCGGGGAATTCTTCCAGGGCCAGGAACTGCGTTGGCCGCTGAAACTGAAAGCTGATTTCCGCCGGGTCGAGCACGTGCAGCAAGATTACGTCATGCCGCCGATGGCGAAAGTGTTTCAGCCCCGCCAGCAGCGACGGCACATCGTCGAAGAAGTCGCTGAGGATGATCACGACGCCCCGCTTCTTCAGCCGCTCTGCCAATTCGTGGAAGATCGGCCCGGCTGCTGTTTTCTTTCCACTCGTGGCCGACTCCATGACGTGCAGCAGTTGCTGCAAGTGCTGCGGGCTGCTGGCGGGGCGGACCAGCGAGCGGATCTGGCTGTCGAACGTCACGAGCCCTGCCGCATCCTGCTGCTGGAGGACCAGCCAGGCCACCGTCGCCGCCAGACACTGGGCATATTCGAGCTTGCTGAGCGACTTCGGATCGCTCTTGTACGTCATGCTCTCGCTAACGTCGAGGACGAGATACGCCAGGAGGTTGGTCTCGTCCTCGTACTGCTTCAAGTAAAACTTGTCGGTCCGCCCGAAGACCTTCCAATCGACGTATTTGAGATCGTCTCCCGGCGCGTATTCGCGATGCTCGGCAAACTCGATGGAAAAGCCGTGGTACGGACTGCGGTGCAGGCCGGCGACATATCCTTCGACGATATGCCGAGCCCGCAGGTGCAGCCCCGAGAGCTTGGCCAGCGTGCGGGGGTCGATGGAGATGGGGGCCTGTGCCACGTCCAACCTCTTGGGAGAGTAGCACGATTCTCACGCCGATGCCGCCCGCTGCGATTGCTGCTCAAGATGCTCGCGCGCCGCTGCCAAGAGCTGCTCATCCTCCACGTCCCATACCTCTTTGTCGGCCCAGCCGGCGAGGTTGGCGATCAACTGCCCCAGCCGCCACTGCGGGTACCGCCGACGCAAATCGGCTAGTGCGGTCACCAGTTCGGCGTGTTGCTGTTCGGTCATGGCAGCTTCTCCTTCACTTTCGGCATGCGCGTCACGTCGAGCTTCGGCAGATCGGCAATCACTTCGGCAATCAATTGGACACCTGGCCTCAACTTGGCGGCCCGAGTCGCCCGCGTCACCCCGTCGTTGATCCGCAAGTTCCCATCCTTTCCGCGCGTCACTTGCAACGGCGGCATTCCATCAAGTCGATTTCCATGTTTGGCAATTTGCCTCGCCAGTTTGGCGGGATCCGCACCCTGCGCTCGACTTGGCGGCAGGTACAATTCGCCCGGGTCTACGTGGACAAACTCGCTCATCAGGTAGTGGAATCAGATGCACGATCACCCGGTTGATTCTCTATCTCAATTCTAGCTGACGGAGCGGCCCTCCGCATGACGATGAGTGCCCTGCTGTCACCGAGAGCGGCAATTCCGAGACCTTACCCCGCCTCCACCGATCGATACAAATCAGGGCCCTTGCCTGCTTGCCCTGACGCCTCCTCGGCAATCTGCGGCACTGCAGCCAGCAGCCGCCGGACGAGTTCGTCGGGAGTGATTCCCTCCGCGTCCGCGTTAAAGTTGGTCTTGATCCGATGCCGCAGGACCGGCGGGGCGACCGCCTGAATGTCCTCGTGCGTGACGAAGAAGCGGCCCATCAGCACCGCGTGGGCCTTGGCGCCGAGCACCATGTACTGGCTGGCCCGCGGCCCGGCCCCCCACAGGACGTAGTCCTTGATGAACTGCGGCGCGTCGGGCTCGTTTCGCCGCGTCAGCCGGGCAAGTTGCAAAGCATAGCGGGCCACATGATCGGCAATCGGCACTTTGCGGACGATCCGCGTCAGGGAGTTGATCTGCTCGGCGTGCAGGATCGGCGTGATCTTCGCCTCGATGTCGGCCGTCGTCCGCTTGACGATCTCCAGCTCCTCGTCGGCATCGGGATAATCGACCCAGACGTGGAACATGAACCGGTCGAGCTGCGCCTCGGGCAAGGGATAGGTCCCCTCCTGCTCGATCGGGTTCTGCGTCGCCAGGACGAAGAACGGCTCCGCGAGCACGTGCTTCTCTCCGCCGATCGTGACTTGGTGCTCCTGCATCGCCTCCAGAAGCGCCGCTTGCGTCTTGGGAGGCGTGCGGTTGATCTCATCGGCCAGGATCACGTTGGCGAAGACGGGTCCCTTGATGAACCGCAGCTCCCGATGCCCGGTGGCCCGGTCCTCCTGGATAACCTCCGTCCCGGTGATGTCCGAGGGCATCAAGTCGGGAGTGAACTGAATGCGATTGAACTGCAAGGCCAGCGAGTCGGCCAGCGTGCGGATCATGAGCGTCTTGGCCAGCCCCGGCACGCCCACCAACAGGCAATGCCCGCGGGCGAAGAGCGCGATCAACAGCTCCTCGATCACGTCCTTTTGTCCGACAATCACCTTGGCCAGCTCGCCATTGATTTGCCGGTACGCTTCGTGCAGCCGCTCAACCGCGGCGAGGTC
>DATKDU010000323.1:0-6747 GCA_035512595.1 Pirellulaceae bacterium
GTGTCGCTGTCGTGGCCGCGAAAGTTCACGGTTGCCGTAGGGGCACTATGGGGTTCAGGGTTCAGGGTTCAGGGTTCAGCAGGGGGAGAGCGGGGCGCAGAGGTCAGAGAGCAGAGGTCTGTCTTCGGCAATCAATCCGCAATCTGCAATCCGCAATCCGCAATCGACACTCCGCACTCCGCACTCCGCACTCCGAATTTGCCGAGCGTCGCCATCCTCGGCGGTGGCCTCGCCGGGCTGGCGGCGGCCGTCGCCCTTTGCCAGCGAGGAGCGCGGGTCGAACTGTTTGAAGCAAGGCAAAAGCTCGGCGGCCGCGCCGGCTCGTATGTCGATCAGGAGAGCGGCGAGCTGGTCGATCACTGCCAGCACGTGGCGATGGGCTGCTGCACCAGCTTCCTCGATTTCTGCCGGCAGACAAAGATCGACGCTCTCTTCACGCGGCATCGGCGGCTGCACTTCTTCGGCCCTGGCGGCGAGCGGTGCGACTTCAAGGCCACGTCGCTGCTGCCGGCGCCGCTCCACCTGGCACCGGCGCTCTGGCGGCAAACGTATCTAGCGCCCATCGATCGCCGCGCCATCGCGCGGGCCTTGCTGCAATTGGCGCGACTGTCGCCCAACGACGAAACAAGCAGCCCGACGATCGGTCAATGGCTCCGCCAGCAGCGGCAGTCACCGGCGGCCATCGAGCACTTCTGGCAGGTCGTCCTGGTCAGCGCCTTGGGTGAATCGCTCGAGCGGGCCTCGTTGGCGGCGGCACGCAAGGTGTTCGTCGATGGCTTCATGGGGCCTCGAACGGCCCACGAAGTCATCGTTCCCAACGTGTCGCTGGGAGAACTTTACGACGACCGCGTAGCCGCCTGGCTGCGCAAGCGGGGGGTGACAATCCACCTCGGCTGCGCCGCGACGCAGATTGCCAAGTCAAACGAATCGCCCGCGACTTTGGACATCACCCTCAAGGACGGCGGCAAACGCACCTTCGACTGCGCGATTGCCGCCCTGCCCTGGCGGCGCTTGCCGGAAGTTCTTTCCCCGGAACTCGCCGCGGCACTGCCGGAAACTGTTGCGGCCGCGAAGTCGATCGACTCGTCCCCCATCACCGGCATTCACCTCTGGTTCGACCGGCCGATCATGGACCTGCCGCACTCGGTGCTCGTGGGCAGGCTGGTGCAATGGGTGTTTTCCAAGTGCGGAATGCGGAATGTGGAATGCGGAGTTGGTGGACAGCCCGACCTCAATACTCCGCACTCCGCACTCCGCACTCCGCATTCGTATTATCAGGTTGTCATCAGCGCGTCTCACAATCTGGCCGGTCGAGCGCGAGACGACGTAGTTCACCAGGTGTTGGGGGATTTGCAGGCCGTCTTTCCGCAGGCCCGCGCGGCGGAACTGGTGCGCTGGCGGATGATCACCGATCCGGAGGCGGTCTTTTCGGTGCGCCCCGGCTTGTCGCAGATCCGACCGCCGCAGCGCACAACGGTGCCGAATTTGTTTCTGGCCGGCGATTGGACGGCGACGAACTGGCCGGCGACAATGGAAGGGGCGGTTCGCAGCGGCTACCTGGCGGCCGAAGCGCTGCTGGAGTCTCTTGGCCGGAGACAGCGCATCCTCCCGCCCGATTTGCCGCGCGGCTGGCTGGCGCGGTGGCTGATCCCCGGTCAGTGAGCCAATATGTTCTTGAGAACGCCGCACGACTTCTGCGAGATTTCCTGGAGTTGCTGGCTGGTCAGCTTGCCGGCTCCGGGAATCTCCCGCTCGATGACGTATTTGGGCATCGCTGGCCTCCGTCACAAAGAATGTAGTGCATTCGCTCCGCGAGTGCACATGTCCGCTCGCGGAGCGAGCGGACTACTTTGTGCCAATGCAAAACAAATGCCTCTCCCCGCGAATGAACAACTGCCCCTGGCTGATCGCCGGCGATGCGTAACAGTAGTCCCCCAGCTTGTTGGTGGCGACGACCTCCAGTTCATCCCCCGGCCGGACGACTTTCATATTGCCGTCGTCATCGAGGAAATAAACGAGCCCGCCGGCAGTCACCAGCGACGCGCTGTAATGCCGCCCCATCCGCTCGGACCATTTCAGCTCGCCGCTGGCGGCGTGGTAGCAGGAACCGATGCCGTTGTCGGCGACGACGAGGAAGTGATCACCGCAGAGGATCGGCGACGGGACGTACGAGCAGCCCTTGGTCGTCCGCCACTGGATCGCTTCGTCGCCGAGGCGGCCGCTGCGATTGGGATCGATGGCCAGGATGTGCCAGTCGGGAAAACCGGCCGTGATGTAAACGAACTTGCCGTCGTACACGGGCGAGGCGACGAACTGCTCGGTCGGGCCGTCCAGGTACCACAGCTCCTTGCCACTGCGCGGGTCGTAGCTGGCGGTGCATTTGCTGCCGGTGAGGATCATCTGCGTCCGGCCGGCAATGTCGCGGATGATCGGCGTGACGTAGCTGCGGGTGTTGTTGGGTCGGTTGATCTTCCAGATTTCCTTGCCGGTCTCTTTGTCGAGGGCCACGATATAGCCGTCGCCGTCGTGATCGCCGTTGACGATCAGCTTGTCCTCGAAGATCACCGGGCAGCTACAGAAGCCGTGGACGCTGGCGAATCGGCCGGGCTTGACTTGCCACTTCTGGTTGCCGGCGAAATCGTAAGCGGCGACGACCATCTCGCCGGGAGTGCGGCGGCCGCCGACGTCCATCGTGCCGTCGATTTCCAGGAACGTGACGTAGACCAGCTTGCCGTCGGTGGCAGGAGTGCCGCTGGCGTGGCTGTTGAGGTTGTGCTTGTTCTCCAGCGGGGCTTTGAGGACGGTCGTCTGCCAGAGGATTTTTCCTGTTTTGCGATCCAGCGAGAGCAGCACGCGCACCTGGGTGTCGCTCAAGCACGAGACGATGAAGACGCGGTCTTGCCACACGATCGGCGAACTGTGCCCGGTGCCGGGGATCGGCGTTTTCCAGGCGACGTTTTTTCCGCCGGCGCCGTCCCACGCGGTGGGAATGCCCGCTTCCAGGCTGGAACCATCTCCCCGCGGCCCGCGCCAGCCGGGCCAGTTTTCGGTTTCGACAGCAGTTGCAGACAGAGCCCAACAGAAGGCAGCAACGATTCCCAGGGGGACGAACTGAAGCGAGCGAGGCATGATCGAGTCGGGAGGGAAGGATGGCGGGAAGGAACGGGCAGGTTGGCGTTCAGTGTAGCATGCTGCGGCGGGCAATTCAGCGTGGCGACGTGATGTGGTCAACCTTCAAGAAATCTGCAATGCACAATTTGCAGTTGCCCACCCCTCAAAACGTCCCTTCCTTCCCAACGGTCACTGGTCGATCCCGTCCCCGCTCTCACCAAAAAAAACCTGCACCTTGGTCAGCGCCACCGGCAGGTGCCAGATGCAACTGTAGTGGCCGCCGCTGAACCAGTGGATGGGCGGTTTGCCCAGCGATTCCCACAGCGCCTCGGTGCAGACCCTGGGGATCACTTCGTCATCCTTGGCGTTCATCAGCAGGATGCGGCGGCCCTGGACATTTTTGGCGTAGCGGACCGGATCGATCTCGGCCAGCGCCTTGACATATTCCTCCGGCGTGCCGCCGCCGCTGAGCCATCGCTTGCGGATCGTGGCCAGCTCTTTCGATTCCCAGGCGACCTTCCCCAAGTCGCCGCCGGCCAAGAGCAGGCAGACGCTCGAGAGCCGCGGCTCGGCCGTCGCCGCTAGCGCGCCGGTAATGCCGCCGAGGCTGATGCCGAAAATGCCGAGGCGCTTGGCGTCGATTTCCTCGCGGGCGGCGAGCCAGGCGGCAGCGCAGCGAATGTCGAGGACCGCCTGCGTCATTCCTTCGACCGTCTCTTTGGGGTCGGGGCTGACCATGCGGCGGCTGACCATCGGGTCGCGCCGCGGGCCGTAGTAGGGCATCTTGACGAACAGTGCGGCGATTCCCTTCTGGGCCAAGGCGTTGCAGAACATCCGCGACAGCGGGAAGTCGCCGCCGAGAATGTGCAGCACGATGACGGCGGGCATTTTTTCGTTGTCGCCGCCGCCGCTGGCCGGGCGGAAGTACTCGCAGTGGACGGTGTTGTTTTTCTCGTGCGGCGTGCGGACCGGCGAGGGAAAGGTCAGCTCGCTGATCTGGAAATTCTCCGTGGGGACGCCGAGCGGGCGAAGCTCGTAGTCGAACGTGTGGGCCGCGAGCTGGAACCGCTCGGCGACCAGCGACTCATCGGACGCCGGTTCGTACCGCACCGTCCCCCGCTCCGGCAGCAGATCGGCGGCACTGGCAGAACTGGCAGAACTGGCGGATGATAGAAGCAGCAGGCTCGCGACCACGAGAATTCGACGCATGACAAGCTCCGGCGAACGAGTTTCAGGGGCTGTTTGCATTCTAGGCAGCCACGAGCCTGAAGCGCAAGCGAAGGAAAGTCCGTTTTGCCGGTGGATCGCTTTTCTTCGCTTGCGCTTCAGGCTTGTGGGAATGGATTGTTTCAACTCACGCTTAATGCCGCAGGACGCTTTTGAGCAGCCACAGGCCGATGGCGGCACACGCGCCGTTGGCGGACCACACGACATACGGCGGCAGTTCGCCGCTCTTGGCCATCTCCAGCCCGTAGGCAAATAGCGGGTAATAGCAGAGCAGGATCGGGCCAAAGCAGATGGCGAAGGTCGTCAGGTAGTCGGAGTTGCGCATGTGAATGGCCAGCGGCGCGCCGACCAGCACGAAGCACAGGCAGGAGAATCCGCCGGCCCACCGCCGCCACGGCTCCGTCATCAGCCGGTACAAGCGGTCGCGGGCGTCGGTCAGACGCTTGCGCTCGAGGTGCCACGCGGCGTCCGACAGCGCGCCATAGTCGCCGGTCAAGAGGCTCACGCCAACGTCGGCCGCTTGGGAATCCTCGATCTGGACGATGTACTCCCGCTGCTCGGCCATGGCCGCAGAAATCCGCGACAAGGGGAGGTGCGAGGGGCTGTCGGTGCGAGCCTCTTTCACCGACGCGTAGCTCAGTGGAATCTCCTGCTCGTACGTCGTCGGATCGCGCCCTCTCAATTCGCCTTCCGACTCGATGATGAAGTCGGTGACGATGATGCTGAGTGTGTTGCGGTCGAGATTCGACCGCAGCTCGGCTCGCTCGGCATGGAGCGTGAATGCCGGCATGTCGTTGTTCGCCTGAAAAATCATGATCGGTCGAATCAGCACCCGGTCCTGCACGTCGCGGACGGTGATCGAGAACTTGTTGTTGCTGTAGTTCCGCTGCGCCCGCAGCAGCCGATAGGCAATCTCTTCCACCGATTGGAGCACGACCTTCTGCACGCCTTGGTGACCCCACGAGAAGGCCAGGTCGTTGAGCCACACGCCCCACAGCGACAGGATGACCGCCAGCACGTACCCCGGCCACAGGACGACCGCCGGCGAAATGCCGCTGGCTTTGATCGCCGTCACCTCGTTGTCGGCACTCATCCGGCCGTAGACGAAGCAGACGGCAAACAGGATGGCCGCCGGCACGGCAAATGCCAGGGCCTGGGGGAGAATGAACTGGGCCACGCGGAGCGCGGGGATGATTCCCAGGTTCATCCGCAGCGCCTGCTGCCCGACGAGGATCAACATCACCACCAGCGTCAGGCCGAGGAGCAATAGCAGGAAGATCTTGAGCAGTTCCCAAACGACATAGCGGGTGATGGTGTGCATGGGCATGCGGTGCGGTGGCAATCGGCCCGGCGGCGACAATGTATCAAACGGGGCCGGAAACGACCAAGGACAGTTACTCCTGGCTTGCCGATTTGTCGTCACTGGCTCAGTTTCCGTAGCCAAACTCGCTATGGGGGTGAAGTGATAAGCGATTTGAGCATTTATTTCGGTTTATATGTCGCACTTAACTCCTTGCCGTAGCGTGCTTTGCGATTTCGACCCCTTTTTTCTTTAATAAGTGCCGCTCCTCTGGAGTCCCTGCCGGAACATGAACGTATGTTCCAGTCAGCAAGCGACTTGCGCCGCCAGCAGCTTCGCCGGCCTCTTGCGGGCGATAAGTGCCGATCAGCGCAACATTGGCCAACGCGCCTTATCGCCCGGCGTCGCACCAAGCCTTGGTCTACCGGATTTTCAAAGAACACCAGCGCGCAGCAGCGCCCGGCCGAAATGGCAGGCCGCCGGGGTCGCCGGAAAGGGTGGCTGCAAGTGCTATGCCACAATTGTATACATGCACGGCGGCCCGGCTAGTTCGAGGTTTTTGCAAAATTGCCGGTGGAATTGTCCCGGTGCCGGCTGTACATTGGCGTCACCCGACGGGGCGTGGGTTCTCCCCGCGCTTGTTGCGGGCCGGCAGGGCACTCTCTGAGGGATCAGATGGCAAGCGAAATGCACTATGGGCCGGGCAATCCGCACCCGCTCTCCACGCTGCGCACCGAACTGGTCTGGGACGGCAAGTACGACGAGTACGGCAATCGCCGCGCGGTGGACGTGGCGGCATTGGCGATGCCCATGCAGCGGATCGAGACGGTGGACGAGCCGCGGCAGCGGGCGGAGGCGGCGGGGCAGCTCGCGCTGTTCGAGAAGTCGATTGCCGGGCACAAGCGGGACGACTTCCGCAACCGGCTGATCTGGGGGGACAACAAGCTGGTGATGGCCAGCCTGCTGAAGGAGTTCAAGGGTCGGATCGACCTGATCTACATCGACCCGCCGTTCGACGTGGGGGCCGACTTCACGATGGACGTGCCGATCGGCGACGGGAAGGAGACGATCGAGAAGGACCAATCGACGCTGGAAATGGTCGCCTACCG
>DATKDU010000324.1:0-3812 GCA_035512595.1 Pirellulaceae bacterium
CGGTGCGAACGTCAAGGTGGCGGACGGGGTCGGCTTCGCGCGGTCGTACACCTTTCATCTGTGGAAAGATTCCGCGGACCTCGCCAGCAAGCTGCGGGCCATCCTCGCCGAATCCCCCGCTGCCGATCATCTGGCCGTGACCATGACCGGCGAGCTGGCCGACTGTTTTGCCTGCAAGGCCGACGGCGTGCGTTTCATTCTCGATGCGGTCGCACGCGGTTCCGATAATCGGCACACGCGGGTCTACCTGGTCGATGGGCGATTGGTCTCGCCTGTCGTGGCCTCGCAGCATCCTCACCTGGCCGCGGCATCGAATTGGCGGGCACTGGCCCAATTCGCCGGGCGGTATGCGCGACAGGCAGCAGCTCTGCTCGTCGATGTCGGCTCGACGACTTGCGATATCATCCCACTCATCGATGGCCGGCCGGCGGCGACGGGGCGGAGCGATACGCAGCGGTTGATTGCCGGCGAACTGGTCTATACGGGCGTGGAGCGAAGTCCGGTTTGTGCAGTCGTTTCGCACGCGCCCTACCGCGGCCAGACCTGCCCCGTGACCCAGGAATTGTTTGCGACGATGCTCGATGTCTATCTCGTTCTCGACAGGCTGCCCGAGGATCCGGCCAACCACCACACGGCCGACAGCCGGCCGGCGACGAAAGCTGCTGCCGTCGCGCGACTGGGGCGAATGCTGGCAGCGGACGCGAGCGAATTCGACGCCTCGGATGCGACCGCGATTGCCGAGGCTGCCGCCAGGTCGCAGGCGACGCTCGTGGCCGCGGCAATCACGCAGGTCGTCGCGCAGGCGGCGTCGCGGCCGGAGCAGGTGATCCTTTCGGGCCACGGCGATTTTCTGGCGACGGCGGCACTCTGCGAGGCCCGCATCGATGCTCCCCTTGTCCGGCTGAGCCAGCAGCTCGATCCGTCGCTGGCTCGGGTCGGACCGGCACACGCGCTGGCGGTTCTGGCACGCGAAGCGGTGGCGCCATGAGCACCGCGCCGCTAGTGATCGTCAAAGTCGGCGGCAGCCTGCTTTCCTGGAGTGAACTGCCGCGGCGGGTGAAGGGCTTCCTAGCGAGTCAACCGGCCGGTTTACACGTGCTCGTTGCGGGCGCGGGTCCCTGGGGTGATTTCGTGCGGCGTGCCGACGAGCAGTTCCAGCTTGGTCAGGAACGATCGCACTGGCTCTGCGTAGAGGCCCTGTCGCTGAGCGCCCGGCTGCTGTCGCAGATCTTGGGCGATCTTCCATTGATTGATTCGCGCGTCTCACTGCGCGAGCTGCATCGTGGTCCGCCCGCCTCGGCCACCGCCTGCGTGTTTGATCCGCGGCCGTTCCTTGTCACGGAGGAACCCAGTGCCGCGGGCAACCGGTTGCCGCATACGTGGGACGTGACGACCGATTCGATTGCCGCTCGATTGGCCCAGTGCCTGGAAGCCAACGCGCTGGTGCTGCTCAAGTCGTGCAATCCACCACCGCAGGCTACGATCGAAGAAGCAAGCCGGGCCGGCTTTGTCGATCGGCATTTTGCTAAGGCCGCCGCGCCGCTGGCATGCGTGGTCTGCGTTAACCTCCGGGGCGGCATCCAGCCGATCACGCTTCGAAGCGCCAACCATGGACCATGAGCTGATCCTTGTCGGCGCCAGCGTTCGAGCGGCAGCCCATTCGGCACTGCGAGCCGGCTTCCAGCCGTATGCCATCGACCAGTTCGCCGACCGCGATCTGACTGCGATTTGTCCGGCGGTGAAGATTCGCAAATATCCCTACGACCTACTGCCGGCATTGGGCGACGCGCCCCAAACGCCCTGGATGTATACGGGAGGTCTCGAAAACTATCCGCGCCTCATCGATCGGATGGCGGAGATTCGGCCGCTTTGGGGAAACTCGGGAAACGTCCTGCGGCGCGTGCGCAACCCGTGGCTGCTGGCCAAGACGATGCGCGAGGCTGGCCTGGAAATGCCGGCCACGGTTCGCGAGCTGAGCGACGATCATTCACCTGCACCCGGCAGTCAGTGGCTAGTCAAGCCGCTCCGCTCGTCGGGGGGACACAAGATCAAAACTGCGTCCGACGGTCCGCAGCCGCGGCGTCCGGGATTCTATTATCAGGAGTTCATCCGCGGCCAAGTCTACGGGGCCGTTTACCTGGCGACCAGCGAAGGTTGCCAGTTGCTGGGGGTCAACCAGCAGATTCAGATGCCCGGCGCGTTCGGATACCAGGGATCGATTGTCATGCCGGACGAGTGGCATCGACGGGTCCCAGACCTGATGCGACTGGGCACGACCCTCCAGGTTCGGTTTGCGCTGCGCGGACTGTTCAATGTCGATTTCGTCCGCAATGAAGCCGGTGACTGGCCGCTGGAAGTCAATCCCCGTTATTCCGCCTCGGTGGAGCTGCTCGAGCGTGCCACGGGCGTCAGCTTTCTGCGGCTGCATGCTGCGGTCTTCAATCCAGCGCTCAACGTTTCGCATCACGCAACCACCATTGCCGCGCCGGCCCGCGCGCTGGGCAAGTCCGTCGTTTATTCTCAAAAGGGCGGAACGATAACGGTCGCGATGGATCAACTGGTGGCAGAATGGAATGACGGCTCAACCTGGCCCGGCATTGCCGACGTGCCAAGAGTCGGCGACCCTATTCACGCCGGCCAGCCGATCTGCACCCTGTTTGCGGAAGGCGAAACGGTCGCCGAAGTCGCGCGGCAGTTGCAGGAGCGCTCGCAGCGCGTGCTGGGGTCGGCCATCGCCACCGCATCCAGAGTCTAAAGCTGCCGTTTGCCCAGGCGCTCGCGTCTCCGGCGGCGGCTGCCGGCCATGTCGCTGGCGAGCTCGTCTGCCGTCGGCTTCCATCCTTTTCCGGCGATCTGCGGCTCATAGTTCGGTTCGCCCGCCAAGGCAGCGATGGCTTTCATCGCCCGCAAGAGAACTTCGCCCGGTGTATTTTCGTCGGCTTCGCGCTGGAAAAACTCGGAGAGGTCCAGCGGCTGGCCAAAATGGACTTTCACTTTGGCAGGCAAAAAAAATGGACTCCACGGCTTTTGATCGTACGGTGCTCCTTCGATGTAGCAGGGAACAATGGGGACCTTGGCCTTGAGGGCCACGAGCGCCGCTCCGGGACGACCGGCGAGCAATAGCCGGTCGGTCATATTGATGCGCCCCTCGGGGAGCATGCCGACGATCTGTCCGTCGGAGGCGAGGCGAATGGCGGTACGCGTTGAAGTTGTATCGATGCCGCCGCGGTTCACGGGGATTACTTCGCAGGCGCGGAGGAACCAGCCGAATGCGGGGTGCTCGCAGAATTCGCGGGCGACCATCCAGTGCGTCTTGCGGGTCGTGAGCGTCTGAATGAAGAACGGATCGACGCTGCTCCGGTGATTGCACACCAGGACGGCTCCTTGGCCGGCCGGCAGCGGCAGCGGGCCGGATGCCGTCGCCCGCCACCACAGCCGCGTCAGGAGCCGGGCCATGATCCACATGAAAAACTGGAAGGCACTCATTTCTGTGCGCAGCCACAGGGCGACGGCCGTTGCCAGCGGAATCGCGACAACGGCCGACAGGAACACGATGGCGGCAAGGTTGGCAAACATCAACCAAAAAAAAGATCCAGTAAGGGCTCATTATCGCGAACCCGATGTGCGGCCTCGTTGTCCTCGTGGAACATACCGCCGTGCGCGGCTGGCGGGGGGTACGCCCACAGAGGGTTCGCAGGTATCTTCTACGGCAGGAAGCAAAGGGCAAGCCCATGGACCAGAGAGCCAGGCCGGCTCCAACGCGGCAGGATACCTGGTGGACTCGCCCCTGCGGCGCCCGCGAGGTCCTGCAA
>DATKDU010000325.1:0-7648 GCA_035512595.1 Pirellulaceae bacterium
ATTGCGGATTGCGGATTGCGGATTGCGGATTGAAGATTCAATCCGCAATCCGCAATCCGCAATCCGCAATCCTTCCCTACGTTCCCAGCGACTCGACCAGCCACTGGAAAGGCTCGACAATGCCCCGCGGCTCGATCCGCAGCGGCACGTGAATACGACCGAAGAATTCGTTGCGGTGACCGGTGGTCCCGGCGACGCCGACGGCGAAGAAGCGGTGCCTCGTCAGCCGCTCGCGGACGAGCTGGAACAGTCCCGGCGTGTGCTGCGTGGCAAAGACCAGGGGGTCCTCGAAGCAGCGCTCGCACTCATCGGCCTTGGTGAACACCAGCGAAACAGGACGCACGGGCCAGCCGTCCTTCTTGTCGGGGCTCAGCTCGCCGAGGTAGCTGATGAGCTTCATGATCTGGAAGTCTTCGTCGCTGTCGCCGCGCTGGGCGCGGGCCGCGTCGATCATCACCATCACGCCGGAACAGCGCTCCAGGAACGCCCGGATGACGGGGTACGTATTGGGATGCTCGATCTCCTCCATGAGCGATTCCCCCGCCAGGTCGGGCATGATCAACTCGGCCGGCCGCCGGTGCTTGCGGAGCACCTGGCAGTGGACCCAGTTCCAGCGGTCGGGTTCGTTGGGTGTCTTGTTGGGGAACTCACAGCGCGAGAGAGCGCCCATCGTCGTTTGCTGAAGAGCGATGGAAAACGCACCCCGCGCCAGAAGCTGCATCGGCTCGGTTTGCCGCGACAGCATGTCGGTGAGCATCCCCAGGTAGACGGTTTTGCCCGCTCCCGAGGGGCCGATGGCGGCCACCATCTTGGGGCAGATCCGCTGCGACGCGGCCTGATGGGCCAGGGCCATCGGGGCGTAGCAGTGACGGCAGAGCTCCGAGTCGAAATTGTTCCCGCCGCCGCAAATGTAGCAGGGGACCGACTCCGAATATTGCGTCAGGCGATACGAGTCCAACAGGACAACGCCATTGCCTTTCATCGCAGGGCCTCCTCGTGCTGGATGCACTCCTCATTCCCGTCGGCAATGGCCGGGGGTTCGTCGTCGCCGTAGATGTCGCAGACGCCCACGGCGCAGCGGAACCCGATGTTGTGGCGGCGAACGAGCGGGTTGTCACCGCTTTGGAAGAACGAATTGGCCTGGGCGTCAAAGTACGTGTCGTACGCGCCGCCCCGCAGGCTCTTGAGCGGCATTTCGGTTTCCAGCCGCGAAGTGGCCGGCTCCCAGACCCCGAAGTTGGTGCTGGTCCACTCCCAAACATTGCCGATGAGCTGGTAGGAACCGCCGACACAGGCGCTTTCGCGATGGCAGGAGACCGGAATGGCCTCGCCGGGTCCGCAGCCCCACAGGTTGACGATGGAGCGGTCCATGGCATCCCCCCAGGGAAACTTCCGCTGGAGGATCTTGCCGTTCTCCGCCAGCACCGGCCAGGCGGCGGCCTTCACCCATTCGGGGTCGCTGGGGAGCCGCTTGCCGACCCAGCGGGCGAAGGCCGTGGCTTCGTACCAGCTCACGCCAACCACGGGATAGTCGTCTTTCCCATCGGGATAGTTTCCCCCTTCCCAATAGCGGGGGCCGGGATTGCCGCTGCGGTCCACGAACTGGAGCATGGCGGGCCAGATCGCCTCGTCCCACAAGGCGAGCTGCTCGTAGCCGCCCGTATCCAGGAACCGTTTGTATTGCCGATTGGTGACGCAGAAGCGGTCGAGATAGAAGCCGTCCACGTCGATTCGCCGCTCGGCGCGGAGCTTGTCGTCGTCGGCCACTTCCTCGAAGCGTTGCGAGCGCATGAGGACGGGACCTTGGGGGACGATTCCCATCCAGGCGTCGAGCGCCTCTTGAGCGCGGTGCACATCGCCGGCCGAGAGGGTGGTGGCGATCTGCGGGCGCAGCAGGAGGGCATAACGACCCTGGGCCAGCATTTGATCGACCGGGCTCTCGCCTGGCGGTTCGTTCATCTCTGGTAGCGCCGTCGCCGAACGAACGAAGCGGCGCGTGGCTGGTTCTTCGTAGGTAGCCGGCGACCGCTCGTCTTGCGGCGTCGATTCCCGGCCTAGACGGCGGCGCACCGGGTCCAGCAAACCGATGAGGCACAAACCGGCGGCAGCACCCCCCAGGCCGATGGTCCATTGACCGAGGTAAATACCCAGCGCCAGGCTGGCCGCCGACGCCAGGCCAAGTGCGGCCATGGGGAGATAAGGATATTTGCGTTGCATGATTCACCTCCCGTGGAAGGCGGCCGCCGTGTGTACCGGCCGCCCGCGGAAAGCCTAGGGGCTGGCTGGAGTCATTTCTTCTTCCGCCGCAGCGCCACGTCGCGCTGGAGCTTGGCAAACTGGGCCATCACGGCCTGCGAAGCGGGATCGGCAGTTGCAGCCGCGCCAGAAGTCGAGTCGCGAACGTTGCCCCGGCTGGTCTGGCGCGGGTTTTCTCGCGAGCTTTCGCGGACCGATTCGCGCCCCAGCTCGCGGGCGGGAAGGGTCATGGTCATGCGCCCTTCGGGTGCGCTCGCTTCGGCCGCATCGCCGGCCGCATCCTGATAGGATTCTCGACGGGCCGGCGACTCGGCCTGATGGCCAAGCAGCTTTCGCATCTCGCGAAGCTCGTCGGTCATGCCGGTCCGCTGCTCCGTCAACTCGCGTTTGAGCTGTTGCACCAACTCCTGCAGCTCGGCGGCACGGGCTCGAACGAGCTCCAGCTCCCCTTCCAACTCGACGCGCTCTTTTTCGAGCACGTGGAACTTGGCCAGATCGTCCGCCGACAGCGCGGCGTCGGACAGGCCGGCGGACGCATGTTCCGAGAGGCGTCCCGCGAAGCGGTCGATGGCTCCCGCCAACTCGCCGCGGGTGGCATCCATCGACTGCTTCAGCTCGGCAAAGTGCGCCAAGAGCGGCTCGATGAGCTGCACCGGCGAGGCGCCGGATCCGTCGCCCGCCTGCGCCAGGTTGACCAGGTTTTTCAGCTCATCCCGTTCCGTTTGCAGCCGCGCGACATGTTCGTTGAGCGTGACGATCTGCGACTGGAGTGCTGCGGTCTGCTCGGACTCGCGGCGCCGTGCTTCTTCACGTTCCTCGTTGTGTTGCTCGCGCAGGCCGCGCAATTCGGTCAGCGTTTCGGCCAGTTGCGCCTCCTGTTGCTCCAGGAGCTGCGCCAGGCGATTGGCCTCCTTGCGCTGATCGGCCAGTTGCCGGCCGCGCTCTGCCAGCCGGCGACGGCCGTCGTCCAACTCGTGGGCCTTGGCGGCCAGCTCCTGCCGCAGGCGGTCCAGATCGGAGAACAAGTCGTGCGTGGCCTGTTCCCAGGCCGCGCACTCGTCGCGGAACTGGGCGGCGGCATCCTGGAGCGGGCCCCAGGCTGCAATCGGCAGGCGTGGTGAAAACGTGGCTGTCACGGATAGGCGATCCGATGGGTTGTCATAGGGGCAATGCCGTCGCGCGGGAATGCCGAAGGAGAGCGAACGCTTCCACCTGAGGCCTTTTCAAATGCCGCAGGAGAGCGAACGCTTTGCCTGAGGCCATGAAAACTTCCGCGCGGCCGCGATGCGAGGGGGGCACACAGCCAATGGAACCTTAGGTCGCGAACCGGGGGGGAGCAAACCGGCAACGTGCGGTGTCCTGGCCACATGTGGTGCAGAATGCAGAATGCAGAGTTAGCGGTCGTTTTGCACTCTGCACTCTGCACTGACAATGCGGCATTGGCCGATCGTAGCGGGGGAGCCGGATTGGCGGCGCATGACGGCCGGGGCGCAGTTGCCGGCAGAGCTAGTGACCGGCGTGCTGTGTCTGGTATCGACGCGGCTGGTGTGGCGGCTGCCGCCCGTCAAGCCGCCGCTGCTAATCGTGGTGATTGCCGTGCTGGTGGGGATTTCGCCGCTCGCTACATTGGTGATTCTGAGGATCGTAGAACGGAATTTATTCCGTTCCTGAGACTCATTCAATCGATTAGGGGGGCGTCGTACTGAGCGCCTCAAGGCACGCAATCCAATCGGATTCCTTGGAATCCAGGCCATGCGCAGTGAAAATCGCCCAGATGAATTTGTTTCCTTTGATGAGCGGCGCGCGGTGCGAATTTATCAGCGCAATCTTCCCCATTGGCGTCAGGAAGGATGCACCTATTTTGTGACGTTTCGGCTGATCGATTCCATTCCCGCCAATGTACGCGAGCATTGGGAATGGGAAAAATCCCAATGGTTGAATCGGCACGGAATCTCCTACGACGGCGAGGGCGGCACGTGGCGAGCGAAGTTCAGCCGTCTCCCCGAGGATGAGCGCACGCGCTTCGAGAAACATTTCAATCGGCAAGTCCAAGGTTGCCTGGACCGCAGCTTGGGTCGGTGCCGTCTTCGGGACTGCTCATGCATCACCATCGTGCGGCAAGAGCTGTTTCGTCACGACATGAACAATTATCATCTCGGCGACTTCGTCATCATGCCAAATCACGTTCATGCCCTGCTCACGCCGATTGCGCCCCATAAATTGGAGCTGGGAATGAAATCGATCA
Organism: Pirellulaceae bacterium; assembly: GCA_035512595.1. Taxonomy (GTDB): domain Bacteria; phylum Planctomycetota; class Planctomycetia; order Pirellulales; family Pirellulaceae; genus DATKDU01. Next base: position 4,502 of record DATKDU010000325.1, read on the forward strand.
AAGGTGCGTCGGCAATCGCGTGCAATCGCGTCCGCCGCGAGGCTGGCTCCTTCTGGCAGCCGGATACCTACGACCACATTGTCCGAACACTGGAGCAGCTCGATGCCTTTCGCCAATACATTTCCGCGAATCCAGCCATGGCCGGCATTGAACTGCCTGCCGAGGGCGTCTATCGTGCCTCCTGGCTGGACGCGTGGTTTACCGGGGGCGGGTAGAACGGAATTCATTCCGTTCCCTTGAATGAAAGGAGAATCATGGGAACGGAATAAATTCCGTTCTACGCATAGGAACGGAATAAATTTCGCTTTACGTATGGGAACGGAATAAATTCCGTTCTACGAATGACCGACTATCTGCGTGAAACCCACCACGAGTTCCAGGCAGCCTCGGCCCAGGCGCTGGGCAATCCGGGGCTCCAGCGGATTCTCGGCCAGCTCGGCGACACGCTCGGCAAGCGCAATCGCGAGGCGTGGGAGCTTTTGCCCCACTCCGATCTGGTTCGCGAAAAGGCCCGCACGATCAAGGACCAGACGCTGGCCGAGCTCGATCGGCATCTGGTGACCCTCGAAAAGAGCGTCAAACTGCGCGGCGGCCACATCCACTTTGCCGACGACGGTGTGGAAGCCTGCGGCCAGATCCTCGACATCATCCGCAGCTCCGGCGGCCGGCGGATCGTCAAGAGCAAGTCGATGACCAGCGAAGAGATTCATCTCAACGGCGCGCTGGAGGAGGCCGGGATGGAGGTCGTCGAAACCGACTTCGGCGAGTACATCATCCAGGTCGCCGGCCATCGGCCCAGCCACATCGTCGGCCCGGCACTCCATCTCTCCGCTCAGGACGTCGCCGACATTCTCAGCAAGCCCGCCGGCAAGCAACTGCCGGCCGAGCGCGAAACGCTGGCCGCCTTTGCCCGAGTGCAATTGCGTGAAAAATTCGCCCAGGCCGACGTCGGCATTTCCGGCGTCAACTTCGCCATTGCCGAGACCGGCTCGATCGTGCTGATCACCAACGAAGGAAACGGCCGGCTGACGACCGCACTGCCGCGGGTCCACATCGCCATCATGGGGATGGAGAAGGTGATTCCCAAACTGAGCGACCTGCCGTACTTCCTGAAAGTGCTCGCCCGGGCGGCGACGGGACAGAAGTTGTCGGTCTACACGTCGATCATTACCGGGGCGCGGCGCGAAGGGGAACTCGATGGGCCGGAAGAATTCCATCTGATCATCTTGGACAACGGGCGATCCAAGATTCTCGGTGGCCCGCTGCGGGAGAGTTTGTTTTGCATCCGCTGCGGAGCGTGCCTCAATGCGTGTCCCGTGTATCGCAGCGTCGGCGGGCATGCGTATGGCGGCGTGTATGCCGGCCCGATCGGTGCGGTGCTCACGCCGCTGTACGACGGGCTGGCGGCTAACCACCATTTGCCGCACGCTTCCAGCCTGTGCGGTGCGTGCCAGGCGGCCTGCCCGGTGAAAATCCAGATTCCCCAAATGCTGATCCAGCTTCGCGAAGAGCTGCACCACACTGTAAAACCGCGACCACTGGTCGCGGCTTTCCAGAGCCGCTTGGAGCGGTGGGCGTACGGCCTCTGGGCGCGGACGCTGCGCAGCCCGCGGCTCTACCGGCTGGGAAGCTGGTTGGCGTCGCGGACGATCGGCTGGTGGTATTGCCGCGACCCCTGGATCAAGCGCATGCCCGGCAAGGTGGCTGGCTGGACCGAGCGGCGCGATTTTCCCGCGCCTGCCGAACGGCGTTTTCGCGACTGGTGGCAGGAGGAAGGGGCGCGGAAGCCAGGAACCAGTGGCCAGGAGCCAGGAGCCAGTGTGGACCGATGAGTCGCGAGGCGTTTCTCGATCGTGTTCGCCGGGCCGCACAGGCCGGACAGGCGCATCGCGTTCAGCTTCATCCTCTGCCGCCGGACGTTGGCTACGTGGGCGTCGAGGGAGACCTGTGCGAGCGTTTCGCCGCGGAAATCGAAGCCATCGGGGGCGTGGTTCATGCGGTGGACGACAGGAACCTCGCTCGGTCCGTCTTGGATTCGCTTGTCGCGGCTGGGGGTGCCAGCCGGGCGCTCTGCTGGCAGCACGAGCTGCTGGTTCGCCTCGGTCTGGATGAACTACTCGCGGCCCGCGGCATTCAGCGGCTCGACTATGCGGCGTTGGCCGCGCTGCCGCCGGCGCAGCGCCGGGAAGTCATGCTGGCGTGCCAGATCGGCATCACCAGTTGCGATTGGGCGATCGCAGAAACGGGGAGCCTGGTGATGTGCTCCGGCGCCGGTCGCGAGCGGGTGGCGTCACTCTTGCCGCCGATGCACGTGGCGGTCGTGGAGCGCAAGCAGATCGTTCCCGATCTTGTCGATGCGATTGGGGCGCTGTCTCGAGGCGGACATCAGCGGCTGCCGAGCAACGTCGTGCTGATCAGCGGCCCGAGCAAAACGGGGGACATCGAGCTGCAGCTCACGACCGGAGTTCACGGGCCGGGAACCTGGCACGTGATCGTGATCAAGCAGTAGGTCTTCGGGGAGATTTCCACTTATTTGCCGGTCATCTGTGGAAAACCGCGACCAATGGTCGCAGCTATCCAGAAATGCGGATCTTCCACCACCAGGCACGACGGATGGGCCAGCAGGGTAAAGGCCGTTTTGTGCTGCCTGGCCCATTCGAGGGCGCTGGCAATCGCCTTCGTAAACTCTGACAGCGTCCACTTTTGCGCTCTGAATGCCGTCACGTCGCTGATGGGGGACATGGGGATTTCGATCAGGCCGCTGTCGTAGCGAAATGGCTGGGCTTCCTCCTGGGCTTTGATAATGGACGCGAACACGTCCTCACCCGGCCGCTGCCCCGGTTTGATCGCTGCGTGCGAGGGGTACTTCGAGCTGACCCACGTAAATCCGAGCTCCAACAGCAACTCCTGAAGATCGGGGCGGTCGGCCAGGCCATTAGAAAACCCGCCGGGCGTGCGAAAGCCGTTGACCTCGATCCCGCAGCGGTCCTTGAGGCCTTCGGTCGTGACGCGGATGTTCTCCCGAACCACCTCCAGGGCCGATTTGCCGCGGACCAGCCAGGGCGCGCGCTGAAACCGGAACTGCGTTTCTTCCGCTTTGGCGGCCTTCACATTGACGTGGTCGTAGGTGTGATTGCCGATCGGGTG
>DATKDU010000326.1:0-8108 GCA_035512595.1 Pirellulaceae bacterium
TTTTTCGGCGGCGGCGGGGGCCTTGCCTTCTAGCCGCTGAAGCTGCTCCTTGAGCTGCTCGTTCTCGGCCTGGAGTTGGTCAATGCGCTCGGCATCGCCGGAGCTCGTGCGGAACGGCTTGAAATAGAAGGTTCCCTTCTCGTCGCGGCCGAATTCCAGCTTCGGCTGCACGATCTCGGAGAGCTTGTCGGCCGGCAGCGAATCGACCTCGACCGCGCCCCCCAGCACGACGACCACGTCGAGCGTCCGATCGCCGCGCTGCACGCGATAGGTGAGCGTGTCTCCGGCCTGCTTGCAAAATGTCGGCGACCAGGCCTGATAGATCGAGCGGATGTGAATGCCCTCCACCGCCAGGACGCGATCCCCCATTTGGATGCCGGCCTTGGCGGCGGGGCCTCCATCGGTGATTCGCTTAACGACGATCTCGCCTGTCTCTTCGCTTTCGAGCATCCAGCCGACGACTGGCCGCCGCCGCTTGAGGACGATCACCGTCTCGTGACGCCCCTCCTTGTCGCTCTCTTCGCAGGCCCGCAACAGCCGCTGCACATGCGACACGGGCACGGCATAGGTCATCCAGCTTTGCTGCGACCGGGCCGGATCGGCGCCGACCACGATTCCCAGCAGCTTTCCCTGGCGATCGACCACGGCGGCGCCGCTGGAAGTATCGGTCGTCGGCAATTGGCAGACGAGGAGCGGCGGGGAACACAGTCCGGCCAGCGTATGCCCCTGGCCGCTGACCATCCCTTGAAAGACGAGCGGCTTTTCCACCCCCCAGGCGGCGGCGGTCATCACCGTGGAACCGGCGACGGGAAGTTCCGATCCCAGCTCCAGCGGCCGGGCCGCACACTTGGGCGAATCGAGCAAGACCAGCCCCGAAAACTCATCGACGACGCGGAGCCGCGCGTCGTCCTGCTTGCCGCCGGGGAAGGTCAGCCGGATTTGCGAATCGGAGCCGACCGGCACAGCCGTGACGATCTTGTTGGCGGCGACGCAGACGCCGGTGCAGACGACGACCGAGCAGGGACGCTTGCAGTCCTTGTCGTCGGACGACGGCCCGTCCCCGCGTTTCTTCTTGCTGCCGCCGGAGCGCTCCGCCGCTTCGTCTGCCCCCTTCTTCAGGCAGGAGATGCGAATCGTGGCCGTCGCGTTTTGCACGCGCTCCGCGGAAGTCTCCAGCGCGGGGCGCTCAGCAGGCTCCTGGCCAAGCAGCAGCGCGCAGGCGCCGCTGGAGAGGAACAGTGTCGAAAGTAGGAAGCAAATCCGCCGCATGATTCGTGGGTTAAAACTCGATGCTCTCGGTATCGAAAGCCAGGTCAATGCGCTGCAAATCCATCAGCCCCTCCATCTCCGCGCCGGTCACTCCCCGCTGCAAAATGGCCGGGGTCAGCGGCGGGGACGCATCGGAAGAGACTGCCGGCAGTGTCAGCTCGCGAGCCGAAGCATCCGGCACTACCGCCAGGCTGCTGGCTGCGTCGTCCCGCGCCTGATTGCCGGCGTCATTGGCCCCCGCTGCGACCGCCGGAATCTCCGCCCGGGGCTGCTGGCTCCCATGCAGAACGAACGCGACGAGGAAGCCCAGGGCTACCAGTCCGCTGCCGACCGATCCAACAAACCACGCCGTACGAAGCGCCCGCTCGCGCCGCGGCACCACGCTCGCCACCGCTGCGGCCACTTCCCGCACCGGGCCGTACTGCGGCGGATAGCAGGCTGCCAACCGCTGAGCATCGTCGGAAAGCTGCTCGGCCATCGCCGCCAGGTCATCCGGCAGTTCCAGCTCGCCATCCCGCTCGGGGAAGTCATCGAATTCGTCCATCCGCCTATCCAGCCGCATGAGATATGTCCTCACTGGGAAACGCGGGCAATTGACGCGCCTCCTCCCCCTCTTGCTCCAAAATCCTTCGCAGCCCGGCTAACCCGTGGAAGATCCGCGACTTGACGGTCCCCAGCGGACAACCCAGGACTTCGGCAACTTCTTCATACCGCAGCCCTTCGCTGAACCGCAGGACCAGCGACTGCCGCTGGCCGTCGGGGAGCAGCGCCACCCGGGCCCACAAACTCTTTTTCCACTCGGCGACTTCCACCGGCGCGTCGGCACCGGGCTGCGACCGCTCCTGGCTGGGCTCGTTGTCCCACAGGACGCGAAGCTTTCGCCGCTTGAGACCGCACCGCCGCCGCTCGCGCCGCTCCAGGTTCAGCATGATGCCGTACAGCCACGTGTAGACACTGCTCCGTCCCTGAAAATCTCCCCCCTGGCGAGCCAGCACCAGGAAGGTTTCCTGGGCTAAATCGTCCGCATCCCACGGATTGCCGCAGAGCACGAGTGCTGCGCGGTGAATCCGCGGGAAGTATTCTCGGGTCGTGGCTTCGACGTCCAAAGGCTGCACGTATCGGTTCCTGGCAGACGTTCTGGACCGCACCCCCTTACGGAGGGGTGCCGCAACCCGGATTTTACTCGATTTGGTTCGCGAATGCGACATGAGCCGGCGACTGGGTTCGCATCTGTAGGTACGTGCAACAGGGGGGGCAAATGGTTCATCCTCCCTTGCCGCACCGCGGGTTGGCGCAGCACAATGCGGCACCTGCGACCCCTAAGGAGGCTGCGATGCTGGCTCTGATTGCCCACGACCAGAAGAAGGCGGCAATCGTGGATTTCGTACGCCGCTATCGCCCGCTGTTTGCCAGTCACCCACTGATTGCCACCGGCAGCACCGGGAAGTTAATTCGTGACGAGCTGGGGCTGGAGCTCGAGTGCGTCGCCCACGGGCCGGAGGGGGGCGACTTGATCATCGGGGGCCGCGTCGCCGAAGGAAAAATCACGGCGGTCATCTTCTTCCGCGATCCGCTCACCGCCCAGCCGCACGAGCCCGACGTCTCCGCCTTAATGCGGGTCTGCGACGTACACAACGTCCCGCTGGCGACGAATCTCGGCACGGCCGAGGCGATTGTGGATTGTCTTGCTCGGTAGTGGACAAGCGAAACGCGTGCCTTTCCGCCGCATGCCGGGTAGAATGAAAACCGTGAGAGCGCGTTTTGCGCCTGGCGCAGTGTAAACGTTTTGGGCCCCCAATCGCCCATTCACACGAGGAGGAGAAACGTAGGAATCGCTGGCCAATACGGGGGCCCAGGGAAAGGGAATGTCATGAGAAGTTTTCTGGTTCCAGCCATCCTGGCGATGGTGGTCGCGATTGCAATTCCGCCGGACACGGTGTCGGCGCAACGAGGAGGGGGCAAAGGCGGCGGCGGAGGCGCACGAGCCGGCGGCGGCGGTGCTCGAATGGGTGGCGGCGGCGCCAGAATGGGTGGCGGCGGCGGCGGTGCTCGAATGGGTGGCGGTAGTGGCGCACGGATGAGCGCGCCGCGCATGAGCAGCGGGCCGCGAATCAGCTCCGGTGGCGGCGCCCGCATGGGAGGAAGCGCCCCGCGAATTAGCAGCGGAGCGCCGCGCATTAGCTCCGGCTCTCCACGCATTAGCTCCGGCTCTCCACGCATTAGCTCCGGCGCTCCACGCATTAGCTCCGGCGCTCCGCGAGTCAGCTCCGGCGGTGGCCCGCGAGTTAGCAGCCCAAGCGGCGGCAGCGCCCCGAGAATCAGCGGCGGCAGCGCCCCGCGCGCCAGCGGCGGAAGCGCTCCGCGAGTCAGCGGCGGAAGCGCTCCGCGAGTCAGCGGCGGCGGAAGCCCACCGCGGATCAGCAGCGAAGGATCGGCACGCGCCGCTGGCGGCGGGAATGCACGCGTCGGCAGTCAAGGTTCGCCCCGGATCACTGGCCGGGCCGATGCGGGCGCTGCGGTACGGAGCGATACCACAGGGCGGCCAACGATCAACCGGCCCGAAAGAGCGGCAGTCTCCGGGGAGGCCCGCGGCAGTCTTTCACCACGCGCGGGTGTCGATCGCACACCGGCTGATCGCGGCAATGCCGCCGGCCGCAGTGCAGTTGGCGATCGCGGCAATGCCGCCGGCCGCGGTACCATTGCCGATCGCGGCAGCGGGATTGCGGACCGAGGGATTGCGGACCGCGGAGTCGCGCGGACTTCCCTCAACCGGCCGCAGGTCGATCGGGTGGATGATTTTCTGGGAATCCGCGGCCGTGGCGAAGGGGCGGCCGATCGGGTAGGCTCGGTGGCCAATCGGGCCCGCGGCACGTTTGACGGCGCGATCGACCGTCCCTCCTGGAGCCGCGACGTCCGCGCGAGCCAGGTGAACCGCGTCAGCGAGCGGCTGGCGCAGGCGAACCTGAGCCCGGTGCTTCGTTCCGTATCGACGCAGAACTGGCTGACGTCCAACCCGGCCCGCGCCCAGCACTGGAACAACTGGGGCGGCGGCATTCGGAACAACTGGAATCTCGGCTGGTACCAAGGCTGCTTCACCCCGCGGTGGTGGGCGGTCAACAACGTCTTCTTCCCTTGGCGGCACAATTACTACTGGTGGGGCGCACGCCCGTGGTCGCACTGGTGGGGCCGCCCGACCTGGGGCGGCATCTGCAACTGGTACGGCGGCTGGGGCTGGAACGATCCGTGCTACTACGACTATGGCTACGGCGGCAACGTCATCTACCTCAATCGGTACGTCTACGTGAACGGCAATCCGGTCGCCTCGGCGGAGGACTATGCTCTTTCGGCCGCCGAGCTGGCGGCGACTCCCCCATCGCCTGAAATTGCCGACGAGCCGGGAGAGTGGCTGCCGCTGGGGACGTTCGTGATCGCCACCAGCAAGGAGGAGACCGACCCGCCGCGCGTGCTCCAGCTCGCGGTCGATAAGGAAGGGAACGTCAGCGGCACGATGGTGAACAGGACAACGAACAAGACCTTCCCCGTGCAAGGCCGCGTGGATAAGGAGACGCAGCGCGTCGCTTTCACCATCGGCGACAACAAGGACGTCGTCCTGGAGACCGGCATTTACAACCTGACGCAGCAGGAGACTCCCGTGCTCGTCCATCAAGGGACGGACCGCACGGAGACCTACGTCCTGTTGCGGCTGGAGCAGCCGAAGGAGGAGACGGAAGGGGGCAAGGTGGAAAGCTTGCTGCCGTAGGGTTACGCACTTGCTTCCGGATGCCAGCGGCGGGAGAGTCGGTCGTTGACCTAACGATTGCTCTCCCGCGCTTCGATCGCGTCCACTAGGCGCAGTGCGCCAGCGGCACTGATTCCAGTGGCGCCAACGGTGGCACGTTCCAGTGCGGGCATCGACAGCAGGACCTCAATGCTCTGGTCGGTGACGTCGAGGTTCCCGTTAAGAGACAGGTCTTTCACGCTCTGCGACCGAGCGATGTGCTTGACGTCATCGTCGGTCAAGTTGCATGAAAACAGGTCCAACCGCTCCAAGGCGGGCGGCATCACTACCGCTTCGAACGATCCCGGCTCGAACGGGCACTTGTTTATGTGGAGCGACTTTAGCTTCTTCAATGTGACGATGGCAGCAAGGTCCGCCGGCCCGATGCGTGCGTTTTCCAGAGACAAGGATTTCAGATTCTCCAGCTTCGCAATCTCTTGAGCCCATCCGTCCGGCAACCTTTCGACCGTAAGCCCAACGATTTCAAGCTGGTCGCATTCCCCCAGCAGCTTCATGAAGCGGGCGTTGATCGGCGAGCGCCATGCGCGAATCGCGCGTAGTTGCTGGCGCTTCCGCAGGGCCGCCAGAATCTGGTCCCCAAAATCGACTTCGTTGATGGAAAGAGACTTCAGCTCTGGAAGCGCTTCCAGCTTTGACCAATTGAAACCGGTCCAATCACCAATTGATTTTGCTCCATTGATGTTAAGAATTTCCGCCGGCTCGCTTTCGAATGCGACTACGTAAGCGCCACGTTTGAATATTTCCCGCACGACCTCCACTTGCTCTTGGCTCGCTACGGACACGTAGGCGATTTCCAGCTCGGGGCGCGCTTGCCGCAGTTTGTCCACCGCAGCCTGGCTGACTGGCGTGTTTCGCAGCCGCAGGAACGTCAATGTCTCGATTTGCGCGATGGTCGTCAGAGCTTCGTCCGAGATGTTGGTGGCGGACAGATTGAGCTTTTCAAGACGCCGTAACTCGCGCAGCGAATCGAGCCCGGCATCGGTGATATCCGTCGCGGTCAGGTCAAGAGACTTGAGCGACTTGAGCCGTGCGATCAAGGACAAATCGCCGTCGTCAATGGGACCGACCGAAACGTCGAGCGAATCAACCAGCGCCAGGCGGCAGATTGACTGCAACTTGGCCGCGACGTCCGGCGCGCGAGGATCGCCGAGGACGACCTGTTCTGCCCGCGGCATGGCCCACTCTTTGCCCAGCCACCGGACAAACCACGGTTGCTCGTCGAGATCGATTTCAGCCTCGTTGACGTAGACGCCCCTCGCCTCATCGATTTCCTCTAGCAGCGCCCGCTGCTGATTCACCCGCCAGCCATAGATCGCTACCGATAGTAGCGGCAAGAGCAGCACCATCACGAAAGCGATGAGCACTCCTCGAAACAGCCACTTGCCGCCAGTAGCTCGGGTCGCGGCCGAAAGATCGGGCTGGGAATCGGCAGCGGTCATTCCAGGCACGATAATCGATTGCCAGCGGTTCGCAATGCCGTCGAGCCCTCCGGAGCGCGTCAGGTCGGCAGGCGTTTACGGTCGATACTCTTAACGGTACTTTGCGCTGCCCTCTCTTGGTAGAATTGCTTTGGACAACACTTCGTCCCCAAATGTGGTAAAGAGTCCCCTCATGTCAAATGCATCGCTGCCGCCGGAAATCCGCGAATTGCCCGTTGCGCAGAGGCTCGATCTGGTCGAGCGAATTTGGGATAGCATTGTCGAGGATGGCGACTTCACCCTCTCCGACGCTCAGCAAACGGAACTCGACCGCCGCTTGGCCGCCCGCGCGGCCGCGCCGAATCGCGGCAGTTCCTGGGACGATGTCAAGGCGCGGCTGCTAGGCGACCGATGAGCTACCCGCTGATTATCGAACCCGAGGCGGAGCAGGATCTCGTTGGAGCCTACCATGGTACGAGTCGAAGCGACCCGGTTTGGGCCTCGACTTTCTCATTCACGTGCAAGCAGTTTTCGATCGCATTTCTGCGATGCCCGAACTGCATGCCGTGGTCTACAAGAACGTCCGCCAAACGCTGGTTCGTCGATTTCCCTACGTCGTCTGCTACCTGTTCGAGGACGACAAGGTCTTTGTGGTCGCCGTCTTTCACGGGCATGGGGACCCGGACTCTTGGAAGCCGCAAGCAAGATAGCTCGACTTCCGCGTCTACAGCAGCGCACTGGCCAAATCCGCCAGCGCACTCCGCTCCCCTTTTTCCAGCGTCACGTGGGCGTAGATCGGCTGGCCGGTCATGCGGGTGATGAGGTAGGTCAGGCCGTTGCTGAGGGCGTCGAGATACGGCTGGTCGATCTGCTGGATGTCGCCGGTGAGGACGATCTTCGTCCCTTCGCCGGCACGGGTGATGATCGTCTTCACCTCGTGCGGCGCCAGGTTCTGGGCCTCGTCCACGATGAAGTACATCCGCTGGAGGCTCCGCCCGCGGATGTAGGCCAGCGGCGTGATCACCAGCTTGTTCTGCTCTCGCATCTCGTTGATCCGCTGGGCAGCCGTGTCGCTCTCGTTGAACTGGTGGCGGATCACCGTCAGGTTGTCGTACAGCGGCTGCATGTACGGGTCGAGCTTGGCCTCGATATCCCCCGGCAAGTAACCCAGGTCGCGGTTCCCCAGCGGCACCACCGGACGGGCCAGCATGATCTGCCGGTACTTCTGCCGGCATTCGAGTGCCGCGGCCAGGGCCAGCAGCGTCTTGCCGGTGCCGGCCGTGCCGGCCAGGGTCACCAGGCGGATGTCGTCGTTGGTCAGCGCCTTAAGGGCAAAGCTCTGCTCGGCATTCCGCGGCGTGATGCCATAGGTGCTGTGCTTCTCGACGCGGACGAACGACTTTTCGCTTTCGCGGTAGGTGCATAGGACGCTCTTGCTACCATTTCGCAGAATGAAGTTTTCATTGGCCAGCGGCTGGTCCACCTGCGGGATCTGGGTCTGCTCGACGTGGCCGCCGTTGGCGTAGAACAGGCTGATCGTCTCGCCGGGGATATCCTCGACGATCCGCTTGCCGGTGTAGAGCTTGTCGAAATTCTCGACCTGGTCGCTGGTGTAATCCTGG
>DATKDU010000327.1:0-31044 GCA_035512595.1 Pirellulaceae bacterium
CCGGCTGTCGTCCGTGCTCCACAGCACCAGCATCACTTCCAGCGGCAATACGAACGTCAGCGCCGCCAGCCAGAATGCCGCCTGCTTGCCGAAGCCCAGATAATAGCCGACCGTTTCGGCTGCCAGGAACGACAGCCAGGCGGCCCCCATCGCCACGGCCGCTCCCAGGATGAAGAACGGAATTCGCACCAGCCAGCTTTGCCGCGAAAGGTACGGCCCGGTGCGCAGCTCGGCGATGAGTGCCGCGAAGACGCACAGGGCGACGATGACCGCCAGCCGCAGGTTGATTTCAATGCCGCTCATGATTCGAGCCTCTGGGATAAGTCCGTCGAAGCTGTGATTCTACTGCAAGATATGGAGTGCGGCGACTCGTCGCCGCACTCCAAATCTTAAAGCCAAAACCGCTGCACCCGATGGTTATACGAGTCGAGGACGTACATCCGGCTGCGGGAATCACGGGCAATACCCCAAGGCTGCCGTAATTCCCCCGGCTGCACCCCGTTTACGCCCCACCATCCTACTAAGACGCCTTCCGACGTGAATTTTTGCACGCGATGATTGCCGTACTCGCAAACATAGACGGATCCCTGACCGTCCAGGATCAGGTGGTAAGGATAGCGGAGTTGTCCCGGGGCGTACCCTTCCTCCCCCCACATCCGCACCAGCCGGGCTTGATCCCCCGACGGATCGAACACCTGAATGCGGTGATTGCAGGCATCCGCCACATACAAAAGCCCCTCGCCGCTGACGGCCATTTTCCGCGGCACTCGGAATTCCCCCGGCCCACTCCCCTTCTTGCCGACGAATTTTCGGAATTCTCGATTTGGCCCCAACATGTGGATTTGATCGAAGTCGCCGTAGGACGAGATGAAATAGTTCCCGCGCTCGTCCTGGACGCAGTCGGTGATCCACTCGAACTCGTCCGGCCCGTGGCCATAGGTGCCGCCAATCTGCTTTTCGGGAATCAGCGTGCCGTCGGTCTTGTAGGCCAGCACCTGGCAGTAATGCGTGTCGGCGATGAGCAGATCGCCGTCCTGATCGAACGACACCCCTTGCGGCCGGCCGTTGGCGAAATGAGGAGTCTGCCAGCCGCGGAGAAACTCGCCGTCGGGGGTAAAAACGTGGATTCGCGGCGTGAAATCGATAATGTAGAGGTTGTCGTCCTTGTCAACGGCAATGCCGCGAGGTTTGTTGAGCAGCCCCGGCCGCGTTCCGCGGCGTCCCCAGACTTTGTCGAGCTGGCCGGTCTGGTTTTCCGGAGGAGCACAGCCGGGAAGGGCGCTCGCGGCCGCCAAGGCCGCCGTGCCGGCCAGCAGGGTGCGGCGGGAGTAGGTCCCGCCTGCCGGGCGGGACCTTGCGTTTGGTCCATGAGCATTGATCATAAGGACATTGTAGGCAAATCACCCAATTGGTTGCCAAACAAGAATTCGGCAGCCGGCCAATGCCGGTCAAGTCTGCGTTGCAAGCAATGGTCCCTCCGTCAGGTCCCGCTCGGCAAGCGGGACCTACTGGTGAACCGGGCCAGGGCGCTTCCGGTCCTAGTCAGGGTTCGGCCATAAGGCTTTAATCTTGGAACCCGTCCGACCTGAACCCTGAACCCTGAATCCTGTGCCCGCCGACCTCTTCACCGATCTCGCCTGGCGGGGCCTCGTCGCCCAATCGACGGCCCCCGATGCGCTAGACGCCGCTCTGGCGGAAAAATCCCGCACGCTCTACGCCGGCTTCGATCCCACGTCGGACAGCCTGCATGTCGGTTCCATGCTGCCGCTGATGATGCTTCGCCGCTTTCAGAAGGCCGGACACAAGCCGATTCCCCTCGTCGGCGGGGCCACCGGCATGATCGGCGACCCCAGCGGCAAAAGCGAGGAGCGCAATCTGCTGTCGGTCGAGGCTCTGCGAGCCAATGTCAAAGGGATCGAGCAGCAACTGCGGCAATTCCTGAGCTTTGACGGCGCGAATGCTGCCGTGTTGCTCAATAACTTCGACTGGATGAGCCAGTTTTCCTACCTGGACTTTCTCCGCGACGTAGGAAAGCACTTTCCGGTCAACGTCATGCTGGCCAAGGACTCGGTCGCCAGCCGGATCGATCGCGAGGCCGGCATCAGCTACACCGAGTTCAGCTACATGCTCCTCCAGGCGTACGACTTCGTCCACCTCAATCGACATCACGGCTGCGAATTGCAGATCGGCGGCTCCGACCAGTGGGGGAACATCACCGCCGGCATTGACCTGGCCCGGCGGATGCACGGGGTCCAGCTTTACGGCATGACCTGCCCGCTTCTGCTCAAGTCCGATGGCACCAAGATGGGCAAGTCCGAGAAGGGGGCGATCTACCTCTCGCCGGCCCGTACCAGCCCGTACGGCTTCTATCAATACTGGATCAACGTTGCCGATGCCGATGCGGGGACATGCTTGCGGTTCCTCACGGAATTGCCGCGGGAGGAGATCGAATCGCTCGATGCATCGCGGGCCGGCGAGCCGCACCTGCGCAGCAGCCAGAAGCGGCTGGCCGAATCGCTGACGCACCTCGTCCACGGCGACAGCGGCCTGGCCGCGGCCCAGCGGGCGACGGAGATTTTTTTCGGGGCGGAAATTGAGAACCTTTCGGACGCGCAGCTTCAGGAAATTTTTGCCGACGTGCCGAGCAAAGAGCTTCCTCGCTCGCGGCTCGAAGGAGACGGACTTCCGCTAGTCGATGCGATCGTCGAAGCGGGCCTCGCCAAGAGCAGGGGAGAAGCGCGGCGGATGATCGAGCAAGGCGGAGCCAACGTGAACAACCGCCGCCGGGACGGCATCGATACGAAGCTGAGTGCCGCCGACCTGGCCAGCGAGACGGTGATGGTCTTGCGGCAGGGGAAGAAGAAGTACGCACTATTGAGGTTTGTTTAGATTGGCGAGCGGGGGGCGTCAGCCCCCTGATTGCCCGCCGCCTTGGCCCGACTCCATCAGGGGGCTGACGCCCCCCGCTCGCCTTTTACGCCCCCCGCTCGCCGATGACCGAGCCCCTCAACTACGAATCCACCGGCGTCAATTACGACGTGCTCGACCAATTCAAGCGCCATTGTCAACAGGCGGCGGCGGGGACTGTCGCCATGCTCGCGTCCCACGGCGTCCGAGAACCCGCCGGCATTCGGGGCGAAAGTGCCTACCTCGTCGAGACGCCCGATGAATACCTGGCCCATGTCGAAGAGGGCTTGGGCACCAAGAACCTCGTCGCCGACGCCGTGCAGGAATTGACCGGCCGCTGCTATTACCACGCCATCGGCATCGACGTGGTCGGCACGATTGTCAACGATCTTGTAACGGTCGGTGCGCTTCCCCTGGTCGTCGCCATGCACGCGGCCGTCGGCAGCGCCCACTGGTTCGCCGATGTCGAGCGGGCTGGGCAACTAGCCGAAGGGTTTGCCGAAGGGTGCCGCCAGAGCGGCGCTGTCTGGGGGGGCGGCGAAACGCCGGCACTCAAAGGGCTCGTCCACGAGAACGCGATCATCCTCGCCGGCTCGGCAATGGGGCGAATTCGCCCGAAAGACTTGCGCATTCGCGGCAACGTCCAGCCGGGCGACGCCATCGTCATGCTCGCCAGCAGCGGCATTCACGCCAACGGCCTCACCCTGTGCCGCGAGCTGGCAACGCGAGTGCCGCAGGGATATCTGACGCCCATCGCCGATGGCCGCACGTACGGCGAGGCGCTACTTGACGCGTCGATGATCTATGCCCCGTTCGTTGCCGCCTGCCAATCGGCCGGCATCGACCTGCACTACGCGGTCCACATGACCGGCCACGGTTGGCGGAAACTGATGAGGCTGGAGCAGCCGCTGGTCTACCGCATTACGCAGCTTCCGCCGAAGCTTCCCATTTTCGACTTCATCCAGCTCTCCGGCGGCCTCGACGACCGCTCGATGTACGGCACGTTCAACATGGGCTGCGGCTTCGCGGTCTACGTCCCGGCCGATCAAGCGACCCGCGCGATCGACCTGGCCCAAACCGCCGGCATTCACGCCTGGCTCGGCGGGACGATCGAGAAAGACGGCAACCGCAAGTCGGTCGTCATCGAGCCGCTGGGGATTGCGTTTGAAGGCGAGTCGCTGAAGATTCGTGCGTAGTCGTCGGCCTTAGTCGTGCGCAGCGCCGATCCGTTTGAGATACGCATCGATGCCCGCGCGAATCGCAGACGCCGCGTCCTTTTCGCGACATTGGTACAGGAGCGACTGGACTTCAACTGCCAACTCAATTTGTGCCTTGGCAAAACCACTGCGAGCAGGGTCTTTGGCATCGAGCCGATAGTCGGCGGCAACGCGGGCTCGATGGAGCGATTGGACACGGCGGCCGACAAGCACAGCTATCGGATGTCCCGACTGGGACAGCCGCTTCCAAACTTCTCCATGGTCGGACGGTATCGGCAGCCCGAGTTCCCTGAAATACGCGCTGCAAATGTGGAACGCGCCATAGTAGGCGCGGCTGATCACCGTGCGCAGCAAAGGCTCGGAAGGATGCAGTGACCCTGCAAACAGCCGTCCGGCAAGCGTCACAAAGTCGTCGCCTGTCATCCGTGCGGCACCACGTTCAGGCGATAGAAGTCCCAGGAGTCGGGAAACATGGCGCGCAGCCGGTCGTGCCAGGCGTCGAAACGATCCCGCCAGTTCAAAAAAGTTCCAGCCGCCGCGCAGTGAAACACAATCCACTCTTCGCGCAGATTCTCGGGATCGACTTCCCACTCGTAGCTGACGGGCTCCTCGAACAGCTCCTTGGTGAGCGCAGTAATCGGCGGAAGTTCCGCCGCATGGGCGGCGATGGCGCGCTGGGCGCGAGTTTCGGTGACCGGACCTGTCGAAACGACCCCCAGCACCGGATAGGTACCGGCATCCGACTGAAATGAATGGCCCGCCGACATCAGGTTTCCTCCTGGAGATTCCGCCAGTTTAAACCACGAAGCGAAGCGAGGCAAACCAAACTCGTACGTGCTGGCCTAGCCAAACACCTCCTTCACCACCTCCCCCATCCACAATCTTGATCGGCCGCCCGATGCTCGACATGTTCTGCTTGTCGGCAATGATCGACAGCGAGTGGCAGATCGTGCGGAAGAAGTCGTTGCGGGTCGGCGCTCGCTGGCCAACGCTGCGCATCGGTGCGCCCTGCGATTTTCGTCTACTCCGCCTTGCCGCCCCGCTTGTAATCGACCACGTCCCACGCCAGGCCGAAGAATTGCATCAGGCGGATCGTGGCGAAGGTCATGTCCACTTCCCACCAGCGGTGGCCGTGCGGGGCCATGCGGGGATAGGCGTGGTGGTTGTTGTGCCACCCTTCGCCGTAACTCACCAGGGCTACCCACCAGTTGTTGCGGCTGTCGTCGGTCGTGACGTAGTTGCGATAGCCCCACATGTGGCTGGCCGAGTTGACGAACCAGGTGCTGTGCAGGACGAAGCACATCCGCACGAACATTCCCCAGGTCAAAAAGGACATGGCCATGTACCAGCCGCCAATTCCGTAGCCAATCGCCATCAGGGACAAGCCCAGGACGACGTTCGTCGGCAGGAACATCGCGCCGATCCAGCGCATCCCCGGATCCTTGAGCAGGTCGGGGGACCAGCGCTCGACGTGCTTCTGATGGGCCTCGCCCGAGGACATGTAAAACAGCCACAGCATGTGGCTCCAAAAGCCGCCGTCGTGCGGCGAGTGGGGATCTTCAGGCTGGTCGCTATAGGCGTGGTGCTTGCGGTGGTTGGAGACCCAGTCCAGAACCGAGCCTTCGCCCGCCAGACCACCGATGAGGGCGATCAGCCAACGCACCGGTCGATACGTCTGGAAGCTGGTGTGCGTAATCATGCGGTGGAAGCCAAGGCAGATGCCAATGCCGCCGGTCAGCCAGTGCAGAGCAAAGACCAGCACGACTGCCTGCCAGGAGAAAAAGAACGGGGCCGCCAGAGCGCCGATGTGCAGCACGCCAATCCAGAACACGACGGGCCAGTTGATGTACGGGCGGCTCTCGCCGCGAGCTGGCCTGGTCGAGGGATGGACGTCTTTCTTGTCGAGATGATGAAGCGGCGCGTCGTGCTCGCGGCGGCGCTTTTCCGGCAGATCGCTGATCCGCGGCCGATCGGTTGGTGCTAGAGGCCGGTCCTTTTGCTCCAGTGCCGTCAGCCGATTCGCGACGATTGTCTTGGTGCTGTCTCGCTTTGGTGCAACCTGGGACATGAGTCCGTGCTTTCCTTAAAGTGGGCCATTCGGCGATCCCTTGACCAGCCCGGAAAGACACTCCTTCCGAGGCGCCGCCCTACGGAATGAATATTAAGGTGCGTCGGACTACCCACGGTCTGCACTCTGTCTGGGTTGGGTAAAAGTTGTGTAAGGGTCTCGGCCAGGTCCGGAAAGATGACGCAAGGCGTTTGCAGAAAACGACTTGCGTCGAGTGCGATGACCCGGTCACTGCGCCTGGGGACATCGATTTTCTCCCCCATTTGCCCCTTGCCGAATGGGACGGAGCAGATGCAGAATGGGCGATTCCAGCGGAATCGCTCGATCGGCCGTATTTCAAAGATTCCACCGCGGCACTTTAGCGACGGAGCGTCCTCAGTCCCGGCGAGCGTACGGCCGGTGCATCGGCTGTCGCTTGCTCAATTCGCTGGTGCAGTGGAAGTGCCGCGACCGGCGTGGGAATCGGCCGGGGCGGCTGCGCCGTCGGTTGTGGCGGCGTTGGTCCCCCTCCGCCGGCATCACCCGTGACGTTGTAGGAGAAGTACGAGGTCGGCTCGCGGAGATCGGCGTGCCACGGATAGTCGAACACGTTGCGGTAGTTATATGGCCGGCGATAGTACGTACCGTGAAACGCCGGGTACCGGTTCATATGACGCGACCCGGGATAGCAACCGTAGGGGGGGTCGTAGCAAGTCTGCGGCATTAGGCCCCAGCTATGGGAGTCGGTTCCCACGCTGCCCGTCGAAACGACGGTGCCGTTGACACCCCCCAGCGCCAGCGCCGTGAGTAGGATCGCGTTCATCTTTGGGATCTCCGTGATTGCCGCTGGTGGCGTGCGGGCGATCGCCCTCGTAACCAGATCGGCCCGCGCGGTAGGAGCGTCGAGCTTTCTCGGCGCGACCGATTCCATCGGCATAACCGATACACTCGGCAGGAAGCGGGTGAGATTCTCACGACTTGTGCCCAGCTAGCGGCCGCCCGCCGTTACGGCCGCTTTCATCGCTACATCCTCCGGCGATCAGCCCGATTTAGCGCTGCTCAGCTTGATTGGCGCTTGGTCAAGATTTCTGCCCGATTAGCGTGGAAACGTAGACACGGCGCTACGGCAGGTTTGCCCGGCGCAGGTTCAAACAGCCACGGATGATTCCATCCCTTCTCCTCGCACGCCGCACACCATGATCACCAAACTTCTGGTCCTGAGCCGCAGCCAGAACCTACTGTTTGAGATGGGGCGACAATTCGAAGGTCGCCACGCCATCATCCCGAGCGAGACGCTCGAGTCCCTGGGAGAGCAAGTGCGGACCAATCCCGCCAAGGCCGTGCTGGTTCATCTGGATCGGGCGACGCTCAACGGGCACACGCCCGGGCGTTTCGTCGCCGAGTTGGGGGAGGCGGCCGCCGACGCGCCGATCTTCACGCTGGTCGATCCCGACTGCCCGCCGCAGCTCCGCAAGCTGGCCGCGCGGGCCGCCGACGAGTCGTTCGAGTTCCCGCTCGACTACAGCCGGCTGCACCGGCTGCTGGCACCGAAACAGGACTTGGAAGGGGAGCTGGCCGGCTTTTGGAGCGAAATGCCGCATCTGGAGCTGCACGGGCAGAGCCGCTCGCTGGTGACGTTCACCCCCGAGATGTTCGAGACCATGGAGGAGATCAAGGTCGCCGCGCGGCACAACGTCACCGTCCTCTTGATCGGCGAGACCGGCTGCGGCAAGACATTTTTGGCGCGGCTGATCCACGAGCTGTCGGACCGCCGAGACGACCGCTTCTGCACGGTGGCCTGCGGCGCGCTGCCGCCGGATTTGATCGAGAGCGAGTTGTTCGGCTACGTGAAGGGAGCCTTCACCGGGGCCGATCGCGACCGCGAAGGGAAATTCGCCGCCGCCGGCCGCGGCACGCTGCTGCTCGATGAAATCGACGTCCTGCCCCCCGATCAGCAGGCGAAGCTCCTGCGGGTCATCGAGACCGGCGAGTACGAGCCCGTCGGCAGCAACGAGACGCGCTATTCGCAAGCCCGCCTCGTCGTCGCGTCGAACTACAACCTGGAGGAGCTGGTGCAGGCCGGCAGTTTTCGCACCGACCTCTACTATCGCCTCAACATCCTCAACTTCCACTTGCTGCCGCTGCGGCAGAGGCCGTGGGACATCGAATACCTGGCCCGCAAGTTCGCCCTCGAGCACAGCCGCACGCACAACATTCAACTGCGGTCGATCGAGCCCGCCTTCTTCGACGCGTTGCGGAGCTACCACTGGCCGGGCAATATCCGCGAGATGGAGAACGTCATTCGCCGGGCGGTGCTGTACTGCCAGCGCGGCGCTTTGACCGTGAGCGACTTGCCCAGCTCGATCCGCGCCGCGGCACATCGGGGGGGCAGCGAAGTTGAACCATCCTTGGAAGCGACGCCATTCACCGGCCTGCCAGCCTCGATGGGCGCCCGCCTGCGGCCAATACTTCCGCCGCCGCGGATGATGTCGGCGCCCAGCGCGATGGGCGGACACGCAACGGTTACTCTGCCTGCCCCCAGCTATTTCCGCGGAGCCGCCGGCTACGATCAGCCGGCTCATGCACCCGTGGCCACCATCGCCAGCACCACTGCTTCGCTCGAGGCGCGGGTGGACGTGCTCGAGCGCCGGATCATTGAAGATTGCCTGGCGCGGAACAACTACCGCCGCAAGGAAACGGCGGCAGAGCTGGGGATCAGCCGTGTGACGCTGTACAACAAGATGAAAAAATTTGGGTTGATGTAGTGCTTATGCTCGCCAAATTCAGCCGACTGACCCTCCCGCCCGCCATCGTCGTGGCCGCGCTGGTGGTCTATCGCCTGGTGATGGCAACGGTCACTCCCAATCGGGGGCCGATGGAACTGCCGCGGAACGAGCCGTGGATCGTGACGAGCGAACTCCGCGAACCGCGCATTTGTTCCGATGAGCAGCTTGCCCAGGTGCTCGATCGCGTCCAGCCGCCGCGGGATGGATTGACGACCAACCATATCGTCCATGCCCTCCGCCTGTGGGGAGATCAGGCCGACTTCGGCGACCCGGCGATACCTAGCGGCCGCGTGATGCGCGACTACCTGCTCGACGATCGGATCTTTCGGTCCCTTGCTGGTCCTGAGTCCCCCCCGCTCTTCTTCCGCGGAAAGGATGGCCTCGACGTCCGCTCTTACGACGACCTCGCTTCGTTCCAGCAGACGTCCAGTTACCACTCCGACGATATCCTCGCCACGCTGGCGGAGAGCGGCATTCCTCTGGATGCGACGATCCGCCTGCGGAACGGCGAAAAGGCGAAAGTTGCCGACCTGCTCGAAGGAACCCGGCAGCGGTTCTACCTCGACCGGCTGGAATACGAGTGGTCGATCATCGCCTTCGTGCGCTACGGCCATCCGCTAAAGCCCTGGCGAAACAAGTACGGCGAGAAGATCGACATCGCAGGGCTGGTCAAGGAATTGACCGACAAACCGGCCGAAATAGGGCCGTGCGACGGTCTCCACCGGCTGGAAGCGCTGGCCGTACTCTATCGCATCGATCAAATGTCGCCGGCACTTCCGCCCCGGGTCAAGCACCGCCTGCTCTCGTACATGAAGCGCGTCAGCGATCAGCTCGCGCTGTCGCAATCGGTCGAAGGGTACTGGTCCAGCGGCTGGTCGCGCACTTCCCAATTGCAATCCGAGGGCCCGACCTTGCACGACAAGCTGCTGGTCACGGGGCACCACTTGGAATGGCTGGCACTCGCCCCCGAAGAAGCCCAGCCGCCGCGCGAAACCATCGTCCGCGCCGGACAGTGGCTGACCAGAACGCTGCTAGAGATGGATTCCATGCAACTGCACAAGGCATACGGACCGTACTCGCATGCCGCCCGGGCTCTCTGCCTGTGGAAAGGGGTCGAGCCGGTGGCGGCGTGGGGGGAGCGAGCAGAGGTCAGAGAGCAGAGGGCAGAGGTGGGAGGACAGGGTGAGGTGAAGCTGACTTTGAACCTGGAACCTTGAACTTTGAACTATCCCATGTTCACCATTCCCGGCAGCCAGCTTCCCGACTGCCTGCGGCGCGACAACCTCACGTCGCCGTACTTTCCCAGCCTCACGCGTGCGGGACTGGCGGCGGTCGTCACGCTGTGCGCTATCTTCGCGCTGACCAGCTTCAATCGGCTCAACCATACCGACCTGTGGGGGCATCTCGACTTTGGCCGCTGGATTGTCCAGCACCAGGCACTGCCAACACACGATCCGTTTTCGGCCGCACCGACCAGCGCGCCCGTGTTGAATGCCGCGTGGCTGTCGCAGGTGATCGGCTACGGGGTACACAGCACGTTCGGCAATGAAGGACTGGTCTTCGGTCACGCGCTGCTGGTTACGCTCACTGCCGGCGCGGTAATGCTGGCGGTGGCGCGCCGCGGCATTGACGGCCGCTTTGCGGTCGCGGCCGGCGCTGCTATGTTTCTGCTCGAATTGCCGATCGCGGGAACGATCCGGCCGCAGCTCTTTGGGCAACTCGGTGCGGCGCTCGTATTATTAGCCTGCTCGGAATTGCCGACGAAGCGTCATCCGCTTCTGTGGCTGCCGGTTGTGGGAATGTTGTGGGCCAACCTGCACGGTTCGATCCTGATCGGGCTGGCAATCCTCGGCAGTTACGCACTGAGCATTACGTTCCAGGTGCTGCGCGAGACGGGCTTTTCCGTCGCGGCGAGTTGGAAGGAGCCACGAATCGTCACGATGGCCGCGGCAGTCCTGTTGCTGCTGGCCGGAGCGTGCATCAATCCGCACGGGCCGCTGCTCTTGCCGCGGATCCTGTTCTTCGGCGAGCATGCGGCACTCGCTTATATCAGCGAGTGGAAAGCGATGGCCCCGGCGAGCCTGACCGGGGTGCTGCTGATCGGCTCGCTGCTCGTCGCCGCCTGCTTGTGGAAGTACGGCGGCCGCACGTGGGAGCTGCACGACTACCTGCTGCTGGCGCTCTTCGCCCTGGCAACGCTATCGGCCATCCGCATGCTGGCGTGGTACGCGATCGTCTGGCCGTGGATCGTGCTGCCGCATGCGGCCAGGTTGGTGAGTGGTGAGTGGTTAGTGGCGAGTGGTCGGCCATCAACCGATGACCACTCACCACTCACCACTCACCACTCACCAGATGAGCCGGCGGCGATGCGAACGCTGATCGCGATGGGGTGCGTCTTCGCCACGGCCATCCTCGCCCCGCCGACGTACAGCCTGGTCACGGGAAACGCTCGCGGCGAAGTGCCGGTCGCGTCGCGCGAGACGCCTGTACACCTGGCGGATCAAATCGAGCGGCTGAATCTGTCCGGCAAGGTTGCGGCGCCGATGGACTGGGCCGACTACTTGATCTACACGAGCCAGGGGCGTCTGAAGCCGCTGATCTACGGCCACATCCATCTGTCGCGCGTGGAGACGTTCGAGGATTACCGCCGCATCTTTCGCGGCGAGGAGACCTGGCTCCGCACGCTGCAAAACCACGACGTGCGGTATCTGCTCGTCAGCCGGGAGCGGTTCGGGCAATTGGCGAAATTGGTCTCTGCCGAATCGCGCGCCAAGGCAGGCCGGGTGCGGGTTGTTTATCACGATCAGAAGGCGATCCTGGCGGAATTAATGCCGACAAGGGAATTGGACCTATAGGACCCATAAGACCTATTTGTCCCATCGGCAGCCCGATGTTCCACTCTCTGAACACCGCGCTCCATCTCTCGCGCACTTGCGCTAAGAACGCTTAGCGCTCGCCAGCGGACCCGTTCTCGATCGCGTGCGCTGTCGCTGCTGTCAACTCTTGACAGCGCAAAGACTTAATAGCAGTTTGCTAAGAATTCCTGATGCACTGTTTTGCATTTGGTACGGATTGTGCCAATAATGCGAAATATGCCGCTTGTACCGGCGGCTTCATCCGAATCGGCCGCGGCGAGAGTGCCCCTCGCCGCGGCCGACAATTGCACCAGGAGAAACACCTTGAGAAAGCTACTCGAGCGCCTGTGGCGCGAAACGGACGGCGTGCTGTCGTTCGAATGGACCGTCCTCACCTCCGTTTTGACGATCGGCGCCGTCGCCGGCATTGCCTCCGTCCGCGATGCCGTGCAGGACGAGATGGCGGACGTGGCCGAAGCGATGACCTCGCTCGACCAGTCGTATCGCATCCAGGGGCCGCTGATGATCAGCGTCCACACGCCCTACTGCGGTAACACCGGGCGGACGCGCGTCCAGGAATTCCGCCGCCACTCGGCCCCCGCTCCCATGACGCCGGAGCGGATGGGGAGCAGCGGAGCGGTCGGCTCGGCCTACCACGACCAGCCGAGCCAGGTGGTGCGCCGCCCGCAAGCGCCGCTGCCCGGTCCGGAAGCAACCGGCGCCGTGCTCGATTCGGACGTAGATTCCGAATCGTAGCAGCGTGTTGCGAAAATGAATCACGCCTGACTCGTGCCCGGGGGGCCTGACAGCCCCCGGCTGATGATTGCCCACTTTTTTTAACCGCAACTCCTTCCGATCGTCATTGTCGGCAAGACCATTGCAGTTGTTCCAAGTGCCCTGGAAAACTGCCTTTCCGCGCCACGTACCAGGGGCGTGATGCCGGCACTGCATCGATCGAGAACAAGCTCCGCCAGGTGCTCTGGCGGAGCCTTTTTTTTGTCGGCGGTGCGCTAGGCTCTCTGAACATCTCGCCACGTAGGGCTTACGGCACATGTTCAGGCCCGCTGTCAGCGCGCGGCCAGCGGCGCTGGTCTGCGATTGCTGCCGTGCGGCGCAAACCCTTGTCCGTCAACCGGTTGCCGACGAGCGCACTCACTCGCCCTGCTTCATCCGCTCGCGTGGCACGGCAGGTGCATTGCACCCTCGCACAAGAAGGTCGGCGCGCGTGGGCACAACATCGCGCGCCGGCGGGTGGCCATCGTTGGCCCCCACACGTGTTTTCTGTGGATCCTGGTACAAGGAGTTTCGGATGAAGGTTCTGTCTCGAATGTGGAAGGAAGAGGACGGCGTCCTCTCCTTCGAATGGGTCATGCTGGTGACCCTGCTGACGATCGGCATCGTCAGCGGCCTGGCGGGCGCTCGCGATGCGATCATCAGCGAGCTGGGCGACGTGGCGCAGGCCATGTTGGCTCTGGATCAGTCGTACACGATCGACTTCCCGCCGGAAGTCCTCGTACACGCCGCTACCACCAGCTCGGCGAGCGACTCGTCGTTCATCGACGCAGCGCTCTACATCGACTGTGCTCGCACGGCCGCGCCGGTCGGCCAGGGCCCTGAGCTCGACATCGATTCGTAATGTCTGGTCTGCCAGAGCCCACCCGGCCGCTCGGCCGGGTGGGCTCGTCTTTTTCTCTGTGCAGGCATGTTTCCAAAACGCAACCAGACTCCTGGAAGAGGCTCCCATGACTCAGATGGCCCGGCAAATCTGGCGGGAAGACGACGGCGTCCTGTCGTTTGAGTGGACCCTCGTGCTGACGCTCCTTTCGATCGGCATCGTGGCCGGCCTGTCGGCGGCCCGGGATGCGGTGATCGACGAACTGGGAGACACGGCCCAGGCCATGCTGGCCCTGGACGGCTCGTTCGTGATCGATCAGCCGCTGGCCATCGCGATCGATCCCGAAGGGGACGGCGGCGCGATCCCAGTCGGCGGGGCGAGCGATTCCGCCTTTACCGACCGCGCGACGTATGCCGACTGCGGCCGGGGAAACTTCGCCGGCCAGGCGGCACTCCTAGACAGCGATTCGTAATCGGGTCCGGGTTTTGCATTGGATGGTGTTTCGTATTTCGTACCAAACACCGAACACCAAACACCAAACACGATCAAACGATGAAACGCACCCTGGCAAAACTCTGGCGTGAACAAGACGGCAGCCTCTCCTTCGAATGGACCATGGTCGTGACGCTGCTGGTCATCGGCATCGTCGGCGGGCTGGCTGCCGCCCGCGACGCGATCATCGACGAGCTGGGCGACGTGGCCCAGGCCGCCGGTGCGATCGACCAGAGCTACAGCCTGGCCGAGATCAACATTGTCGATCCGCCCATTTTCGCGCCGGGGATGTCCTTTACCGACGATGCGATGGTGTACACCGATTGCGCCCGCACGGCCGCCCCGGCTGGTCAGGGCGCCCAGCTCGACAGCGACTCGTAGACCGTTCTCGGCCGCTCCCTTTGTGCAGGATCTGCGATGTACGCCAACTTGAACCGGTTCTGGTCCGAAGAAGACGGCGCCCTCTCCTTTGAGTGGTGCCTCCTGGTCGTGCTGCTCGTGTTCGGCATCGTCAGCGGGCTCTCTGCCGCCCGCGACGGCATTCTCGATGAGCTGTCGGACGTCGCCGAGTCGGTCCTGCACCTCGATCAGAGCTTCAGCTTTGCCGGGATTCTCTGCATTCCGGACAGCGTCTACGAAGACACGCCGGGGGACGTCGTGGACTGCGCCCGCAATGACCTGCCGGGGCAGCCGGCGGTGGACGACGTCGATTCGTAGGCCCGCACATCGACATGCACATCTCAGGCACGCTGATTGCCTTCATGATTGCCGGCGTCCCTTTGCGGCGGCGGCCTTCATGTTCCATCCAGTTTCTGCACCCCCGAGGGTCTTCAACGTGTCTTCCGTGCAACTCCTGGCAACGCTGGTGTCGATTTTCGTCATCACTGCCGCCATCCTCGATTTCCGCACCAAGAAAATTCCCAACTGGATCACCGTGCCGGCCTTCCTTGCCGCACTTCTGTTCCATGCGGTCATGCCCGATTCCCGCGGCATTCTCTGGTCGCTGGCCGGCTTTGGCGTCGGCTTCTCGCTGCTGATCGTGCCGTGGCTGCTGGGGGGCGGCGGGATGGGGGACGTCAAGCTCCTGGCGGCACTCGGCGCCTGGCTTGGCCCCCTGATGATCCTGGCCGTGTTCGGCGCCAGCGCCGTGCTGGCGGCGTGCATGGCGGCCGGCGTGATGGTCGGCGGCTCGCTGACGCACGGCATTACAGCCGCCCGCAGTCGCTACCTGAATCTCGATCGGGGCGGCGCCGCCACGGCAGCAGGCTCCCCGCGGGCCAAGCCGCGGCGCGTGATTCCGTTTGCGGTGCCGATTGCAATCAGCACGCTGCTCGTTCTGGGAATGATGGTTATTCAATCGCTCGTCCAGCACTGAACGAACGCCACGTCAGCCGCGGCACTGCATTTGCTTTCCTGACTACGTGCCCACGAGCGCCAAGCAACGCAAACACGGCCGGCCGATCCAAACCGCACAACAGCTACCTTCCGCACACCACCGTTTCGTCGAATGAGGAGAGCTTAACGTGAAGCGCATCAGTCCCGCGACCGTGACCTTTGCCGTGATGGCCATCGTGCTCGGCCTCGTTGCCGCGTACGTCGTCCGCCAGGCCCTGGAGCAACCGCCGGTGGTCAAGGCCGAGCCGCAGCCCGACCCGGGGGTGAAGGTCGTGTTTGCCGCCGTGAACATTCCCAAGAACACGCGGATCACCGACCAGGACATCTTTGTCAGCTACGTCGCCAAGGACGCCAAGGCCGCCAAGGGGACGCTCACCAGCACGCCGGTCGCCGTCGGCCGCATCACCCGGCAGACCATCAAGGCCGGCCAGGCGATGCGCGACGAGTACCTGCTGGGCATCGGCGAATCGCTCCCCGACCTGGCCGAACGGCTTCCCGAAGGGATGCG
The DNA here is from genome assembly GCA_035512595.1 of Pirellulaceae bacterium. GTDB lineage: Bacteria > Planctomycetota > Planctomycetia > Pirellulales > Pirellulaceae > DATKDU01. Next base: position 15,823 of record DATKDU010000327.1, read on the forward strand.
GGCCGTGACGATCGACGTCGTCGGCACCGAAACCGGCGGCAAGCGGCTGGAAGAAGGAGACCACGTCGATATTTCACTCACGGTCGAGGGAACGCATCCCGATCTGGGCGAAGTCACGACCAAGACGCTGCTGCAGGACGTGCTGATCGTGGACGCCGCGGAAAGCCGCCCCCGCCAGCGCGGCACGCGCCGTACTGCCACGCCGCTCTTTACCGAAGGGTTGACCGTCGCCGTCTCGCCGGAAGACGCCAACAAGCTGATCGTTGCCCAGCGGACCGGCATGCTCAGCGTGGCTCTCCGCAGTGCTCTGGACGTGGCCAAGACCGACGACACCCAGCATGAGATCAGCCGCCGCGAGCTCCTTGGCCTGCGGGAAATCCCCGCGCCCAAGCCGGCCAGGCGGTTCACGATCGAAAAATACTCCGGCGGCAAGCTGCAAGTCCTGGAGTTCGACGGCGAGCGGATTCGCGAGTCGCGCGAAGGCCCCAGCGGCAAGCGTTTCCAGGATGAGGACGAGACGCAAACCACTGCCGCCCCCAAGGCCGGCGAGAAAAGCGTCCTCGTCCCCTCGGGCGTGATCGAGCCGAGCGTCGTGTCTTTTGAAGCGGCCGCGAACTGACCCGGAACCCGGAACTTAGCCCTCGGACCCACTCAACGCCACCGAACATCGGAATCCCCATGTTTCTCCAGTCCAGGCACACCGCTGAACGCAACGGCAACGGCAATGGCCACGCCGAACCGCCTCCCACCGCCGAACTCCGTGAAGCCGAGTTCCAGCGAATCAAGACCGGCATTCACCGCGAGCTGCTTGACTCGCTCGACCTGTCGCGAATCACGGGTCTTTCCGATGAAGAGCTGCGGGAAGATATCCGCCGCTTGGCGGAAGGGATGCTCCGCAGCCGCTCGAAAAAACTGCCGGTCATCGACGAGGACCGGCTGGTGGACGAGCTGCTGGCCGAGTCGTTCGGACTGGGCCCGCTCGAGCCGTACATGCAGGACCCGGACGTGACCGACATCCTGGTCAACGGTCCGGCTGAAGTTTATGTCGAGCGCCTCGGCCGCCTCCAGGAAACGAACACCGTTTTCGCCGACGAAGATCACCTGCTGCAAATCATCCAGCGGGTCGCGGCACGCGTCGGCCGCCGGATCGACGAGCATTCGCCGATGGTCGATGCCCGCCTGCCAGACGGCAGCCGCGTCAACGCGATCATTCCGCCGCTGGCGCTCGGCGGTCCCGTGCTTTCCATCCGCCGCTTCGGCCATCGCCCGCTGGCCACGCCCGACCTTCTAGTCCGCGGCTCGGTCTGCCCCGAGATTTTGCAGGTGATCGAGGCGGCCGTCGAAGGTCGCATCAACATCATGATCTCCGGCGGCACCGGCAGCGGCAAAACGACCCTCCTCAACTGCATCTCCCGCTTCGTCCCGCCGGGAGAGCGGCTGGTGACCGTCGAAGACTCCGCCGAGCTCAAGCTCCAGCGGAAGCACGTCGTCAAGCTCGAAACCCGCCCCAAGAGTGCGGAAGGATCCAGCGAGATCACGCAGCGCGACCTGGTTCGCAATGCCCTCCGCATGCGGCCCGACCGGATCATCGTCGGCGAAGTCCGCGGGGCCGAAGCCCTCGACATGCTCCAGGCGATGAACACCGGTCACGAAGGCTCGCTGACCACCATCCACGCCAACGACACCCGCGACGCCCTCTCGCGATTGGAAGTGATGACCAGCATGGCCGGCTTCGATCTGCCGGTCGCCGTCACGCGGCGGTACATCGCCTCGGCCATCACCCTGATCATCCACCTGGCCCGCCTCACAGGGGGCGTTCGCCGCGTGATGCGGGTCTCCGAAATCATGTCGCTCGAAAATGGCGACTACGCCATCCAGGACCTGTTCGGCTTCGAGCAGTGCGGCACCGACGACCGCGGCATTGCCCGCGGCCACTTCTACGCCACCGGCAACAAGCCCGCGTTCCTCAAGCGGCTGAACCAGATCGGCATCGAGATTCCTGAAAAACTCTTCTACCCGCGGCAGCTCACGCCCGACAGTGCCGTCGGCCCGATGAGCAACATCGAGCCCACTGTGCCGCGTCACCTGGCGATGGAGGACGATGCATGATTGCCGACATCGCCGTGATGAGCGTGACGTTCGCCTCGGTTTCGGCCGCGCTGGCCGCGCTGGGGTTCTTCCTCCGCGACTTGTTCGTCCCGCGCGAAGAGCCGAGACAGCGGCTGGAGCTGGCAGCGCAGCAGCCGGCCGGCGATCTCAACCGGGCCTTCTTCCAGCTCGTAGAAGCCTCTGGCACGTTGCTCGACATGTCCACAGCCCTGATGATCGTCCTGGGGGGCGTCATTGCCGGCGGCGGCATTTGCTTTGTCTTCGTCGAAAACCTCCTGGCGGTCGCCGGCGGCATGGTCCTCGGCGGTGCGATTCCGATCGTTTGGCTGATCGTCGTCCGGGCAATTCGCGTCAACCAGATGCGAAAAGTGCTGCCGCAGGCTTTGCAGGCGGTCGCCGATGCGGTTCGCAGCGGTCAGAACCTGAGCGAAACATTCGACCTGGTCGCCAAGGAAATCAAAGGTCCGCTGGGGGCTGAGTTTGCCAATGCCTATTCGCAGCTCGAGCTTGGCCACTCGCCGATTGGCGTGATGAGCCGCATGATCTACCGAGTGCCGCTGGCTGAGTTCCGCATCTTCGCCACGGCGGTCGTCGTCCATCGCCGGGCGGGCGGCAACCTGTCGCTGCTCACCGAGCGGATGGCTCACGCCGCCCGCGACCGGCACGACGTTCGCAACCACCTCCTGGCGGTGAGTGCCGGCAGCCGGCTCTCCGCCTGGGGCATGGCGATTGGCTCCGTGCTCGCCGTCGTCATCCTGAGCTCGCTTGAACCCGAATACACACGATCGTTCCTCGAACACCCCAAGGGACCGTGGCTCGTCGGCATTGCGGTTAGCTTGCAGTGCGTCGGCGGGCTTTGGGTGTGGCGCATCCTACGGCAGCAGTATTAGGTAGGTCCCGCCTGCCGGGCGGGACCACGACGGCAGGCGACGGCACCCCTGAAAAAATCGAATCACACCAACCAACAGGTCCCGCTCGGCATGCGGGACCTACTTAAACCATGCCCCACCAACTGGCCGAACTTCAGCAACTGATCAGCGATCCGCTCTTCTGGCAGAAGCCACAGACGCTGATTGCCGTCGGCTGCGGCATCGTGACGATGCTGCTGGTGCTGCGGATAGTGTATCGACGCCGCCGACCATCGCTGCGCGATGGTGCCCGAGCGGCGGTTAACCCCGTCGCCCACGACGGGCCGGGCAGCACCAGCGGCGGCGTCTTCGGCCCGCTCACCCCCGCGCTGGCGGCGCAGCTCCCCGAGTCGGAGAAAGAACGCCGCGAGTTCGGCCAGATGCTCAAGCAGGCTGGCCTCTACAGCCCGACCGCACGGGCCAGCGTCTATGCCTACCGCTTCCTGCTGATGGTCTTCCCGCTCATCGTGGCGGGAATCCTGGCGATCGCATCGCCAACGGAGCAGCAGTGGAAGTTCCTGGTCGGCGGGGCGATCGTGGCAGCCACGCTGTCGATCGTGCCGCGTATGTACGTGTACGTCCGCAAGCAGAGCCGCCTGGCAGAGATCAACGCCGGCCTGGCCGACATGCTCGACATGCTGAGCATGTGCGTCGGCGGCGGCATGGCCCTGCCGGCCAGCTTGGAGCACGTCGCCAAGAACCTGACCAACCACCCGGCACTCGCCGAGGAACTGTTGATCCTCAAGAAACATGCCGAGGTTCACAGCCTGAAATTCGCCCTGGCCGACTTCGCCAACCGCATCGACACGCCGGAGGTGCGGCAGGTCTCCACGCTGCTGGCCCGCGGCGATTCGCTCGGCGTCTCGATCAGCGGCAATCTACTCGACCAGGCCGACCATTTCAGAAATACGCGGAAACAATTGGCCACGCTCCAGGCCAACCGGACGCCGATCTTCCTCACCTTTCCGCTGCTATTCTGCTTCGCCCCGGCCGTGCTCATTCTCTTGATGAGCCCCGCCTTCCTGCAGCTCGGCGACTTCTTCGGCAACAGCGACAACCCGCTGAACAGCAACAGCTCGCTGAACACCCAGCGGATCGCGGAAACGATCAGCGAGCTCGATCAAGGGTCGGGGCAGTAGTAGCAGGCAACCTTCCTGATACAATTCCCCAGAAAATGGCCGGTCGGACAGTCAGGATCCACTGCGCTGTGAGCCCCCGGCCTTACGGCCGGAGCTATTTCCTGCCGGGCCTCCGTTGCGGAGCATCGATACGTGAGTCAACCCGAACTCCCTGCCCAACTCGGCTATCGTTGGCCTGCGGAGTGGGAGCCGCATGCGGCGACGTGGTTGTCGTGGCCGCGGAATCCGGAAACGTGGCCGCAGAAGTTCGGGCCAGTGCCGGGAGAGTTCGCGCAGCTTGTGCGGACGATCGCGCAATTTGAGCCGGTACACATTTTGGCCGGCGGCGAGGCCGTCATGCGGCAGGCCCGCGCCCTGGTCGGCAAACTGCCGAACGTGACGCTGCACGATATTCCGACCAACGACGCCTGGTGCCGCGACCATGGGCCGACGTTCCTTTCAGTCCAAAGTCCAAAGTCCAAAGTCCAAAGTCGAGGGGCCAACGACTTTGGACTTTGGACTTTGGACTCGGGACTCGCGCCAGCGCTCATCGACTGGGAATACAACGCCTGGGGGGGAAAATACCCGCCGTTTGATCTCGACAACCAGGTGCCGCGGAAGATCGCGGCACTTCAGGGGCGGCGGGTTTTTTCGCCAGGGATCATCTTGGAAGGTGGCGCCATCGAGGGCAACGGCGAAGGGGTGCTGCTCACGACCGAGTCGTGCCTGCTCAATCCCAATCGCAATCCGCACCTGTCGCGCGAAGAGACGGAGAAGTATCTGCGCGATTACCTGGGCGTGAAGGAGATCTGGTGGCTCAAAGGGGGCGAGATTGCCGGCGATGATACGGACGGGCACATCGACCAGATCGCCCGCTTCGTGGGGCCGCGGACGATCGTCGTCGGCGTGTGCGACGACCCGAGCGACGAGAACTACGGGCCAACGCAGCAGAACCTGGCTGAGCTGTTGCGGGTTTCCAGTGGCATACTAACCCGAAGCGCAAGCGAGGGAGAGTCTGGACAGCCCTCGCTTGCGCTTCGGGTTAGTATTGTTCCGCTTCCACTTCCAGGTCCAAAATACGTCGGCGATCAGCGGCTGCCGGCCGGGTACGCGAACTTCATCTTCGTCAACGGCGGGCTGATCGTGCCGACGTATAACGATCCGGCCGATCGTGTCGCGATCGACACGCTGCAAAAACTGCGTCCCGACCGCCGCGTTGTCGGCTTGCCGTCGCTGAATCTCGTGTGGGGGCTCGGCTCGTTCCATTGCCTGTCCCAGCAAGAGCCGCTGGCGTGAATCGATCCGCTGGCCCCCGTCAAGGGGATGAGCACCTCCATCGCCTAGCGCACACCGTCACCCCCGTTGACGCCGCGCGCTAGAGGACGATATTCGAGGCTTGCATTTGCCAAGGGGAAACTCCTTCAACTGGCTTAAGGAGCACTGCATGGGTCGCGCGAAGATCACGATTGTGGGCGCTGGAAATGTGGGCGCAACCTGCGCTCACTGGTGCGCTGCCGCCGAACTGGGGGACATCGTCCTGGTGGACATCCCCGCCACCGAGAACATGCCCAAGGGGAAGGCGCTCGATCTCATGCAGTCGTCGCCGATTGTCGGCTTCGATTCAAACATCGTCGGCACGACCGAATACGGCCCGACCGCCGGCAGCGACGTGGTCGTGATCACCGCCGGCATTGCCCGCAAGCCGGGAATGAGCCGCGACGATCTGCTTTCGACCAACGCCAAAATCGTCAGCTCGGTCGCCGAGAACGTCAAAGTGACGAGCCCCAATGCGGTCGTGATCGTCGTCAGCAATCCGCTCGACGCGATGGTGCAGCGGGCCTGGCAAGTGACCGGCTTTCCACCGCAGCGCGTGATCGGCCAGGCGGGAGTCCTCGACACGGCCCGCTATCGCACGTTCCTGGCGATGGAGTTGGGCGTGAGCGTAGAAGATGTCACCGCGCTGCTCATGGGTGGACACGGCGATACGATGGTGCCGATGCCAAGCTGCACGAGCGTCGGCGGCATTCCGGTCCGCCGCTTGCTCTCCGAGGAAAAGCTAAACGCAATCGTCGATCGGGCCCGCAATGGCGGCGCGGAAATCGTTTCGCTGCTGAAAACGGGCAGCGCCTACTACGCACCGGCCGCCGCGACGGCCCAAATGGTCGCAGCGATTGTGAAGGACAAGAAGCGGCTGCTTCCGTGTGCCGCGTACTGCGACAAGGAGTATGGCGTCGGCGGATATTACGTCGGCGTGCCGGTCGTCCTCGGGGCCAAAGGGGTTGAAAGGATTATCGAGCTCGACCTCGACGCCAGCGAGCAGGCGGCTTTTGCCAAGAGCGTGGATGCCGTCAAGGGGCTCGTGAAGACGATGGGCGAGTTGATGGCCAAGGGCTGAGACGAGTGCTAGCATCCTTGCCGCGACGGGAATTCGCGGCGTTCCTGGAGCGTCAGTGGCAAGATGGATTCGCTGCTGACGAGTCACTGAGGTTGACAGAGCCTTTTCTCTGTCCTACAACTCCCCACGCTGGCTCCGGAAACATTCCAATGTCTCCGACGGCACGGTTCGAGGGGAATGTCGTTCCTCGCGTAGCAGGCCCAGACGATTGACCCAGTCTCTGCTGCCCGAGTTTCATCCCGTCGCTTTCTCCCGCCACAATTTATGAATCGCATCTTCGCCGCGGTTGCTCCGGCCCCGCCCGCTTTCACTCGCCACGGCCCGCCCGACGTCAAAACATTCGCTCGCAGCGCTGTGGCGCATACGCTCCTGGCGCCGCTGCACTACGAACCCAACTACGCTTATCCGCTTGTCGTCTGGCTGCACGGCGACGGGGGGGATGAGTGCGAGCTGATGCAAGTCATGCCGCACATCAGCATGCGGAACTATGCCGCGGCCGGCGTGCGCGGCACGTGCGGCGGCACGGGCCGGCGCGGTTTCGGCTGGTCGCAGGGCGATGAAGCGATCCTGGCGGCTGAGGAGCGCGTGCTGGAAGCGGTTGCCGCCGCCGAGAGCAAATTCCACGTCCACCCGGACCGGATTTTCCTGGCCGGTTATCAGGATGGCGGGACGATGGCCTTCCGCTTGGCGCTCATGCAGCCGCAGCGATATGCCGGCGCCCTGTCGGTGGGCGGCGGATTTCCCAGCGGACGCATGCCGCTGGCGAATCTGAAGAGCCTCCGCGAGTTTCCGTTGTTCCTGGCCTTTTCGCGCGACTCGGAGATTTATACGACCGACGATGTGTGCCGCGAATTGCCGCTGATTTATTCCGCCGGGCTCAGGCTGGCGATCCGCCAGTATCCGTGCGGCGACGAGCTGACGACGCAGATGCTGCACGACATGGACGTGTGGATGATGGAGCACGTCACGGGGGTGGTCAGCGAATGCGACGAGGCATTCGTGCGGCCGCTGGGCGAGCTGAATTAGACGCGCGAAGCGCGGCATTTCTAGTAGCTGAAAGCGTTAGTCTTCGGCTGGTTCCCTCTCGCGGCATTTCGGCCCGGCGTGGTAAGATGGGCAGACGCCGTAGGACAGGTTTCCAACCTGTCCAGTTGCCTTGGACAGGTTGGAAACCTGTCCTACCGTGTAGCAAGGAGGTGGCCATGGCGAACATGCAGTGGTGGGATTGGGCCTTGCTGGCGATGGGCGCGTACGTCGCGGTCGTGACGCTGGCCAGGCTGATGCGCCGTCGCCGCGAGGAGCTCCTTGCGGAGTTGACGCAGCAAGCGTCTGCCGAGCAGGAGCGTAAGCGTCAGGAAGCGAAAAGGAAAAAGAAGAAGGCAGCAGCGTAGGACAGGTTTTCAACCTGTCCTATCACTTTGGACAGGTTGAAAACCTGTCCTACGTAACATGAAGCGACTCTACCTCGAAACCGTCGGCTGCCAGATGAACGTCCTGGACAGCGAAATGGTCGTGGCGTCGCTCCGCAAGGAAGGGTTCGACCTGGCCCGCGGCATCGACGAAGCCGACGTGCTGCTGTTCAACACCTGTTCGGTTCGCGAGCAGGCCGAGAATAAAACTTACAGCGCGCTGGGGCGGCTGCGGAGCTTCAAGAAGCAGCATCCGGAAAAGATCATCGGCGTGATGGGGTGCATGGCGCAGAAGGACCAGAAGCTGGTCTTCGAGCGGGCGCCCTACGTCGATCTGGTCGTCGGACCGGGGCAACTCAGGGAGATTCCGCGACTGCTGGAAAACGTCGCCGCCGGCAAAGGGCCGCAAATGGCGGTCGGCCTGGGTCGCAAAGACGGGCCGGCCGAAGAAATCCGCCGCAGCCACGAGACGTTCGACCCGCTGCGCGATCCGTCGATGCGGCCGACCCCCTTTCAGGCGTACCTGCGGATTCAGATTGGCTGCGACAAGTTCTGCACCTACTGCATCGTGCCGATGACCCGCGGACCGGAGCAGGGGCGGCCGCCAGCACAGATTATGGACGAAGCGAAAACCCTCGCCGACCAGGGGTGCAAGGAGATCACGCTCCTGGGGCAGACGGTCAACAGCTACAAGTTTCGCGACGGCGGCAAAACGACGCGGCTTTCGGATCTGCTCTATGCCTTGCACGACATCGCCGGCATGGAGCGGCTGAAATTCGTCACCAATTACCCGAAGGACATGACGGACGACTTGCTCGATGCCGTCCGCGACTTGCCGAAATGCTCGCACTACCTGCACGTGCCGGCACAAAGCGGCAGCAATGACGTGCTGGCGCGTATGAAGCGCGGTTACACGGTGGAAGATTACCGCCAGATGATGGGCCGCATCCGCGAGAAGCTGCCGGATGCCGCGGTGACCAGCGACTTCATCGTCGGCTTCTGCGGCGAGTCGGAAGAAGATTTTCAGAAGACGTATGCCCTCGTTGCCGAATGCCGCTTTAAGAATAGTTTCATCTTCAAGTACAGCGAGCGGCCGGGGACGAAGGGGGCGGAGCTGCTGGCGGACGATGTGCCGCACGAAGTGAAGAACCGGCGGAACAACGAGCTGCTCGAACTCCAGAACCGGATCAGCGAGCAGGACAATCAGCAGCTTCTCGGCCAGCGGGTGCAGGTGCTGGTGGAAGGCCCCAGCGACATGGCCCGGCGACACGGCGAAACCGAGGGGGACCTCGTGCAGCTCACCGGCCGCACGCCGTGCGACCGGATCGTCGTCTTCGACGCTAGTCCGCGGCTCGTCGGCGAGCTGATCGACGTGGCGATTTACGACGTCGCGCCGCACACGCTGTTCGGGGCGGTGGTGACCGAGCACGTGGGGCCGGAGCTGGCCATTTTGTAGCAGGCACTCCGCCGGCTTTCTTGCCATGCCTCGTCAACTCGACCGAGGTCTGTCGCCCAGGCTGCTGCGGCAATTGGCATCGTCGCTGCACGCCGTTCGCACGGAGTTGAAAGTCAGCGACGAGATTCAGCATTCGTTGGCCGCAGACTTGCAGCGTGACCTGTCGGAGGGTGAGGCGGCCGATGCGCTGGCCCAGGCCATCGTTTGCGGGTCGGCAATCGCCATCGCCTTTGCCGACGATTGGCGCAGGTGTCGCACATGGTTGCTGGAGCAGTCCGCGCCTTGGGAAAAATTCGCCCTCGAGCGAATTGGCTCAACGGATGACCCGCGATCCAGCGCCAGCTTCATGGACCTGACGCACCTCTACGAACATCTGCTCCGTCACGATCAGCCCGACCGCCGCAAGCGGGCCGGGGTCTTTTATACGCCGCAGCCGATCGTGCGCTACATGCTGCGGCAAATGGACGGGCAGTTGCGGGAAGAGTTTTCGCTGCCGCAGGGATTGGCCGATGAGGCGACGTGGGGCGATGTTCGCCGGCAAGTGCCGTCGGCGACACTGCCGCGCGGGGCCAGCGATGCCGATCCGTTCATCAAGCTGTTCGACCCGGCGGTTGGCACGGGAACGTTTCTGCTGGAAGCGGTTGAATTCATCCACACGTCGCTTGGAGAGCACTGGCGCAGCAAGGGGCTTGCTGACGAGGAGGTATCTCAGCGCTGGAACGACTACGTGCCGCGACAGCTCTTGCCGCGGTTGTGGGGAATGGAGCTGCTTGCCGCGCCGTGCTTCCTGGCCCGACTGAACATGGCCCTCAAGCTGGCCCAGACCGGTTATCGCTTCCAGTCGCCGGCGCGGCTGGAGATCCATCTGGGGAACACGCTCGCTGGGCCGCCGCTACCCTTGCTGGCGAGCGGGGGGCGTCAGCCCCCTGATGGCGGCGGGACAATCAGGGGGCTGACGCCCCCCGCTCGCCAAGCGGCGGCCTACGATGTTCCCTTCACGGTCGTCCTTGGCAATCCGCCCTTTTCGTATCTCTCTGAGAACCAGAGCGACTGGATCACGTCGCTCGTCCGCGGCGAAAACGGCCACGCCGGTTACCTGCAGGCGGACGGCGAGAAGCTGGGGGAGAAGAAAACGTGGCTTCACGATGACTACGTCAAGTTCATCCGCTACGCACAGTGGCGGATCGAAACGACCGGCTGCGGCATCGTGGCCCTGGTCACCAACCACGGCTACCTGACCAATGCCACATTTCGGATCATGCGGCAGCAACTGCGTAAGACCTTTCCGAGGGTCACGGTTGTCGATCTGCACGGCAATCGCAAGGCCCGCGAGGTCGCGCCCGACGGCAGCCGCGATGAGAACGTGTTCGGGCTCGATCAGGGGATCGCGATCGGCTTCTTTCGCCGGCCGCCGGGCGATTTAGCGCCAAGGGTCGAGCACGCCGAAATATGGGGAACCCGGGCGGCAAAGTTCGACAAGCTGGTAGGTCCCGTCTGCCGGGCGGGACCTGGCACGGCCAGCGGAACGGACAGGTCCCGCTCGGCAAGCGGGACCTACTTTGTGCCGGCCGCCCCTGACTTTCGTTTCACACCCGCAGCGGCCGAGATGTTTCGCGAATATGCTGCGGCCCCTTCGCTGACCGAGTTGTTTCCGCGGCATGCGACTGCGCCCGTCACCGCCCGCGATCACTTCGTGGTGGCGTTCACGCGGGCGGAACTCCACCAGCGGCTGGAGGCGTTTCGCGACCCGTCGATTCCCGACGACGAGATCCGCCGCCGTTATTTCACCCGCACCCGATCGCCGCGCTACGCTCCCGGCGACACGCGCGGCTGGAAGCTCACGGCCGCCCGGCAAGTACTCGCCGCGCTCGGTGACTGGGAATCCTTCCTTCAGCCGTGCCAGTACCGGCCTCTCGACTGGCGGTGGATCTTCTGGCACCCGGCGATGATCGATTGGCCGCGGCACGAAGTGACAAGTCACTTCGTCAGTCCAAAGACCAAAGTCCAAAGTCCAAAGTCGTTGAACCTATCTGACTTTGGACCTTGGACTGTGGACTTTGGACTTGCCCTCATCGCCCGTCGCCAGCTTCCCCCCTCCGAGCCTGGCAGCTATTTCTGGGCCACCACGGCCCTGACGCTCGACGGCATCATTCGCAACGACAATCGGGGAAGTGAATCGCTGTTTCCCGTCGCCATCGAAATGGTTGACAATGCCTGTTACGCCTACGCCTTGTTTCACTCGCCGATGTATCGCCAGCGGTATGCGGCGACATTACGGACCGGCTTTCCACGCGTGCTTCCGCCGCGCGACGCAGCCCTGACGGCGGTCCTGACGGAACTTGGTCGCCAACTCATTGTGCTGCACACCCGGCGGCCGCCGCAGTTCGATTTCCACGATGGTGGGCCGGCGTCTGCCGAAGCAGGCTGGTCCCACCGTGCAGTTCCGGCACAGCGGCTGCTCGTCACCGTCGCTCCGCGATTTCCGCAATATGGCAGCGGCCGAATCTGGCTTCGCGAAGACTATTGCCTCGCTGCCGCCGATGAAGCGACCTGGCAATTCCGTGTTGGCGCGCATCAGGTTGCTCGCAAGTGGCTCGCCGATCGCCGCGGCCGGCCGCTTACGGACGCCGACCTCGTGTGGTATGCCATCATTCTCGCTACGATCGTCCAAACCCGCGTCTTGTCCGTCGCCATCGACGCCGCGATCGAACGCCACGGCGGCTTTCCCGCGGCATTCCTCCCACAAGCCTGAAGCGCAAGCGAAGGAAAGCTATCCACTCGCCAAACGGCCGTTTCCTTCGCTGGCGCTTCAGGCTTGTGGTCTCTACCTCTCTCCAGCTCCCAAAGCGGGCTACACTATCCAGTCGGGCTCCACATTATCGCCATCCCATCCGCCCGACCATGCACCCTCGCTACTCCCCGGATCGCGACATGCTCAAGTTCGACAAACGGATCGGCATCCTCACCGCCGGCGGCGACTGCCCGGGACTGAATGCTGTCATTCGCGGCGTGGTCAAGAGCGCCAACACCCACGGCTACGACGTCGTCGGCTTTCTCAAGGGGTACGAAGGGCTCGTCGATCCGGTCAGCTACATCCCGCTGACGCACAAGAATACGGCCGGCATCTTGAGCCAAGGAGGCACGATCCTCGGCTCGACGAACAAGGGGCGCTTTGCCGCCACCGTGGGGGTGAATGACCGGTGTGAAGTTGATCCGGAGTTGATTGCCGGCGTGAAGACCACGGTCGAGCAGCTCAACCTGAGCGGCATCATCTGCGCCGGCGGCGACGGTTCGCTCGCGGTCGCCCAGCAATTTCACGAGCAGGGCATTCCGGTCGTCGGCGTCCCGAAAACGATTGACAACGACCTGTCGAGCACGGCGTTCACGTTCGGCTTCTTCAGCGCCGTGTTTTGCGCGACCGACGCGCTGGATCGGCTGCACACCACGGCCGCCAGCCACGAACGGGTGATGGTGCTGGAGGTGATGGGTCGGCACGCGGGCTGGATCGCGCTCTACGCGGGGATTGCCGGCGGCGGGGACGTGATCCTCATCCCGGAGATTCCCTGGACGTTCGACAACGTCTGCCAGGCGATCCTCAAGCGCGAGCAGCGGGGGAAGCACTTCACGCTCGTCGTCGTGGCCGAAGGGGCGGCACTCCCCAGCGGCGAGCTGGTGTGCGAAACGAGCAAGGAGCGAAAGCAGGTCAAGCTCGGCGGGATCGGCAACGTGGTGGCCAAGGAGATCGAGAAGCGGACCGGCAAGGAGACGCGGGTGGTCGTGCTGGGGCATTTGCAGCGCGGCGGAGCGCCGACCACGTTCGACCGCGTGCTGGCGACGCAGTTTGGGGCCCATGCGGTGCGGCTGGTGATCGAGCAGAAGTTCGGCCAGATGGTGACCTACTGGCCGCCGAACATGGAAAGCGTGCCGATCATCGACGCGATCAAGCTCGATACGGTCTGCCCGACCTGCTCCGCCGTGCAAGCGGCCCGGGCCTTGGGCGTCAGCTTCGGAGACTCGGTTTCCGAGCTCCCCTTTCGTCCCGCCGCAGCCGCCAAGAGCGAGGACCAAGTCCAGGCGGGCAACGGGGAAACGCATCCGCGGCCTGCGAAGACGAAAGCGGGGAAGTAGAACGGATTTCAATCCGCTCCGCCGTGTTTTTGCTGCGGCCGTTACCGATCGTCGATGGTCAAGTCCTGCTGGGCCAAGTGGCGAATCGCGAAAACCAGCACCTTGTTTCCGCGAATCTCAAATACGGCGCGATGGGTCTTGGCGTTGCCCAGTCCGTAATTCAACTGGCGGACGACGAAAGGGAATGCCGCGGATTCGCACGCCACGGGCTGATCGTCGGCCGACTCGGCCAGTGACTTGAGCGCGGCTTCGAAGCCATCCAGCCAATCAGCCGCTTGCTGCCGCGAGCGATGCTCTGCCCACCACAAGGCGGATTCGTAGAGCTGGATCTTGGCCCGTGGAAGAACGATGACTTCGTACTTCAATCGCGGAGCCCCAATTGATGCCGAATATCACGGAACGCATCCTCGACCGGCTCACCCTGTCCCGCCGCGTAGTCGTTCAGCCCCTGCCGAACGTCTTCCATGGTGGCCATCAGCGTGCATTGATCGCGCCACTGGCCGAGCAGTTCCTCCAGGGAAGCCGGCTGCTGGTCACTGTCGAGCTTTTGCTTGGCGAATTGAATGAAGTCGGCGAGTTCGGCCTTCGACATGGGAGACTCCTCTGGAACAGTATATCTCGCCTGCCGGGCCAGGAACAAACCGGCTACGAGCCTGACCGCTGGTGCCGCTGCAAGAAGATTTCCCGCCAGGATAGAGCCAGCTCCGGCAGGTTGGCCAATTCCTCCGCTGCTGCCAGGTCGTTCTTGCGGTGATGAAGCACTTCGTTCGCGCGGGCGACGGTCCACTGCGGATGGATTCGCTTTACAAGGGTGAGCTCCATCCCGGCTTCGATCTCCCCTTCGGTCAGCACGCGCAGGTACCAGCCGCTGCGGCCGGTGGCGATCACGCGACGAGACAAGTCGTCGATCCGCCAGCGGCGGCTCGTCTTCCAGCATGGCTGCCGCGGCTGGCTAACCTCGAACTCGACCGGCCCGCACTGCCACACGTCGCCGATACAGACGCTCGTTTCATCGAGGCCGGCGATCGTCAGGTTCTCGCCCAAGCCCCCCGGCGGCATTTCATTCAGCCCCAGTTCCGCGCGCCACAGCGAGTAGTGCTCGGCACTGTACGCCAGCACGGCCTTGTCGATGCCGCCGTGATTTTCCAGGTCGGCCTGCCCGTCGCCGGCAATTCCGCTCTGCCCGACGAAAACGCACCCTGCGACCGGCATCTTGAAATAGCCAGTCCGCCACGGCCGATCGTGCGGATCGAGAGCATCCGCGCGGCCGTGGTTGGCCGGCTTTCCCACTTGGATCGAAACGAGACGAGCCGTCGTTCCTTGCATCACGATGATCAACCTACGCCAGCCGCAGTTGCACCTCTACCCGCCGCAGCGCCTCTTCCACGCGGCAACTCCCTTGCGGCAGTGCCACCGACTTCCCGCTGGCGAGCCACTCCTTTACCGTCTCTTCCGCCGAGAGGACGGTCGTGTGGCTCTTACGGGAAAAAAAACGGCTGATCTCCGAGAGGGCCGAGCGTGTGTACTTCCGCGCCAGCCACATGGCCAGCATTCGCGGATGGCTAACTGTCGGCGAGCGGCTGGGGGAATGGATTTGCTCCGGCTCCAGGCCGAACAAGTGGCAGACAGCGCCGACGATGTCCGGCAAGCGAACCGCCCGTCGCGACGCGGCAAAAATGTCCACGAGTGCCGTCTCCGC
>DATKDU010000328.1:0-9265 GCA_035512595.1 Pirellulaceae bacterium
CGAAGTCATTCAGGAAAACCGGGCCACCGGCGAGCGCGGCTTCAAGTTCCTGAACGGTCCGATCTTCGCCAACATCATCCTGGCGGACGAAGTCAACCGCACGCCTCCCAAGACGCAGGCGGCGCTCTTGGAGGCGATGCAAGAGCGGCAGGTGACGATCGGCGGCCAGCGCCATCCGCTGCCGGCGCCGTTCTTCGTCCTGGCGACGCAGAACCCGATCGAACAGGAAGGAACCTATCCGCTGCCAGAAGCGCAGCAGGACCGGTTCATGTTCAAGGTCTTCGTCAAGTACCCCAGCTACGACGAGGAGTATCGGATTGCGGAAACGACCACGGCTCAGTACAGCGCCAACGTGCAAGGCGTCCTTTCCGGCGAGGAAATACTCCGCCTCCAGCAGATGGTCCGCCGCGTGCCCGCCGCTCCCTTTGTGATTCACTACGCCCTGCGGCTGGTGCGGGCCACGCGCGTCCATGAAGGGGACGCGCCCACTTTTGTCAAAGACTGGGTGAGCTGGGGTGCCGGGCCTCGCGGAATGCAGTACCTGCTCCTGGGGGGCAAGGCGCGGGCCATGCTCCAGGGCCGGTTCTTCGTCACCACCGACGACATCAAGGCGGTCGCTCATCCCGTCCTGCGGCATCGGGTGATCACGAACTTCAATGCCGAGTCCGCGGGCATCTATCCGGACAAGGTGATTGACCGGCTCCTCGCGGAAACGCCGGAGCGGAGCCAGGGGGATGAGATTGTGCCGCAGGTGGCGAGGGCGTTCGCCTGATTGCGGATTGCAGATTGCGGATTGCGGATTGAGCCAGGAATCTGCAAGCCGCATTTGCTGCAAGAATCCGCAATCCGAAATCCGAAATCCGCAATGGAACCGCCGATGTCCGTCGCAGACAGCAAGACTTACCTCGACCCAAAGACCCTCGACCGCATCAAGCGGCTCGATGTGCGCGCGAGGCTCGTCGTGGAGGGGTTCATCACGGGCCAGCATCGCAGCCCCTACAACGGTTTTGCGGTCGAGTTTGCCACGCACCGCGAATACGCGCCCGGCGACGATACGCGGCATATCGACTGGAAGGTCTGGTCCAAGACCGACCGGCTGTACATCAAGGAGTATGAGGAAGAGACCAACCTCAAGTGTACGATTCTGCTAGATGCCAGCAAGTCGATGAAGTATGGCGAGGGCTTTAGCAAATATGATTACGCGGCGACGGCGGCGGCGAGCCTGGCGTATCTGCTCCAGCAGCAGCAGGACGCGGTCGGCCTGGTGACGTTCACCACCAAGGTGCAGAAAAACCTCCCCGCCAGCTCACATCCCAATCACCTGAAGCTGATGCTCCACGAGATGGAACAGACGCAGCCCGACGAGCAGACCGATATCGCTGCTGTGTTTCCGGAGCTGGCTCGGCAGGTGCGCAAGCGGGGGATCATCGTGCTGATCTCGGATTTGTTCATGGACTTGCCGACACTGGCCGAATCGCTGAAGCAGTTTCGCCTCCGCAAGCATGAAGTGGTCTTGTTTCACGTGATGCACGACGACGAGTTGACCTTTCCATTCCAGGAAAACACGCTCTTCAAGGGGCTGGAGATGGCCGTGCAACTGCATACCGAGCCGCGGGCCCTGCGGCGGGCCTATCTCGAATCGGTCAACAACTTTCTGGAAAACGTCCGCCGCTCGTGCGCTTCCGCCGGCATCGACTACGTCCTGATGAACACCAAGGACCCGCTCGACGCGGCACTGGCCAGCTATTTGACCTTCCGGCAGAAGATCCGGCGGAGTGCAGCACACAGGTAGGGTCGAAACTCGAAACTCGAAATACGAAATACGAAACAAATTCGAAATGAGAATGACGGAATGATCGAAACGATACGTCACTTGTGAGTTCAAACTCCACCGACCCTGGTCGGTGGTAACCAGATTGAGAGGCTAGCAGCGAATCACACCCCCACCCGTTTCCTCCCTTTCTCCCTGCCGCCGCTTCGCGGCGGCAGGGAGAAAGGGAGGGTAGGTTTTTCGAGGCCTCCGATCTAGCCACTCAATCATTGAACCACCGACCAGGGTCGGTGGTGTATATCGATGCAGACGACCGTCGGAGCGATCGAGAGATCACAACGAGGAACTCCCAGTTTGAGACCTTCATGCTTCGTATTTCGAAGTTCGAGCTTCGGCTTTCGGATTTAGAGAACTGAGGTCGCTTGTGACTTGGCTTGTTCAGTTTTTCGCTCCCTTCATGACCAACCCGGTGCTGTTCCTACTGGGTGCGGCGGCGGTCTCGATACCGATCATCATTCATCTCTTGAACAAGCGGAAGTTCAGGGTCGTCGATTGGGCGGCCATGGAGTTTCTGCTCGATGCCGACAAGAAGAACCGGCGGCGGATTCGCCTCGAAAACTTGATTCTGCTGCTCCTTCGCTGCCTGGCCATCCTGCTCTTGGCGTTGCTCCTGGGGCGTCCATTCATTCCCACGTCGATGGCGGCCGGCCTGATCGACGCGGCCCAGTTCGAGCGGGTCGTGGTCCTGGACGACTCGCTCAGCATGCAAGCGCGGCTGGGGAACGAATCGGCCTTCGAGATCGCCCGCAAGCGATTGACCGAGCTGACGCGGTCGCTGGCCGACGATCCATCGGACAACTCGCTGACGCTACTGCTCACGTCGAAGCCCGATCAGCCGCAGTTCAATGCCACCCATCTGGGCGCCGACACGATTGACGAGATCAATGCCGCCATCGACAAGCTCGAGCCGGCCGACGGGGTCGCCAATCTGCCGGCGGCACTGACGCAGCTTCAGGATTACCTGGCCAATCAGCCGCCGAACGTCAACCGGGTCGTGTACCTGCTGACCGATCTCCGCAGCCGAGACTGGAAAGCGGCGGAGAACAGCCAGGAGTCGCCACTAAATGTCCTCAAGGAGCTGTCGAAGGATACCAACGGCTGTTTCGTGATCGATGCCGGCGACGGCGAGGATCGCAACGTGGCGGTGACCGGCATCCGCCCTGAAGGAACGCTCGTGGCGGGCGTGGCCTCGCGGTTTGACGTCTCGGTGACCAACTTCGGCTCGCAGGAAGCACGCGACGTCCGCGTCAAGTTCGGCGCGGGGGACGCACTCCCCGTGACCGAGGAGATCGAGCGGATCGGCCCCGGGGAGACCGTCAGCCGCTCGTTCACGTTCTCCTTTGCCGCCGAAGAAGAGACCGACGAAGCGACTGCCGCCAATGTGCTCGCTCCGCGGCGCGTCAAGGTCGAGCTGACCACCGCCCGCCAGGGAGAGGACGACCGCTTGCAGGCCGACAGCATCGCGTATTATCCCGCCCGCCTCGTCCGCGGCATTCCAGTGCTTCTGGTCGATGGCGACCCGAGTGCCGCGTTCGGCAAGTCAGAGTCGTTCTACCTGCGGCGGGCCTTGTCGCCGCAAGGTCCCGTGCCGTCGGGGGTCGTCGTCGATGTGGTGACGGAAAACGAGCTGGAATCACTGTCGCTCGACAAGTACCAGGTGATCTTTCTCTGCAATTTGTATCGCCTGGGCGACAAGACGGCGGAAAATGTAGTCCGGCTGGAGAAATGGGTAGAGGCCGGCGGCGGCCTGGCGATCCTGCCGGGGGACCAGATCGACGAGGTCTCGTTCAACGACCTTTACTATCGCGACGGAGCCGGGCTCTCGCCGCTGAAACTCCAGCGGATCGAAGGGGACGAGACCGAACAGAAGTGGGTCAACTTCAAGGTCGAGCAGACTAACCACGAAGTGCTGAAGATTTTTGCCGGGCAGAACAACCCGTTCCTCGACAACGTGAAGACCTTCCGCTGGTGGGCCTCGAGCGTCCAGAAGGAGCAGGTCGGCAGCGTCGTTTCCGTGCCCTGCCGGTTCACCGACGTCGATGACTCGCCGGCTTTCGCCGAGAAGCAGTTCGGCAAGGGACGCGTGCTGACGGCCGCCTTTCCGGCCGATGCCGACTGGTCGAATTGGACGAGCGATCCGAGCTACATCGTGTCGATGCAGGAGTTCGTGAAGTATCTGTCCGGGGATCGCGGTGACCGCGGCCTGGTGCGGGTCGGCGAGCCCCTTTCGCACCCGCTCGACCTGACGGTGTATGCCCTCGATGCGTCGCTGGAAGGGCCGCAGGAGCTGAAGGCGAATCTGCAAGCAGCGCCGGGGGAGGGTTCAGGGTTCAGGGTTCAGGGTTCAGGGGACGGGGGACAAGAGTCCCCACCACTCACCCCTCACCCCTCACCACTCACCACCACCTCCATCTGGCAGCTCACGTATCCAGAGGCCGCTTCGCAGGGCTTTTACGAGATGAAGCTTCAGCGGAACGAAGGGGGGATCGAGCCGGTGCTGTTTGCCGCCAACGTCGATCCGAGCGAAGGGGACTTGCGGCGGGCGGACCAGGAAGCGATGAAGAAGGAGCTGGTGGGAACCAACGTGCAGATCGTGCCGGCTGCGGCTGCGGCCGGATTGATCGGCAGCGGCTCGCAGACGGAGTTGTGGTGGTATTTGCTGTGGGGGGCGGTCGTCGCGCTCTGCGGGGAACAGATCTTGGCATGGTACTTTGGACGGGCGCGGTAGCGGCCGCGGATACCGGCGTGTCGGCGCACAGGAGCCCGATCATGAACGCGAGAATCTCAAAACGGGCAAATTGGAAATTGCAAATTGAGAATTGCAAATTGCAAATTGCCAGCATTCAATTTGCAATTTGCAATTTGCAATTACCAATTTGCACTTCCGCCGCCGTCGTACTCGCGTTGTTGTTTGCTTCCCCTGCCGAGGGTCAGTTCATCCCTGCACCCCGGGCCATGGCCGTCCCTGCGGCCGCGGCCCCACGCGGCGGCAAGGCGCGGGCAGCCGACGACGCCGCCGACGCGATGAAGGATCTGGCCGAGAAGGATTTTCCGGGGGGCGCAGCGCTCAAGACCGATCCCGAGCAGCAGCGGCTCCTCAAGCGGGCCGAGCAGTGCGTGGCCGACGGCCGGCTCGATCTGGCCGCCGTTCTCTGGCAGCGGGTGCTCGACGAAGCGGGGGACACGCTGATGACCCGCGACGGCCGGACCTATCTCTCGCTGGCGGATGAAGTCGAGCGGACGCTGTCTGCCGCCGATCCGCAGGCGCTGGCGACCTATCGCATCCAGGCCGACGGCGAGGCGCAGGCCGTGCTCGCCAAAGCGGCCCCCGATCAAGAAGAAGACGCTCTGTCTTTGATCGTGCGAAGATATTTTCTCAGCTCGATCGGCGACGACGCGGCCTACAAGCTGGCCTGCTACGCCCTCGACCGTCACGAGTTCGTCGCCGCCAGCCGCCTCTTGACGCGAATCCTCGAGCGGCATCCCGACCCGTCGATGCCCAAAAGCGAAATCCTCTTGCGGCTGGCGGTCGCATCGGCCCACATGGGGGACTCGGCGACGGCCAGTGCCGCCCTCGATGCGATCGGACAAATCCCCGGCCCCCGCCCCGAGAGCAGCGTGATCGATCAGGTCGCACAGCACCTGACCGCGGCCGCCCAGTCGAACTTGCTCGCCTCCGCCAGCTCGCAAAACTGGCCGATGCTCTTGGGCAATCCGACCCGCACCGGGCGGATGAAATCCCTCCCCGCAGCGGCGACCAGCAGGACGCTCTCCGAGCTGTGGGTCCGCGAGGACGAGATGCAGGTCACTCAGTCGAGCGCTCCCAACCAGCCCGGCATGATGGGGGGAATGGTCTTCATGGGGGGCGGCCGCATGCGCACCACGCGCCAGCAGCAGAACCGGGCCCAGGCGGTGTCGCATGAAGATCTGGTCGAGCAGTGGCGCGAGCACAAGTGGACGCCGACCGGAATGCTGCTGTTCGACGGCGGCAGGGTATTCATCAAGACGCACGAGAACTTGCAGTGCTATTCCGCCAGCGGCAGCGCCGACCGAGAGTTATGGAAGTCGCTGTGGAACAACCGCTACACGCTCGACGGCATGTCGGCCCAGCTCGAAATGATGGTCCGCACCTACGGCTATCAGTTCGCGATCGCCGGCGACAAGCCGCGGGGCCTGGCGGAGGTGCATCTCTTCGGCGACCGCGTCCACCAGCAGATGTCGATTGCCGGCGGAATGATCTACTCGATCGAAGGGGAGCGGTACGCGCGCGAGCCGGCATCTACGCCGAAGCCGCAGACGGCGCGGCAGCCGCAGTTTGGCGTGCAGCCGCGTCGCACGCGCTCCAATTTCCTGTCGGCCTATGAAACCCGCTCGGGAAAGGTCAAGTGGCACCGGGCCGCCAGCGACGAGGACAAGGAAACCTCGCAGGACGTCGGTTTCATGGGCGCCCCGGTCCCCTACGGCAATTTGCTGCTCACCGCGGTTACCGACGGCGGCACGATCTGGCTCTACGGCCTCAACGCGGCCGACGGCACGACCGCCTGGAAATCCTACCTCTGCGACGAGCCGCAACACGAGTGCAAGCCCTGGTCCCCCGTCGGCATTGCCGTCGATGGCCGTGAAGCGTATGTCTGCTGCGGCACGGGGGTCGTGTTTGCGGTGGATGCCGGCAGCGGGACGGTCCGCTGGGCGGTGCGCTACAAGCGGGCCGAGCAGGGGCAGACGCCGCAGGTGAACCGGTATTACGGCGTACAGCCGCGGCGGCCCGTCAGCGGCTGGGACGAAGACGTGGTGATCCCGGTGGGCAGCACGCTGCTCGTCATGGCTTCCGACAGCGATCAAATCCTCGCGCTCGACCGGCGCACGGGTCGGCAGTTGTGGCCCCTGCCGCGCATTCCCAGCGGGATGCAAGAGGCCAGCTACTGCTTGGGGGTCTCGGGCCGCGGTTTGATTGTGGCCGGAAAGAACGTCGTCCGGCGGTGGGATATTCCCAGCGGCAAATTAGTCTGGGACCAGGAGATCGGCGATTCGTTCGGCCGCGGCTGCCTCACCGACGACGCCGTTTACGTGCCGGTCCGCGACTCGATCGTCAAGCTCGACCTGGAAAAAGGGCGCGAGCAGGTGCAGGTCGGTGTCGCCCTGACCACCGGCGACCCCGTCGGCAATCTGTTTTCCGACGGCGAGAAGCTGTGGGTCACTGGCGGCGGCCGCGTCTACGCGATGACCAACCTCGAGCACCGGTTGGAAATTCTCTCGAGTCAGATCGAAGCCGGCGACGGCGACGCCCAGCTCGACCGCATGCGGCTGTTTGCCAAAGCGGGCGAAGCCGAGCTGATGCTCGACGACTTGCGGGGATCGTACGCCAGCTTTCGAAAGTCCCTTTCGCCCGACGAGGCGGCTGACAAATTCATGGCCGCCCTCAACGAGCTGAAGCTGCCGCAGCAAGCGCCCGAGACGACCCTCGCCCTGTTGGTCGAGCAGTTCGTGGAAGCGCCGTCGCCGCCGAAGCTGGATATGGCCGCCCCCCGCCGCGCCGATCTCCTGGCCAATACGCTGGGCGTGGTGCGGCAGAAAAAGATCAAGGGACTTGCGCAGCCGATCCTGAAGCTCGCGCCGCTGTATGACAAGGAATATCTCAGCAGCCTGGCGTCGCAGGCCCTGCTGGCGACGGCCAAGATGCCTGACGACGCGGCCGCACTGAAGGACGCAGTGAGCAGCGACCAGCCGCTGCCGCAACTCGTGGCGGCACTGCCCCTGGCTCGGCTATTGCCGGCGGAGGCCAAAGAGCCGCTGGCGAAGTTGATGAAGTCCGCCGACGACCGGGTGAAGCTGGCGGCCGCCCGCGGTTTGGCCGACCTGGGCGAGCGGGCGACGCTGCCGGTCTTCGTGTCTTTGCTCGAGTCCGAAGATGCCCGCGTCCGCCAGGCGAGCCACGAAACGCTCCGGGCGCTGACCGGCCAGCCGATCGCCTTCGCGTCGCAAGCCGGGCCCGACGTGCGAGCCCAGACCGTGGCCAAGTGGGAGGAATGGGTCAGCAAGGAAGGGGACAAAGCGGCACTCAACACGCCGCTGGCCGACCTGGCCGTTCGCCTCGGCCGGACGCTGATCGCCTCGCAGGTTCAGTCGTCGGTCATCGAGCTGGAGGCCGACTTCACCACAGTCCGTTCGACGATCCGCGTTCCCAATCCGTGGGGCGTGTGGGGCCTTCCCAGCGGCAATAAGCTGGTAGCCGTCTACGTCCAGAATAAGGTCGTCGAGTTCAACGAGGCCGGCAAGGAAGTCTGGAGCAAGGACGGCCTGCCCGGGCCGCCGTACAGCGTGCAGCGGCTGGAAAACGGCAGTACGCTCATCGCCTGTGCCGACGCCAACCAGATTCTGGAAGTGGCCCCCGACGGCACGACGAAGAACATCACCGGCCCCTGGGGCCGCAACGCCCGCCCCATCTTCGTCCGCCGGCTGGAAAACGGCCATACGCTCGTGGCGTTACACAACGAGCGGCGGGTCGTCGAGCTGGACGCCTCGGGCGCCATCATCTTCGACGTCCGCGACCTGGAAGGCCCCAACTCCTGCACCCGGCTCGACAACGGCAACACTCTGATTGTGCAGATGTACAATAACCAGGTGATCGAGGTCGATCGCCATCGGATCAAGACCCCGCTCCAGGTCAACTTCCAGCTCCAGAACCCGACCGACGCCCAGCGGCTCCCCAGCGGCAACACCCTGATTGCCGACGCCCTCGGCCTGCACGAGGTGGACGCCGCCGGGAAGAAGGTCCGCGAGTATCGGCATGCGAACGTGATCAGCATTTCCAGTTATTAACGCAAGAAGTTTCGGGTTCCGAGTTCCGGGTTCCGAGTTCCAATGCATACTCGAATCTCGAAACCCGGAACTCGAAACCCGGAACCCGAAACCTGTGATCGCCCCATTGTCGCTTCCATTCGCCCAATCCTCCGCTTGGGACGGCCTCCTGTGGCTCCTCGGCTACGACGAGTTGCGGTCCGCCCCGCCCGGCAGCAAGACGGTCCTGGAGCTCACCAACCTGCCGACGAGCTGGGGCGTGTTCGTGCTGATTGCCGTCGTCGTCGCCGTGCTGTGGGGTGTCTTCTATCTCTACCGCCGAGAGATCGACACCTGCCCGCTGTGGGTGAAGATGCTGCTGGCCGGGCTGCGGACCGGCGTCGTTTTGCTGCTCTTGTGCATCTTCCTCGGGCCGGCACTCGTGTACCTCCAGTACCGCACGGTCCACCCGACGCTCGTGCTGGCCCGCGATGCGTCGCAGTCCATGAACACGGCCGACGCCTACGAAGATCCAGCCGCTGCGAAGATCGCCGGCGGAGTGCTCGGCAAGTCTCCCGATGAAGTTAAGGCCCAAAATCCGACGCGGGCCGCGCTCGTCAATCGGGTGCTGACCGAGGGCAACCAGAAGCTGCTGGC
>DATKDU010000329.1:0-7008 GCA_035512595.1 Pirellulaceae bacterium
GATCGGCACTTATCGCCCGCAACGGGGCCGGCGAAGCTGCCGGCGGCGCAAGTCGCTTGCTGACTGGAACATACGTTCACGTTCCGGCGAGCGTGCCGAGCGAGCACCGCTTATTAAAGAAAAAAAGGGTCGAAATCGCAAAGCACGCTGCAGCAAGGACTTAAGTGCAACATATAAACCAAAATAAATGCTCAAATCGCTTATCGGTTGGCAGGCCCGGGCGTGGGGTGGCCTGCCTGTGGCTTGTTCCCGGATCGATGTCGTGCACGTCGTGTCGACTTTTGTCCAAACGACCCCACTCCGGGATCCAACCGAGCCACGCCTAAACGCGCTATAATGACGCGGCGTCCCGAAATGACTTACGACGGGCTGCCGCAGGGCGTGCTGCTGTAAGTCGTGTAGACAAAATAGGTTGCGTTCCTGCCTTGCCTCGCACGCTCGCCGTAAGTCTCGATTGAGGGGTGCGCAAACGCGCTATCAACCCAGTTGCGACAGGCCGCTGCTAGCTGTCCCGCAGGATCTCCTCGGCCGCGTTCCGCCCGCAAGCGCCGAGCACGCCGCCGCCGGGGTGCGACGCCGCTCCGCAGAGGTACAGCCCAGCAATCGGCGTGCGATGGTCGGCCCAGCCGGGGACGGGGCGCATCGCAAAGAGCTGATGCGGGATCATCGCCCCCTGCATGATATTGCCGCCGGTCAGGCCGAACGTCCGCTCCAAATCGAGCGGGCTGTGGATCTGCCGGTGCAAAACGGCGCCGGGCACGTTGGGCGCATAGCGGCCGAGCAGCTCGAGGCACCGGTCGGCAAAGTCCTCCTTGATGTCGTCCCAGTGTTTGCCGCCGGCCAGACGATAGGGCGCGTACTGGACGAACAGGTTCATCACGTGCCGGCCTTCAGGGGCCAGCGTCCGATCGACGCTGGAGGGGAGCGTGACTTCCAGCACCGGCTCGCGGCTGGGAATGCCGTACTTGGCGTCGTCGAAGGCCCGCTCGATGTAGTCGAGGGTCGGGGAGATGTGGATCGTGCCGCGATGATGGGGCGCGACCGACGTGCCGGGAAGGCAAGTGAAGCTGGGGAGTTCCGAGAGCGCGACGTTGATCTTCGCCGAGGCGGACGCGTAGTCGATCCGCGCCACCGCGCGGCGGAAGTCGGCCGGCAGGTCTTCAGGAGCGAGGAACCGCTCGAAGGTCAAATGGGCATCGACGCTGGAGGCAACGATGGGCGCGTCGAGGATCGAATCGTCTTCGAGCGCCACGCCGCAGGCGCGACCCTTGTGGACGAGGATCTGCTTCACCGGCGATTCGCGGCGGATCTCCACGTGCAGGTCGCGGCAAGCAGCTTCCAGCGCGGCGGCCAATCCTCCCATGCCCCCTTGCACGTAGCCCCACACGCCGCGTGCTCCACCGGCCTCCCCCATGACGTGGTGCAAAAGGACGTAGGCCGTGCCGGGATAGGACGGCGAGGCAAACGCACCGATGACGCCGTCGGTGGCCAACGTCGCCCGCAAGGTCTCCGACTCAAACCACCGATCGAGAAACGGGCGGGCCGCACCGGCGAGCAGCTCGATCGCTTCGGGCAGGTCTCCGCCGAGGTCCCCAATCGCCCGGTAAATTTCCAGCAGCTTGCCGCCGTCGCGAAGCTTCTTCGCCAGGCCGACCCTGCGCCACTCGCTGGGCAGTGGCAGCGGATCGGGAGCGGAGCGGGAGAAGGTCGGCTCGATGGCGGCGGCAACGCGCTCCAGAAGCTGGTTGTAGGCCGGGTAGTTCTCCGCATCGAGCTGGCTGAACTTGGCGATCTCGCGGCAGGTCATTCGCTGGTCGGGTCCCATCAGAAGCGAGCGGCCATCGAGCAGCGGCGTGAAGCTCGACGGATCGCGGGGCAGGATCGACAGCCCGTATTGCTTGAGCTTCAGCTCGCGGATGATCTCCGGCCGGAACAGGCTGATGACGTACGACGCGACGCTGATCTTGAAGCCGGGCCACAGTTCCTCAGTCGCCGAGCAGCCTCCCAGGACGTGACGCCGCTCCAGCACGCAGACGCTCTTGCCGGCCTTGGCGAGGTAGGCCGCCGCGACCAGACCGTTGTGCCCGCCGCCGATGACGAGGCAATCGTAGGAGCGCCGGGGGGAAGGAGATGAGTGCATTGGCGGACCCAGAAGTCGGATGGAGAACGTCGAGAGCGTAGGGATTATGACGAAAATGCCGGCTCGGCGACTGGTCGAGGTGAATCCACCCAGGGTAGCGGAAGTTGCTCGCCGCCGGGCCGGCCTGACGGAAGAACGCATCCTAGATTTGTAAGCCAAACTTCGTAGGAGAAGTACAGCCGGAGCGGACGATCGTCCGCGTGGGGCTTCACGGGATAGCCGCGGCCAGTGGTCGCGGTTTTATACAGGCGTCATCATGCCGCAAGGGATGTCGGTCAGTCCGCAGCGTTCGATGGAGCCCATTCCGGGCTACCGGCTCTACGAGCGCGTCGGTGCGGGCGGCTACGGCGAGGTCTGGTCGGCGGAGGCGCCCGGCGAGCTGGTCAAGGCGGTCAAGTTCGTCTACGGCTATCTCAACGAAGAGCGGGCCAGCCGGGAGATGAAGGCCCTGCAGCGGATCAAAGGGGTTCGCCATCCGTTCATTCTGTCGCTGGAACGAATCGAGATCGTCGATGGGCACCTGCTGATCGTTACAGAGCTTGCCGACTGCTCGCTCAAGGATCGGTTCGAAGTCTGCCACCAGGCAGGGCAGCCGGGCATCCCGCGCGAAGAGCTGCTGTCCCACCTCCGCGACGCGGCGGACGCCCTGGACTACATGAACACGCAGCACGGGCTGCAACACCTGGACGTCAAGCCGGAGAATTTGCTGCTGGTCGGCGGCCGCATCAAAGTGGCGGACTTCGGCCTGGTGAAGGACATGGAGGAGACGAGCGCGTCGATGATGGGGGGACTGACCCCGCTCTACGCCCCACCCGAGGTGTTTGACGGCCGCCCCAGCCGCCGCAGCGATCAGTACAGCCTGGCCATCGTCTACCAGGAGATGCTCACCGGCGTGCTCCCCTTTCCCGGCAAGACGGCCGCCCAATTAGCCGCCCAGCACCTCAGCGCTCAGCCGCGGCTCAACAATCTCTCGGAGGAAGACCGCGGCGTCATTGCCCGGGCCCTGGCCAAGAATCCTGAGGATCGTTTCGCCAACTGCCGCGAGCTGGTCAACACGCTCATCCACGGCGGCCGGCCACCGAACGCGGATCAGAGAGCGGGACACGCCGGCGCAGCCAAGCCGAATACCGGTGCGTTCGCACTGCCGGTGCCGGGGGCCATGACGAACGAGGCAGGCGGGGATGGCCAGGGTGGACTGGGCGGGGTGACCGAAGTCCGTCCCATCCGCGTCCCCGACGATATGCTGCGGGATGCGGAAATCGCCAATCAGACCGCGGTCCTCGCGCGGGACGGCCGCGATGCCGAGGCCGAAGCGTCGCTGCGCCAGTCGTCGGTCGGGTTCCCCCAGGGACGGCAGCGGTTCAGCGACGATGTTCGCCAGTCGGTCGTCGGCAACGTCGAACCCGATCGGTCGGCACTGTGGTCCGCCGCCGAGCGCCGCGAGGTGACCGATCTCCCTCCGCTGGAGGTGGACTTGAGCGGGTGGCAGCCGGTGCCGACGTTTTTCGTGGGGCTCGGCGGAACGGCGGGCCGCACCCTCCAGCGACTGCGGCGAAAGCTGGATGATCGGTTTGGCAGTCAGCGGGGAGCCCTGTTCCCCATGTTCTTTCTGGAAACCGACCAGAAGGACGCGATGCGGGCCACGCACGGCGATGACGGAGCACCGCTCAGCGCGCAGGAGGTGCTGACCATTCCGCTCCGCAAGAGTCAAGACTACCGGGCCGATTCGAATCGGCACTTGGAATGGCTCAGCCGCCGCTGGCTTTACAACATTCCCCGTTCGCAGCAGACGGAAGGGGTTCGCCCCCTGGGCCGGCTGGCACTTGTGGATCATGCCGACGACGTCCGCCGGCAGCTCCGCGCCGTCCTGCAATCATTCCTCAAGTCGCTGGCCGCTGGGCGGGATGCCGGCCAGCCGCCGGAGGTGCGAATCGTGGTGGTCGGCTCGATTTCCGGCGCGACCGCCGGCGGGGCGATTGCCGACGTCGCGTTTTTGCTGCGGCAGCTTCTCGATCAGCAGCAGGCGACGGGCGAGATCATGCTGGTGCTGACTCACAGCACCTGCCGCCAGGCGGCGGCGCAACAACTGGCGCAGGTCAATGCGTACGTGACGCTGGCCGAGTTGAACCAGTGCCTGAAGCCGGGGGGCGTCTATCCCGGCGATCAGTCGCTCAAGGTCGATCCTCGCGCTGGAACGGCCGCCGGGATAAACAGTGCCTACCTGGTGCATATGGGGAGCGAGCTCTCCAACGAGCAGTTCGACGCCGGCTGCGAGCGAGTGGCCGAGTTCCTGTTCGTCGATGCGGGGACGCCGGGGGGCGGATACCTCCGCGCCTGTCGCCAGGAGCCGATCGAGGAAAGCGATACTTGCAGCGGGGAGTTCCATCTTCGCAGTTTTGGCCTCTGCCGCGTTGGATTTACGGGAGATAGATTGCTCGACAAAAAGGTCGATCAACTGTGCTCCCGCGTGGTCCGGCGCTGGCTGGGCGAGCCGAAGCGTGTGGATGGGAAGCAGTCGATCCGATTGCTCTCGCCGCTGGCCGCCGGGCCGAAGAACGAAGCCGCCGATCGTGACGCCGCCATCGACGCCCGCGCGGCCCAGGAGGCGCAGGCCTGCGGACTGGATTCCGACACCCTGCTGCGGCACGCCTACCAGGCGGCAGAAAAGGAGCTTGGCACCGACGCCCTTTCGTACTTCCGCAAGTTGATGTGGGGCGTGGCCCGCTCACGCGGAGAGGGACCTTATCCGGTCGATCAATGCCTGGCGGCACTCGACAACCTGTTCGGACCGCGGCATTTGGAGGTCGGCATGGCCGCGCTCAAGGTCGCGCCGCTGCCGGCTGCCCTCAACGAGCGGATCAAGTCGGTGATCGTTCAGATCGGCGGCGTGCTGCAACTGAACATGGTGACGCTGGCCGACGATACCAACCTGCGCCTGTACGGCGCGCAGCGGGTGGTGAAGTGGATCAGCCAGCACCTCAAGGGGCTGGCGGAGCGCTTTCACGAGATGCGGGCGCAGGTCACCGCGCAAATGGACCAGATGGGGCAGCAGATCATGCAGGCCGCGGGGCTCGATCCGCGCGGACGCGGCAAGGGCTCGTCCAAGACTCCTTCGCACGTGCTGGAAGGGATGCTGGTGCAGTACGCCCAGATGCGGCTGATGCAACTCGCTGGCGAGTCAGCCGCCCAGTTGTCGTTGGGCGCTCAGGGTTTTGTCGCCGCCGCGGGCGATAAGATCGTGGAGTTGTCGCGGGAAGTGCGCTGCCTGATTTCTCAATTCGGGCAGGATGAAGACCTCGACGACTTCGATATGCCTCCCCCCGGCGACGATCCGCTGGCCGGCCTGCGGCAGGGGGTCGTCGAGTCGCTAGCGGAGCAGATCGAGTCGCTCGCCCAGGGACTGGACCAGCAGATTTGTGCGTCGGTGTTCAAGGCCAATGGCTTCCGCCGCACGATCCTGCAAGGGGGACAGCAGCGCGACGAGCTGATCGGGCTGCTCAAGCGGGAGGCGCGCAGGCAACTGCTGGCCCACGTGCAGACCGCCGACATCGCCTCGATGTTGATGGGCCCGCAGGAGCACGACGGCGGCAATCCGGTGCAGCAGCTCACGGCCCAGGCACAGCCGTGGCTGCAGCGCGCCGGCGGAAAGCGCCGGCTGATCTGCGTCGTGCCAGAGGCCTCGCATTCGGGCTGCGGCGCCGAGGCGATGAAGACGATCGTGGGTCCGGAAGTGTTTCAAGAGTCGCCGGCGGTGGTCGGCGATGCCACCGGCGATTTGGTGTTCTGTTTTGAGCTGGCCGGAATTCCCATCTCCCATGCGGCAGCCGCCCTCATCGATCACCGGCCCGATTACGCCGACTTGGCCTACCGGCTGCATTGCCGATCGGACATCGTCTGGCAGGCACTGCCGCCGCGGTAACGCGGCCCTGGGCATTGCCGGGATTTCCTCTGGCAATTCTCCATCTTGTCTGGCTGACCCGAGTTCGGGAATTTGGCAGATAGTTGGGAAATTTCCTGAACTGCTACTTGAAATCGGCCCAGGTCGCGGTAGCATGATCCACGGCCGTGCAATGCGGCCAATCTTCGGCTCGGCGCATGTCCTGCCCCCATGTGCCGAGCCACTTTTTTGCGCTTGGGTCCCCTACGCAAATTCGCGCCACTGCCTACGCGAATTCGCGCCACTGATTGCCGATCCGCCGCTCGTGCGGATGGAACTTCGCCTTGTACGCCATGTGCGGCGACTGAGCGATGTAGAAGCCGAGGTAGAGATAGCGGCGGCTGGACCGGCGGCAGAGCTCGGCCTGCTTGAGGATGGAGTACGTCCCCAGGCTCAGCGCGGCCAGCTCGGGATCGAAGTAAGCATAAACGGCGGACATGCTTTCCTCGCCGACGTCCGCGATCGCGACGCACACCAGCCGCCGGTCGAGGAAGTAGCTCAACTCCCAGGTATCGCAGCAGGTCTCGGTAAGGAAATGGGCATACCCCTGTTCGTCGATAGGCTCGTCGCCATGGTCGAGGCGCCGCAACGTTCGGTGCTTGTTGAACAGCTCGACGCGAACGTGATCGACGAGCGGCGGCCCGATGTGGAGCGTCAACAGATCGTCTCCCCGCTTGTGTACGCGGCGCTGCGTGCGGCCGGGCGTGAAGCGTCCCATATCGAGGCGGATCGGCTCGCAAGCCCGGCAGCCGGGGCACTGCGGCCGGTAGAGGAGCACGCCGCTGCGGCGGTCCCCTTCTTCCAGCCGGCTGTCAAATTCGTTCGGCGAAAGCTGAGCCAGCGGAAAGCGATGTGGCAGGCGGGCCGTGCGTCCCGGCAAGTAGGCACAGTCGTGCTCGTCGTCGAAGACTACGATTTCGCCGCAGTGCAT
>DATKDU010000330.1:0-9875 GCA_035512595.1 Pirellulaceae bacterium
CAATCTGGTCGCGCGTCAGGTTGGCGCTCGTCATGCGTCGCTCATCGTGCAGGGGAATACGGCGGCATACAATGCTGGCGATAGTTCACCATTATAGGGTGAACGGCTATGCCGGCGCTCAGCGATGTGACCGTGAGAACCTTTCAGAATGTAGCCAAGAGGAAAACCGCGGATGACGCAGAGAGTGGTGGCACCGGAGTAATTCGTCGGAGGAGAGGTCAGTAATTCGACGTATCAACATCCGGTCTTTCCTTCGCAAACGCCTTTACTCCGTCCGACGTTGCGAGCGTATGACCGAATGAAGCGCTGCGCAGCTTGCGGCAGCGCGGCAATTGCAGAAGCCCTTTGTCCGTCAGGCAGGAGTTGTCCAAATCCACACGCAGCAAGCCGGCCGGCCAATCGAACTCCCCATCGACGAATGTAAAAGACAGATCCAGCGACTCGAGCGCCTGAAGTACTTGCAGATGTTTGGCGCCGTCGCTGGAAAGCTTGATTCGCGATAACGACACGTCGCGAAGGGATCGCAGCTTGCTCAAGTGCATCAGACCATCGTCAGTAATGGGTGTCCCGTCCAAGCGCAGTTGTCGCAGTTTGGATAGTGAAGAGAGATGCGCGAGGCCGGCGTCGGTGACACGGGTGTCAGCCAGAGCCAATCGCTCCAGCTGTCGGCAGTGAGCGAGGCCCGCCAGGCTTGCGTCAGAAATGGCTGAATCCGACAAGTCAATCTTCTTCAGCGACGGAGGCCAGTGCACGCCGGCTCCCGTGACTTGGGTGCCTCGCAGATCCAGTTGCTCCAAATCACTCAAGGCTCGCAACCGACCAAGCCCTTGATCCGTAATCGGAGAGTAGGGCAATTCAAGGCAACTTACCCCGGACATATGTGCGATGATCACCAGCCCGTCGTCGGAAACCGCATTTCCCAACAGGGTCAGCCTTTTCAAGCGTCGGCAGTTGGCAATCGCATCGAGCTCCGTTCCGCCGAGCGCTCCGTCGTAAGAAGAGTTGTACGCGAGGACAAACTGCTCGAGTTGCGGCAATTCGGCCGCCGCACGAACAGCCCCTCGCATGTCGGCCGCCGACGGCACGTCTTCCTCCCGCAAGTCGGCGACCAAGACATCATGAAAAAAGTCCCTGCCGAGCCAACGAAGAAATACGCCTGGAATTGGGGAGCGTGAGCCATCGACCCACAACCAACCACCATCCGTGTCTCGTTTCACTTCAAAGTCGTAGCAGACGCTCCCGCCCACCTTCTGGATCCGTGCAACTGCCGCCGCTTGCTTTCGCGCCCGCTGCAGACGGGCGGCAAAAAGTCCAAGAAGCACGCTCACGGCGACGGTCATCACGATCAGCGTCCGCAGGCTGAACTGATACCAGCGGCGGCGCTTGGCTGGAACGGCCGGAGCGGCAGTCGATGCCGCCCGTCCGGAGGAATTCGTCGCTGAATGATTGCGATCCATGGCCGCATTGTACCTCTGGTCATTTGGCCCGTCGCTTTCGCGGCGGACGCTGGGCGCGGATGGCGGCAATGCGGGACTGTTCGCTCTCAGACAGGGGTCCCAAGGCGCGGCACGAGGAATCGCCGCCGGCGGAAGCCCCTGCTGCTTGCTCCAGCTTGCGAGCTTGCTCCTCCTCCTTCTGCTCGCGGTCGTTCCGCTTTTCGAGGAAATCCAGCAGCCACACGGCCGTCTTCCAGCTTCGCCCTCCTTCGCGAATGAGCTGCGCTAGCGGGTGCAGCTCGGCCCGCACCCGTGCGTCGGCAATGTCGGCCGCCAGCTCCGGGTCTGCGGCAATAGCGGCTGACACCGTGGGATGGGTAATCCCCAGGAAGGCTGCCGTCTGCCGCATGCTGAGGCCCGTGGCCAGCAGGATGACCATCTTCCCTTTGAGCTGGTCGTCCACGACGGTCGGGCGTCCGCCGCGGTTTCGCTGCGAGTAGAGTAGTGCCATTCCGTCGGCCACCAGGTCGAGTGGCTCGTCCGCGCACGGCTGCGGCCCAGTTGGCTGGCAAGGAGGGGTTTTTGGAAAATAACCCCCTCTCTCGGAGGGGGTCGGGCGCTGTGCGGTGGGGGCTGGAGAGGCGGCCGGAGTGGAAGCGCAGTCGGCCGGCAATTGGGCGTCAGTTTCGCGATCAAACGGGGGCGAAGAGGAAACAGGGGACTGGGACATGACGAACCTCGGATCACAACAGGTGTGTATTACATCATAAGTGTACAGTATACGGGTGTCAAGTATGGTACGGGGTCTTTTCGCCCTAATGCGTCACCTTCGTCCCCGGCCGCATTGCCACCAATTGGCGAGCCCCCTGCTGTGTCACGTTCGTCCGCGACACGTCGAGTGCCGACAGGTTCGCTGTGCTCGCTAGAGTTGCGAGTCCGCGATCGGTAACCCCCGTTTCGCAAACCGCCAGCGATCGGAGCGATGTCGATTTCGCCAGCGAGGCCAACCCCTGGTCAGTGATTCGCGTTCCCTCCAGGTCGAGCGTTTCAAGACTCGGCAGTTTCGCCAGCTCCGCTGCGCCGCGGTCGCCGATGTTCGTTCGCGGAGCACTGGCTGTCCATGCAAACACCTGAACCGTCGGCAGCGTCTGGTAGCGCCCGGGATTCAACCACGAAACACACGAAATACACGAAAGGGAAAAGCGTTCTCTCTTTTCGTGCCTTTCGTGTGTTTCGTGGTTCTCCCCTACGGCTTGTTTCGCACGCAATACAGATGCGAGCTGGTGCGAAGCAACAGCCCATCGCCGCAGACGGCCAGCGAGGCCATCGTCTGGCCGAAGAGCTGATTCTTGGCCAGCTCCTCGTACTTGCGGCCAGGCTTCACGACCGTAGTGGTCCCGTCCTGGCTGGTGAAGTAGAGCTTGCCGTCGGCCAAGAGCGGGCTGGCGGCGAAGTTGCCGCCGAGACGCTCCTGCCAGAGTTGTTCCCCCGTTTTCGCGTCGAGGCAGGTGGCCACGCCGAGCGAGGAGACGAAGTAGATTTCTCCGCTGGCGACGAGGGGTGACGAGATTTCGGGCACCTGCCGGTCGAAAGTCCAAACGACGTGCGTATCGGTGACGTCGCCGCTGCCGCCGGCGCGAATCGCCCAGAGCTGCGGCTTGTTGAAGCCGGTGCAAATGTAGGCGATGCCGTCCTGGTAAACAGGCCGCGGCACCAGCGCGTGACCGTCGCCGATATTGACCCGCCACAGCTCTTTGCCGCTGGCCGGGTCGTAGCTGCACATCCACTGGGCGCCGGGAAGCAGAAGCTGCTCGCGGCCGGCGTGCGTCACGATCAGGGGGGTCGAGAACGCGCGGCGAAGCTTGGCGTCGGCGGCGTCGATCGGCGGCCGCGGCGTCTTCCAGGCGATCTTGCCGGTCGCTTTCTCGAGGGCGACGACGAACTGCTCGTCTGCCCCGTCGCAGGCAAAGATCAACAGGTCATTCCACAAGACGGGGGAGCCGCCGCCGCCGGTGATCTCGTCAATGATATGCCGCTCGTGCCAGACAACCTTGCCGCTGGCCAGTTCGAGCGCACAAGTGCCGAGCGAGCCGAAATGGCAATACAACAGCTTGCCGTCCGAGAGCGGGGTCGGGGAAGCGTAGCTGTTGTTGGCGTGGATGACGGGCGGATCTTCGACTGTGAACAGCTCGATCTGCCGCAGACGCTGGCCGGTGGCCGCGTCGAGCTCGATGGCATAGACCGACACTGCCGCATAGGCTGTCAGATCGGTCGGCACATAGGGCAGCTTCGCCAGCCGCTGCTCCCGCACCTTGGTAGGCAGCGCCAGCGACTCCGCCGTCGTCAGCCAGATGCTCTCACCCATCACGATCGGCGACGACCAGCCGCGGCCGGGGATTTCCGTCTGCCAGGCGAGATTCTGCGAATCGCTCCAGGCCGTCGGCAGTCCGCTGGCCTGTGCAATGCCATCGCCGCGCGGGCC
This sequence comes from Pirellulaceae bacterium, assembly GCA_035512595.1. Classification (GTDB taxonomy): domain Bacteria; phylum Planctomycetota; class Planctomycetia; order Pirellulales; family Pirellulaceae; genus DATKDU01. The sequence goes on from DATKDU010000330.1 coordinate 3,919, forward strand.
GCGGAACTGGGGCCAGTCCTCGGCCCGCAGGACCGCAGCGGCAGCAACAAGAAACAGCGTCAGAATGGTCGTGCGCATGTGTCGCTTTCCGGCGGGGCAGTCAAGTATAGCCTGCCCCTAGCCAGTCCTGCCTTTTCCCGGCAAAATGAGGCCGCTGGCTGGTCCTTTTGCCTCTTGAAAACCGGAATTCATCCATGAGTCTCGTCGCCAACGTTCACGGCCGCCAGGTGCTCGACAGCCGCGGCAATCCGACGGTCGAGGTGGAAGTCACCCTGTCGGACGGCTCGTTCGGCCGGGCCTCGGTTCCCAGCGGGGCCAGCACGGGCGACCACGAAGCCTGGGAGCTGCGCGACGACGACAAGAGCGTCTACGGCGGCAAAGGGGTCGCCAAGGCGGTGCAGAATATCAACGGCGTCATCCGCGACGCCCTCACCGGCTGGGACGGGCTCGACCAGATCGGCATCGACCAGCGGCTGATCGAGCTGGACGGGACGAACAACAAGAAGAACCTGGGGGCCAACGCGATCCTGGGCGTGTCGCTGGCGGTTGCCAAGGCCTCGGCCATCTTCACGCAGCAGCCGCTGTATCGCTATCTCGGTGGACCGGGGGCGAACCTCCTCCCGGCGCCGATGATGAACATCGTCAACGGCGGGGCCCATGCCGACAACGACGTGGACGTGCAGGAGTTCATGGTGATGCCGCTGGGCTTTCACCGCTTCAGCGACGCCCTCCGCTGCGGCGTGGAGATTTTTCACAAGCTCAAGAGCGTGCTCAAGAAGAACAAGCTCAACACGTCGGTCGGCGACGAAGGAGGGTTTGCTCCCAACCTCAAGAGCAACCGCGAGGCTCTCGACTACATCATGACGGCCATCCAGGAAGCGGGGTACGAGCCTGGCAAGCAGGTGATGATCGCCCTCGACGTGGCCGCCAGCGAGTTCTTCGACCGCGAGAAGAAGACGTACACGATCGACAAGAAGACGCTGAGCGGCGCGCAGATGGTGGATTTCCTGGCCGAGTGGGCCGCCAGCTATCCGATCTGCTCGATCGAGGACGGCTGCGACCAGAACGATTGGGACGGTTGGAAGCTGCTCACGCAGAAGCTGGGGAGCAAAGTGCAGCTTGTCGGCGACGACCTGTTTGTGACCAACACCGACTTCCTGCAGCGCGGCATCGACGAAGGGGTCGCCAACGCGATCCTGATCAAGGTCAACCAGATCGGCACCCTGACCGAGACGATCTCGGCCATTCATCTGGCCCATCGCAACGGCTACGCGAGCATCGCCAGCCATCGCAGCGGCGAGACCGAAGACGCCACGATTGCCGACCTGGCGGTGGCCCTCGGCACCGGGCAGATCAAGACCGGGTCGGCGTCGCGCACCGACCGCATGGCGAAGTACAACCAACTTCTGCGGATCGAGGAAGAGCTCGACACAGGGGCCATCTATGCCGGCCCGCTGTTTCCCAAGTGGGAAGGTCGGCACGGGTTTAAGAAGCCCCAATGACCAAGTCGCAATGACCGAGGAGCAATATTCCATTGGTCATGAAGGGGGACGGATGTTCTGTCCGTGCCGGTTGTTCCGGTCGGTGATCGTCCGGCCGCTATTCGCCCCTTTGCCGCGACCTATCGCTTCCCAATGGCGCGAAGCATGATGGAGGATGGACCCCCATTCTCCGGAGATTTCCGCCGCCATGCTTCTGCGCCCGCTCGTTGCGTTTGCTCTGTTGGCTGCTTTCGCCGCACCTGCGCTGGGCCAGTTCGGCGCCAAGGAAGAAGGGAGCGGCCCGCGCCTCGGCAAGACGGTCACCCACGAGTGGAAAACCGGCATTACGGTGACCGCCCTTGGCGGCGGCGGCGTGGCCAACTGTTACGGCACGATCCCAGTCCCCACCGACTGGCCCGAGCAGCAGGTCAAGGTCGTCAAGGAAGACATCTCGCCGACCGCCCGCGGCGTCACCTACCGCGTCGTGGACAACAGCATCCGCCAGATGGTTTTTGAGATTCCGCAGATCCCCGCCGGCGCGACCGGCCAGGCGCTGATCACCTTTGAGGTCACCAAGGCCGCCTTGCTCCCGCCGAGCGATCCGTCGGCATTGGCGATCCCCAAGAACGCCCCGCGGGAAGTCCGCAAGATGCTCGGTTCCAGCCCCTTCATCGAATCGACCAACGCCCGCATCAGGTCGCTGGCCAAAGAGCTGACTGCAGGTAAAGAAGGGGCCTGGGAGCAGCTCGAAGCGATTTACGACGGCGTACGGGACAAGGTGAAGGTCGAAGCCGTGGGCCAGGCCGGCGCGGCGACGGCACTCCGAGAGGGGAAGGGGACGAAGGAGGACCTGACCGCGCTGTTCGTCGCCTGCTGCCGGGCCCACAAGGTGCCCGCGCGGATGGTGTGGGTGGTGGACGGCTGCTACGCCGAATTCTATCTCCAGGACAAGGACAACAAGGGGTACTGGATCCCCGCCAGCCTGATCCCCAAGGACAAACAGTTCGGCCAGGTCTCCGACACCAACCCGATCATGCAAAAAGGGGATAATATCAAGGTGCCGGAGAACAAGGAGGCGTATCGGTTCGTCCCCGAGTTCTTCAAGGCCAGCGGCATCGCCGGCGGCAGGCCGCGGCCGGTGTTCGTGCGGCAATTGATGCCGGCGAATTAGCGAGCAGAGGTCGGAGGCCGGAGGTCGGAGAGCAGAGGTCGGAGGTCGGAAAGATCGATGTGGCTTAGAAACTTACTCTTCGTTGGCCTCGTCGTCTGCGGCTCGCTGTCGAGCGCGGCCGACAAGGAGGCCCCGCCGAATCTCGGGGACGAAACGACCACCACCTGGCGCTTCGGCATCGTCGTCAACGCTCGCGGCGGCAGCGTCACCGGCATTCAAGCCTCGCTGCCGGTGCCGATGGACTGGCCGGAGCAAACCGTGAAGATCGTGGGCGAAGAAAAGTCACCCACCGTGCGGAAGATTGCCTACCGCGTGCTTGATGGCGGGGTCAAGCAGATGCTGGTCACGATCCCGCGGCTGAGGGTGGGCGAGGAAGGCAAAGCCGTGGTCACGATGGAGATCACCAAGCGGGAGATCCTCGAGCCGTCCGCGAAGAGCCAGTTTGTCATCCCCGCCAAGCCGGCCCGCGAACTGCAAAAATACCTGCTCCCCAGCCCGTACATCGAAAGCCGCGACCCCAAGTTCGCGCAGATCGCTCCGCAGATTCTGATTCGCGAACAGCACGCCTGGGGGCAGACGGAAGAGATCTACAAGTTCGTCCGCGACAACGTGAAGTACGAATTTGCCGAGGAGATTCGCCCGGCGATCGACGCCCTCAACGACCGCAAGGGGGACTGCGAGGAATTGTCGAGCATCTTCATCGCCATCTGCCGCGCCAGCAAGATTCCGGCTCGCGCGGTTTGGGTTCCGGGGCATTGCTACCCGGAGTTCTATCTCACCGACGGCCAGGGACGCGGCCACTGGTTCCCCTGCCAGGCCGCCGGCGAGGCGCACGAGTTCGGCAAAATGAAGGAGCCGCGGCCGATCCTGCAAAAGGGAGACAACTTCCGCGTCCCCGGCGAGAAGGAGCCGCAGCGCTACGTCAAGCACACCCTCTCCGCCACGAATGCCGAGGTCCCGCCGGAAGTGAAGTTCGTGATGGAGCCGGTGAAGGAGTAGGGGCCAGGAGTAGGGGTCAGGAGTCAGGAATCATCGCCGCGCTTGCAGTGCGGCGATGATTTGCTCCTTCGTCTTGTGTTCATCGCACAGCTTGCGGAATTCTTCGCGCGACAGGGGTGTGAGGCTCGGGATCTGGCAGGTGATGAATTCATCGACGGCGATCAGGCTGGTGGTGGGTTTCAGCTTTCCTTGCTCGACCGGTTTCCACTCGCCGCCATCGGCCGGCCGCACCGACGGAAGAAACCGCGGGTCGAACTCGGCTTTCAGCTTGACCAGCCGCACGCCGACGGTCGCCCAGACGCTCATCACTTGCCGCTGGGGGTCGTAATAGACGGGGACGATGACCCGCGTGTCTGCCGCCAGGTCCGGATCGGTCTTGATTTCGCTGAGCCATTTCTCTGCCGCCGCCATCGCGGAATTCGGATCCCCCGTCTCTTCGGACGTCGTGCTCGGCCGCATGCCGAGGTCTTCGCAACTGAGCAGGTAGCAGCCAAAAAACAGCGTCCGCATCTGGTCGAGCTCGGCGGCCAGATCGAGCGGCCGCTCCCCGCCGGCAGTCAGCCCGTGCAGCTTGGCTAGTTCGTCACGGCCAACGCGCTCATGGAGGAAGTCTCGCAGGAAATCGTAAGCTCGGGCCGTGCGGAGGTAATAGGTGGGAGCCGGCTCGAGTCGGAGCCGAGGCGACACATTCTCCAGCGGAGGAGGAGGCGCCTCGGCGGCGGCTGAGGCAACATCCATCTGCCGGATGTGCGTCTCGCGCCGCTTGGTGATCAGTGCCGCGAATGCTTCGAGCATCCGCCGCTTGTAGCGGGCGGTGCGAAGGAGTTTGAACGACTCTTCGCCGCGCTCAGGGAGAAGCAGCGTCTCCAGCGCGTAAGCCTGGTACTCGTACCAGCCGCTCTCCGCCGACGGCCCGAGATCGACATTGCCACTGCGGACGGCGCGGATCAATTGCTGCATCAGGTCGGCGTCGGCGGGCAGCCCCATGGGAAACAACCGCAGAAACAGCTCGTTTTCGCGGCTGGTGGAGGACGGGAGGAATGCCGCCGAGACGGCTGTCTGCAATGCTGCCGGCCCAGCGGAAAGGAGCACGGTTGTCGTGGGAGGTGGATTGGTGAGCCTGGCGTAGAAGGCGAGCATCTGGTCGTAGTCGCCCTTCAGCGCCGAATCGCCGTCGAGCGCCTCGGCAACCGCCAGCATGACGCCGTCGGCGTGCGGACGCCGCGGGTCGGGGCGCAGCGGCAATTCCTGCTGGAAGAATCGCAGAAACCGAAAGCACTGCTTCAGCTCGTCGTTCCACGTGTAGAAGCCAGTCGGTTTAGACAAGGTTTCGCTGGCATCAAACTCTTGCCGCCAGCGGCTCTTGGCCGACATGTCCCCCACTTCGATCTGGACGTCGGCCAACTCCAGGCCGGCCGCCAAATACGCAGCCGCAGGACTTTTCGGGCCGACTTTCTCTGCGATGTCCTTCACCAGCTCGACATGGCTGCGGAGCGTGCTGGTCAGCCCGCGATAGTATGCCCGATCGAGTGCCGCGTAGAGCCCATCGTCGAACTGCTTGGCCTTGCCGTCGATCAAGTTGACGGAAGGGAGCGTGAATCTCGCCGCCGCGGCAAACGACGGGGATAGATCAAGATGGTACTTCTCCGTATCAGGGCGGGACATCTCCACGTCGAGCTTCACGACGGCGGCACTCAGGTTGATCTGCCACCCGTCGATCGGCTCGGAATGGACGAGGTCGGGATCGAACTTGGGCGCCTGGTCGTCTCGCAACTGATCGTCGGTCAATTGGTCGGACGGCGGCGGTGGCGGCTTGTAATCGGTGAGCTCAATGATGTCGTAAGGGAGCGGCTCGCCAAAGAAAAGCATGTTCTTCGCCAGCCAGCATCCCGGAACGAGGACGGCGACGGCCAATCCGCCGATCACCAGCAATTGCCAGGTTTTCATAGCAGCCTCGCGAATGGCGAACGCGTGATGAGGCTGTTGATTGTAGCGTGTCAGTCATTCATTCGCGACTGACAGCGGCTCAACGCGCCCAATCCGCTCCAGCCGCCCCCGGCAATACAGCAGCGGCCTAAGGGTTCGCCTCACGCCCTTGCGTCCCGGGACACAACCCGATTGTCAAACATCGACGTGCGTGCAGCGCGGCCTGTGTTCTGCTGGAAACTTGTAATGCGCAGATAGAAATGTCCCCATAAGGCGCAGATAGAAATGTCCCCATAGACAATCACCTCCAAAGGAGGTGGTCATGGAGACATTGTCGATGAGTGGCAAGGAGCGGAGGCGGCTGGAGGTGCTGAGTCGGG
>DATKDU010000331.1:0-3182 GCA_035512595.1 Pirellulaceae bacterium
GCGCCTCTCACCCGCGAGGCTCTGACCAAAAGGCTGGTCAGCACCGAATTCAAGGATTTCAAAATCCGCCATTCGGAGCATTACATTTACGTCTGCAAGTCGAGCGACGAGTTCTGGGTCGGAACCAACAGCATTTTGGAATCGATGTTCGACGGAGTCACCAAGCAGGCCAGGGGGTTCGGCATTCAACCCCACGAGCCGGAGCTGCCGCTAGTCGTCGTACTCTTCGCCAACAAGGCCAAATTCCAGAAGTATCGAAAGGTGCCCGACGACGTCACGGCCTACTACCACCCGCTGAGCAATCGGGTCTTCCTGCACGAGCCCGTGGAGCTCGGGGAGTTGAGCCGGGAACTGGCGCTGAGCCAGGCGATCTCGACGGTGGCCCACGAAGGGGCGCATCAGATCCTGCACAACATCGGCGTCCAGCAGCGGCTGTCAGCCTGGCCGATGTGGATCAGCGAAGGGCTGGCCGAGTATTACGCCCCCACGACGTTTGGCAAGAATTTGACCTGGAAGGGGCCGGGGCGGGGGAACGACCTGCGGATGTTTGAGCTCCAGCGCTATCTCAAAAACCATGCGGACGAGCCAGCGGATGGCCGGATGATCGAGCGGACGGTGACTGCCCCAGTCCTTTCCAGCACCGGCTACGCTTCCGCCTGGGGCATCACCCATTTTCTGATCAACAAGGAGAAGGATCGATTTCGCCAGTATCTTCAGCAGGTCAGCCGGCTCGGCCCGCTCGAGGGACACGCTGCCGCCAAGGGGAGCCCCCCTGTGTTGGAGAATCTGGAGCTGTTCCAGCAACACTTCGGGAAGGATTCTGCCGATCTGGAGAAGCGGCTGGTGGCTTATCTGAAACGGCAACCGTACAAGGATCCGTTCGCTGAATTGCCGCACTTCCTCGTTCAGATTGTCGTGACGATCGACAAACGGCCCCACTATCAGGCCGGAGTCTTTTACTCTTCGGTGCTGGCTAAAGCGTGGGCCGACCAGACGATTGCCGCCCTGCCGGCGGAAAGGCAGGCCAGCGCCTCGAAAAACATCAAGGAGTTTCGCAATCGGGCCGATGCCGAGTCGTTCCAGAAGACCTGGTTGAAGAAGGGCCCGCCGGTGCCGCTGAACCGCAATTGACGCACATTTCGCTTGCCGCCAATCGCTGCGTGCCGGATAATCAACGCGTGAACGATGGAGGGGCGTCTTAGGAACGAGGGAGGCTGGCCATGCGGCGATACCTGGCACTGGCGGTGATGCTCATCTCGGTTTTCGCAGCCGAGCCCGTGCAGGCTCGTCACAGGCACTTCGGCTCGTGGAGCGGGATGTCCTTCGGCGTCGGGCCGGGGATCGGCTATGGCTGGAACAGCGGCTACTGGCCGGGGGCTTATCGAGGCTTCTATGGCGGCTTCTACGACTCGCCCTTGTGCTATGGCCCGTACGATCCCTACGGCATTTACTACCGCCCGTATGACGGCTTTTCCAGCTATTATTTGCCGCCGGTCTTTGCACCGGCCGAGCTGTTGTACGGCCCGCGAGCCGTGCAGCAATTCTGGGGTTTGAGCAATCAGCCGCTGGTGATCCGGCGCAGCGACCGCGTGGCGGCCGCCGAGCCCAAGGTCCGCATTGCGAACCCCGAATATCGCCGCAAGGCGGAGCAGTTCCTGGCGCATGGGGACCGGCTGTTTCGCGAGCAGAAGTATTCGCAGGCGCTGGACCGCTACAAACAGGCGGGCGCGATGGCCCGCGACCTGGCCGAGGCGCAGTGGCGCAAGGGGCATGCCTACGTGGCGGTCCATCGCTATGAGCTGGCGGCCGCCTCGTTCAAGCGGGCCTTGACGCTCGATCCGGACGTCGCGCGGGACGGCTTTGATCTGGCGCGGCTGTATGGCCCCGGTGCGCTGGTCAAGACATCCCACCTGGAAGCGCTCGCCGGCGAGGCGCTCGTGCGCAGCGACTCGCCCGATTACTACTTCCTATTGGGCATCTTCCTGCGATACGACGGCCAGACCGAGCGTGCCGAGAAGTTTTTCGTGCGGGCGGCGGAGTTGGCGGGACGCGACAGCGTACATTTGGCCAGCTTTCTACCCGCCGCGGACGAGGTGCCGGTGGCCGCACGGGAATTGGAGACGTAGCGGCTGTTATGCCGCGTTTCTTTTCCGGGCCATTTGCTGTGCGAGCAGGTCGAGCTGACCCTTGAGATCGGCCAGCAAGATCTGCGGGCTGGCTCCTGCGCTCAAGTGGGCGTAGAAGGAATGAGCGGGAGCGCTGTGCGTCGCGCTGACCAGTGCCGTCACCTCGCGGAGCCTCCCAAGCTGGCCGTCCAGATCGGTCAGCGTCTGTTCCGTCCGCCGTGTGCTCTGCGACAGGCCGTCCAGCTGCAAGAGCAGTCCCAGCACCAGGCCCACCTGGCCGCCGAGCGTCAGCGGCAGTCCCAGCGACCACAGGTCCCCGCGGTCGGCGACGAACGACCAGCCGACGAGCACGCCGCCGCAGACGAAGGCCATCAGTCCCAGCGTGAGGCAGGCCCAGGCGGCGAGGCCAGTCGGTGGCGATTGCGGATCGGGGATTGCGGATTGCGGATTGGGGGCAGTCGGTTGTTCCCCAGTCGCCAACCCGCAATCGAGAGTCCGCAATGGATCGCCCCGCTCGTGAGCATGGCGCACCACCCTCACCAGCCGTTCCACCCGCCGCAGCTCTGTATCGGCTTCCCAATCATCAACCGCCGGCGGCGGCAGAAAGGCGAGCAGCGGCAATGGCGAATCCGCCTCCGCTGCGTCGTCGGCCTCCTGACCCCTGTCCCCTGTCTCCGGTCCCCTGGCCCCTGTCTCCTGTCCCCTGGCCCCTGTCTCCTGTCCCCTGGCCCCTGACTCCTGTCCCCTGGCCCCTGACTCCTGACTCCTGACCCCTGCCTCCTGCACCTCCTCGCGCCGGCCCGCCAACTCGCTGCGGCAATACGCGCAGCGAATTACCCCAGGCTCCTCGGGGACCGCCAAGGCAGGCGCATCAAGCTGGCACTCCGCGCACCACATCATCCGGCTTTCGCAGACGGAAACGACAGGCCGGCGGGCGCACCGCCCCCGGCTCATTGGCTTCCATCGGATGACGGACTGGCAAACTGTACCGATTTTGCCGATTCTGCGGTCACGCACCGCGGCGTGCTAGCGGCCGGTCATTTCGCCGCGGCCGCG
>DATKDU010000332.1:0-3479 GCA_035512595.1 Pirellulaceae bacterium
CGCCCCTGAATCTTGTCATCGACAATCCCGCGGACGACGGCCACGTTGGCCCGGCCTATCAGCAGCGACTGTCCGTCCGGGAAGACCGTGGCGGCGAGGATCTGCTGCCCGGCATTGCCGATGCGGCTCCGCGCCGGTTCGCCGGTGGCTGCGTCCCAGAGGTATAGACTGGCAGCGTTCCAGGTGACGACGGTCTGCCCGTCGGGGCTGAAGGTTCCAGCGGCTTTCAGACCGCCGGACGACAGCATCTCGTGGATCGGCTCACCGGTCGCGGCGTTCCACAATTGGGTCCGACCCTCGTTCGTGACCGAGAGCACGCGACTGCCGTCTGGGGACTCGGCAATCGTGGTGATCGTGCCCCGTTGCCGCAACTCCGGCCCCAGCACACGGCCGGTCTGAAGGTCCCAGCGCTGAATCCTTCCCTCGACGTCGCCCACGAGTAAGCTTCGTTCATCGTGCCCGAATCCCACCGCGCTGACGTCCGCCGCCGAGTCGATCTCGGTCAGCTTTTGGCCCGTGGTCACGTCCGAGACGTGTACGGAGTGCCCCCGCGCAGCCGCCACCAAACGCGTCTGCGAGTCGAATGCCACAGCGGCCAACGTCCCGCTGTCGGCAGATTGATGGACCTGTTGGAGGAGCACGAGCTGTTGAGACCAGGCCGCCAGGTTCACTCGCACGACAAACTGCCGCTCTTGAGCCTCTTGCGGCGCCAGCTCCAGTGCGCGGACCAGCCACAGCAGACCTTGCGCGATCTGACCCTGCTCGCAAAGCGCCAGCCCCCTGTCGAGAGCCAAAGTGACTGACAACTGCTGTGCCGCCTGCCGCTGCCGGTCGGCTCGATCGCGCGCTTGCGTCGAGGCGACCAGCGCGTCGGCCACGTCCTGGCGGGCCGTCTCGGTGCGAGCTTGCTCGCGCAGGATCAGGACCGTCGACACCGCAAAGCCTGCCGAGAGCACCAGCAGGACGGCGATGGCGGCCATCAGCCCGTGCGTGTGCCGGCGGGACCACTTCACGAGCCGGTCGACCAGCGTCGGCCGGCGGGCGTGAATCGGCAGGCGGTCCAAGAACCGTCGCAGGTCGGCGGCCAGGTCCCCGGCGGAGCTATAGCGATCCGGCGGCTCTCTGGCGATGGCCTTGAGAATGATCGTCTCCAAATCCCGCGGAATTGCCGGGTTCAGTTGCCGGGGGGCCGGCGGCTCCGTTTCCAGGACCTGTCGGAGCAACTCGCGGCGGTTCGTCTCCTCGAACGTCGCTCGCAGGGTCAGCAGCTCGAAAAGCGTCACGCCGAGGGAGTAGATATCGGTGCGGTGATCGATCAGCCGTCGCTGCCCGCCCGCCTGTTCGGGACTCATGTAGCGCAGCGTGCCCAGCACGTCGCCGGTCATCGTCAGGCCGGTCTCGGTCTCGACCTGCGCCAGACCGAAATCGGCGACCCACGCCCGCCCCTCTCGATCGACCAGCAAGTTGGCCGGTTTAATGTCGCGGTGCACGATGCCCACCTGATGGGCGTGTTCCATCGCTTCGGCGATTTGGACGCCGAGGCGAGCGACAGCCTGGAAGTGGGCCGTGCCGGGTGCCGAACGTTCCGTGGAGAGGCCGGCAGCATTGAGTGTTTCGACGACCACAGGTTCCTCGTGTGAAACTGCACACGGTTGCGAGGTCGTGGGGCGCAAGTGCGACAAGAGCTCGGCCAGCGATTGGCCTTCGATGTACTCCATTGTGTAGAAGTGCACGCCGCGCTCGAAGCCGACGGCGTACACGCTGACGATGTGTGGATGCTTGAGCTGGGCCGCCGCCATCGCTTCGTTCTTGAACCGCTGGAGTTGCCGCGGGTCGAGCACAGCCGCAAACGGCAGCACCTTCAGCGCCACGCGGCGGCGAAGCGAGATTTCTTCGGCCTCGTAAACGACCCCCATTCCGCCGCGGCCGATCTCGCGGCGGATGCGGTAGTCACCCAATGTGCCATCCATTGCGTGGGGGCTGGAGAGTGGATCAGCCGCCAATAGCGGGTTCGGCCGCGACGCCGAGGCTGACCTGCCGATCTCAGCCAGCACCTCGAGTGCCGGTAGGAACTGCTGAAGCCGCTCGGCATAATCGGGATACGCGGCCGCCAGCGCTGCTGAATCCAGCACTTCGCCGGCCTGCAGCCGATCGGTAAGCTGCTCGACAAGCTCCAGGAACGATTCGCTGTCGGCCTGCTCGGCGGGTTGTGGTCGAGAGGGCCGGGAGGTATTCATGCGGCACCTCCCGGGCGGTCACCGGCCAGCAGGTGGCGAAGCTGCTCCAGGGCCCGGAAGTGCCGCGATTTCGCCGTCCCCTCGGCGATTCCCAGGATCACCGCGATCTCTTTCACCGAGAGCTGCTCCATGTGCCGCAGCACGAGGATCTCCCGGGCCGCTGCCGGCAGCCGGTCCAGCGCAGTCCGCACCCGCTGCGCCAGTTCCTTGCGGATCATGCGGCGGGCAGGGTCAGCATGACTGGCGGTTAGTTTTCGTGAGAGCCGCTCCATCGATTGATCCGATATCGCCATTCCCCGCGGGTCTTCCCGCGAGATGCTGCGGCGGCCAGCCAGCAGATGCCGGCGGTGCAGGTCGACCAACCGATTCCAGGCCATCTGTCGCAGCCAGGGATAAAACGGCAGCGGCCGCTTGCGCAGGAAGTCGGCGAGCGAGCCATGGGCCTCGACCAGCGTGTCCTGAACGACGTCCGAAGGATCGAGCCGGGGCGAGAGCCGGGGATCGATCCAGACGGCGATCATCTGCCGCAGCCGCGGACGATGGCGGTCGAAAAGCTCCTCGACGGCCGAACCGCGTCCGTCGGCCGCCCTGCGGAGCAGCTCCTCGGTATCCGGAATTGCAGGTGTCGTCATTAGAAACTCCCTAATAACCACGCAGGATACCGCGATAGGTTCCCAGATTCCCGGTGTTTTCCGCAGAATCGGCAAAGTTTCCACGAAAAGCATCAGGGCACAAGAATATCAAGACCGGCGTAGCAGAATCGCGGAAACCAAGCGGGTGTGGAGGATGCGCGATGTTCCAACGCGGTGCCGCAACGGGATTGAAAGAGGAAAAATTCGAACGGCGCGGAAACGACTTTGGAAAAACTTCCCGAATTCACCATCGTCGCGGTTTGCGCGCTGAGCGATGTTTTGACAAAGCAGCCGCATCCACCAGGAAATGTCGCTCAGCCGTGTGCGGATCTTAGCCAGCCGCTCCGGGTCGTGGCGAATCGAATTCAACTCGAATTCGTTCGGCACCTCGGGCGCAGCGCGGTTCGTCTTACGAAGCGGGCGCAGCAGCAACCACCGGCGAGCCACTTCGGTATCGTCGTGTCAGCGAAAACGGCCTCGCGATTATCGAACTCGCATCGACCCGTTCGCGGACGTCTGGAGCGAAGTCCAATACAAGCCCGCAGCGCAAGCAAGTGAACCCTCGCGTCGCGCTCTTCAAGCAAGTCGGCACCCGAGCCTTTGGAACGGC
>DATKDU010000333.1:0-13039 GCA_035512595.1 Pirellulaceae bacterium
GCGCAGCATAATCCCCTCCAAGACCGAAACGGACGGCAAGCGATCATCATAGCCTTCCTCGCCGGCCCGCGCGGACGCGCTTGCCTTTGTGCTTGATGCGCCGAGGCACGGAGAAATAGAGCGGGCAGACGACTTGCCGCGCATGAACGCGGATGACACGGATCGGCAGTTTGGAAATCCGCGTCATCCGCGTCATCCGCGGCGACTCCTTGCCGGCTCGGTCAGTAGCCCGACGGAGCTTGGTGGAATCGTTCCAGCAAGATTTCCAACTGCGTATCATGGTCGAGCAGCCGCCGTTTTAGGCGGGCGTTTTCCGCTTTGAGGAATTCGTTGTCGGCGTCGAGCCTCGCGTTGTCCGTTTCCAGGGGAGACTTCTTGGGCCCGCCCATTTGCTTCAGCTTGGCCTCAAGCGATTGGATATTTTCATCAAGCACTTGCAACTGCTGCAAATAACGGATGCGAGCCTGGCCGTCCCCGACCAGTTCATGAAGCTGCCGCAATTCCTTCGCCAGCCGCGCCCGCTCGGCCGTGGCAGTCACGTGATACCTCCACCAACCGGCCAGGCAGGCCACGGTTAGCGTCAACAGCAGAATCTCACGGATCGAGAATCGCAGCATGATCCCCTCCACGACCGCAACGGACATGAGGCTGGTTGCGGCACTGCCGCGCTGGGTTTTTCCGCGTCCGACCCCCGCCTCGCGCGAACACTGCGGTTCTCAACGTTGCGCGCGTAAGCTCAGTCACCCCCCAACCAACTCCCTGATCGGCTCCCCCGCCGGCAAAATCGGCAGCGGCCGGCCGCTGCGGTCGTGGAGCAGGTCGGCGGGATGGATGCCGAAGCGATGGTAGATCGTGGCCAGCAGGCAGTTGCTGTCCATGGCGCGCTCGACCGGCTCCTCGCCCCGTGCGTTGGTGGCGCCGATCACCTGCCCCATCTTGAGGCCGCCCCCCGCGGCAAACACGCTCATGGCCCGCGACCAGTGATCGCGCCCGGGGCGCTTGCTCTCGTCCTGGTAGGCGATCTTCGGCGTGCGGCCAAACTCGCCGCAGAACAGAAACAGCACGTGCTCGTCCAAGCCGCGCTGGTAGAGGTCCTCGATCAGTGCCGACATGGAATAGTCCAGGTGCGGGAGTTTTTCCTCGAAGCCGCGGAAGATGTGCGAGTTGACGGAGTGATCGTCCCAGTTGCTCGTGACGCCGATCTCCGGCGGCAAGCGATACTCGGCCTGGCACTGCACGAATCGCACGCCGGCCTCGACCAGCCGCCGGCAGGTGAGCAGGCTCCGCCCCCAATGCGTGTCGCCGTAGCGGGCGCGCGTGCGCTCGCTCTCCAGCGACAGGTCGAACGCCTGCCGCGCCTTGACGCCCGAGAGAATCGCCACCGCCCGCTGCTGAAACGAGTCCATCGCCGACATCGTGCGGCTCTCGTCGAGCTGCCGCGGCAATTGATCGAGCCCGGCCAGCAAATTCGTGCGGCGGCGGAGCGTCAGCACGCCGTCGGCGGAAATCGACAGATTGTCCTGCGAGAGGGGCGTGCGGTAGAGCGGGATCGGATCGTAGGTGTTGTTGCCGGTGGAAGAGGCCGGATTGGGGCTGGGCATGTACGGCGCGTAGGCCGGTCCCAGGTACGCCGGACCGCTGCCGTACAGCTTCGTGTTGGCCACAAACGGCGGCATCTCGCTCCGGCGATCGGCGAGCTGCCGCGCCACGACCGAGCCGATCTCTGGATATTCGGCGTCGTTCAGGTTGGCCGCCCGCGACGCGTAACCGGTCAGGAACCGGTGCGTCCCGCCGGAATGTTCGTTCCGCTGGTGGTGCAGGCTGCGAATGAGCGTGAACTTGTCGGCGATCTTCGCCAGACGGGGCAGGAGCTCGTTGATCTCCAGGCCGGGAACGTTCGTTCGCAGCGGCTGAAACGGGCCGCGAATTTCGGCCGGCGCTTGCGGCTTGAGATCGAACAGGTCGATGTGGCTTGGCCCGCCGTTAGCCCAGAAGAGAATCACCGAAAAATCTTTGTCTGCCGCAGCACCGGCTGCTTCAGCCGCCAAGAGCGAAGACAGCCCGGGAAGCGATCCGCTGGCCAGGGCGCCGAGGCTCAATCCGCCGACGGTGAGCCAGGTGCGGCGATCGATGGTCCCTCGGCAAATGCTGGTTGGAGCCATGAGGACAACTGGGTCGTTTGCTGGCTGCTAGCAGCCGCATCCAGATTTTGAGGTATTCGGCTGCCGCTCCTGCCCGGATTCTATCCAAGTCGGTTGATGATTGCTACTTCGCCCACCGCAGCCGACGGTGTGCGGATGACAAGCCAGGCAAGCTGCGGGTAGTTTTCCTGTGAGTTGGGAGTTGCTGAAAGTGAGGCGATATCGTGACGATTTACCAGAAAGAGTTGTTCCGCGCGGGTGTTGCGGGCGGGCGGAGGCGTGCATCGAGTACACGATGCACACGGTTGTCCTCCGATTCGCGCGTGCCTTGACGGGTCTTAGGGAGAGCCAGCATGAACCTCAAGCGTTGCTACTTTCTCGCTTTTCTCAGCGCCCTGTTGCTGGGGAGCGAAGTGGTGGCTCAAGCGCCCCACACCGTCTGGCACGCGCTGGGGATTCCGCAGGCTTACAAGCACATCACCGACACCACGCTCAATCGCAAGGGGAAGCACCCGGGCCTCGAGAAAAAGCCGCCGCTGAAGAAGCTGGCCGATCCCGCCAATCTGAAGTCCGACATTCCGGCAATTAAAAAAGCGGCTGAGATCAAGGAACAGGAAGATCTCGCCCCGCAGAAGGTCAAGGCCATCAAGTATCTTGGCCAGACCGGCTGCGGCTGCTACGGCGGCGTCGCCGAAGCGCTGACCGCGGCACTCGAGGACTGCACTGAAGAAGTGCGGTATGCCGCTTCGCTGGCGATCGTGCAGTCGCTCTCGACGAATTGCCAGATTTGCAAGAAGACCTGCTGCACCAAGGCCCTGGCGGCGAAGATGCACGAACGGGCCTTCGAGCAGGATGCCGAGGGCTGCTTCATCGAGCCGTCCGAGCGGGTTCGCGCGGTGCTCATGGAAGCGCTCAACGACTGCCCGCCGGACATGCGCGACATCGGGCCGGTCATCATTCCGGACGATACCGTGCCGCCGGATACGGTGCCCCCCCCCGATGCGCCGGTCGTGCCGCCGGCCGATGGCGCGGCCGCCTACGAAGAAGGGAACGACGCCGGCGGAGCGGCCACCAGCCGCCGCCGCGGAGCGACGACGTCGCTGCTCCACCGCTCCTCCGCCCGCACGTCGATCGATGCCGAGCCGCTGTTTGAGCCGGCGCCGGAAGTGCCGATGATCAAGCAGCAGCTTACCGGCGAAGTGGTGGAAGGAAAGTCCCGCCGCGGATATGTGCGGATCCAGTTCCATCGCCATCTGCGGCCTGCGGTCGGCACCGAGGTCGATGTCTACCACGCCTACGTGCTGGGGACCGAGTTCGCCGGGCGGCTGGTGATTGCCGAGTATGACGGTGACGTGGCGATCGCGGCACCGCGGCCGTGGGACTCGGTCAAGGTGGCCCGCGGCGACACCGTGCGGTGCCTGGTCCTCGCGCCGGCTGCTGCCTCCGCTCCTGCTGCGGCTCCCAGTCCGCCGGCAGTCCAAGAGCAGTCGGGGTCGCTTGCCACCCACTTCGCTCCGCCGCCGGCCTCGGCGCCGCGGACTCCGACTGCCGAAAACCGGCTGGTCTCCACGCGCCAGATGTTTCTCCCGCCGCCGCCCGCTGCCAGGGCTCCCGTGAAAATGGAGCGGCTCCCCGCGGAAGCGGCCCCCGAGCCGGTCCTCGAGACCCAGCTTGACGCGCGGCTGCTGGACATCCTTCAGCCGCCGCCGGTCGTGGTGGAAGAGGAGGAGGAACTGCCGCCAGCCGCTGCTGAAGCCGTGTTCGATGTGCCGCCGGTGTACGTCGCGCCCCAGGCCGCCGGCGAGCCGGTCAAGCAGGCCTCGGCAGTCGCCCCGCTGTATCCGGTGGTGGAGAACATCCCGGCTCCACCGCTGCCTCAGGCGCAGGGCGAAACGCTCGCTCCGATCGTGTCGCCGCCGAAGGTGGTCAAGAAGAAGCGGTAGCGCGACACTAAGGAACCGCCGACAAATAACTTCGGCATTCTCACGAAGGGACCAGCGCCCAAATGCCAAAAGCTGTCCCGGGGCGACGTCGATCGCGTTTGTCACAGAGGCACCAAGGCGCGGAGGCACAGAGCAGACAAAGGTGCCCCTGCTGCTCTGTGCCTCCGCGCCTCCGCGCCACTGTGCAAGAAGCGATCGACTCTGCCATTCCGTAGCGGCCTCGCGCCTTCATCGGTTGCTCTATGATTTGAACAAGCTGCTTCGCGGGCAAATGCCGAGTTTGATAAGCGTTCGGTCCTAACGGCCGCGTTTTGCGGTCGCGGCACTTCCGGTGGTTGCTGGACGCGCAACAGGTCGCGCCATTCCCGCTCGCGGATTATCCGTCTGGCCGATGATCTCGTACAAAAAGCGGCTGGGCTGCGTGTCGCGGGCCTTGCCCCACTTCATCCGCGTCAGCGAGAGCGACAGGGTCAGCCGTTCCTGGGCGCGCGTGATGCCGACGTAGCACAGCCGGCGCTCTTCATCGACGTTGTCGCCCCCTTCTGCCTTGAGCGTGCGATGGTGCGGCAGGATGCCCTCTTCCAGGCCGACCATGTAGACGTGCGGAAACTCCAGTCCCTTGGCGGAGTGGAGGGTCATCAGGGCGATCGCGTTCTTGGCGAGCTGCCTCTCCTTGTCCCCCTCGAACTCGCGCTCGCCGAGGGTCACTTCGTCGAGAAAGCCGCCGAGCGTCGGCTTCTTCTGTGTCTTTTCGAATGCCGCCAGGGCGTTGATCACTTCCTCCACGGCCCCCCACCGCGACTGCTGCTCGGTGGGGTCGGGATATTGACGCTTGATCTCCGCTTCGTAGCCGATCTCGCCGATCAGCCGCTGGGCCGTTTGGGCGAGCGGCTTGTGGTCGGCCAGGTCGCGGCGGAAGCGCTCGATGAGCTCGACGAATCGGCCGACAGGCGAGCGGGGGGCGCCAGCCGGCGAGCGGGGGGCGTTAGCCCCCTGATCATCAGGGGGCTGACGCCCCCCGCTCGCCATGATGTCCCAGATCGGTTTGCCCGCTTCGACCGCGCTCTTCATCAGCGTCTCGATCGCTTTGCCGCCGATGCCGCGGGGGGGCGTGTTGATGATCCGCAGGACCGAGACTTCATCCTGTGGCGCGTCGAGCACGCGCAAGTACGCCAGGATGTCTTTGACCTCCTTGCGGTCGAAGAAGGACTGGCTGCCGAGGATGATGTAAGGGAGCTTCGCTTTGCGCAGCTCGGTCTCGAACGCCCTGGGCTGCTCGTTGGTGCGGAACAGGATGGCAAAATCCTTGGGCTCGAGCTTGTCGTGCTCGATCCGGCGGCGGATGTCGGCGACGATCTCGCGGGCCTCGTCCGTTTCGTTGTTGAACTGGAGAATCCGCGGCTTCTCGCCGCCTGCCCGTGCGGCGCGGAGCACCTTGTCGTGCCGATGCTTGTTGAACACGATCAGCCGGTTGGCCGCATCGAGAATAGCCTCGGTCGAGCGATAGTTCCATTCCAGCCGCACGACCTTGGCGTCGGGCCAGTCGCGGTTGAACTGGAGGATGTGCTTCACCTCCGCTCCCCGCCAGCCGTAGATCGACTGGTCGTCGTCGCCGACGACGCACAGGTTGCGGTGATCGGCCGCCAGCGCCTTGACGATTTTGTACTGAGTGCCGTTGGTGTCCTGGTACTCATCGACGAGCAAATGATCGAACCGGCCGGCCTCTTCCTTCCGCACTTCGGGAAACCGGCGGAACAATTCCTCGGTGCAGAGGAGCAGATCGTCGAAATCGACAGCGCCGGCGTGCTGAAGCGCTTTCTGGTAGCGGCGGTAGCCCATCGCCGCCAGATGCTCCTTGTCGGTGCGGGCGAGCTGCGAGGCGTCGGCCGGCCGTAGCGAGTGCGTCTTCCAGTGGCTGATCTGAAACAGCAGATCGCCGGGGCGCAGTAGTTCGCCGGGCACGCGAATCTCGCGCAGCACGCCGCGGGCGATGCTCTCCTGGTCGCCGCGGTCGTAGATGGCGAATTTTTCCGGGTAACCCAGCCGCTTGATATGCCGCCGCAGGACGCGGACGCAGTGCGAGTGGAACGTCGAAATTTGCGGCTTGTCGGTCTGCTTGCCGAGCAGCGTGCCGATCCGCTCCTGCATCTCGGCGGCCGCTTTGTTGGTGAACGTGACGGCCAGGATGCGGCTGGCCTTGGTGCCGTGGCGGATGAGGTTTGCCACACGGAACGTCACGACGCGGGTCTTGCCGCTGCCGGCGCCGGCCAGGACGAGCAGCGGACCGCGCAGCGTATCGACGGCGTCTTGCTGGGCGGGATTGAGGCTGGGCATGGCAGTAGTAGGTCCCGCTTGCCGAGCGGGACCTGAAGCGCGGAGACGATCGGCGGTGCCAGGTCCCGCCCGGCAGGCGGGACCTACAACTCCATCGGGAACGGACTCAAGTTCTCCACCCCCGTTTCGGTCACCAGATAATCATTCTCCAGCCGCATCCCGGCGCGGAGGATCTCTTCGTCGTACAGCCCCGGCTCGGCTGTGAACACGTCGCCGACCTCGAACGTGTCGTTCCAGTTGGGATTGAGGTGCGGCGTCTCGTGTGGAAAGAGGCCGATGCCGTGCCCCAGGTGGTGGTTGAAAATGCCGACGGGCGCTTCGCTGAGAATCTCCTGCACTTCGTGGAATAGCTCCACGCAGCTCTTGCCGGGCTTCACCGTGCTTTCCAGATGTGCGAAGACCTTCATCACGTACGTCCACGCCGTCTGCTGCTCGTCGGTCGGCTTTCGATTGACGGCAATCGCCCGCGAGTTGTCGGCAAAGTAGCCGCGATAGGCCGGGCCCAGATCGAGGATGTACAGTTCGCCGGCCTCCGCCTGGCGTCCGTTCCGCGGCGGGCCGCCGCGTGCGCCGCACTGGTAATCGTTGCCCGTGCCGGTCAGCATCTCGCCGAATTCCTCGACCGCCGCGGCTTGCAGCCGATTGAAGACCTCGATCTCGGTGATTCCCGGCTCGATGATTTGCCGTGCCAGGGCGTACATCTTCCCCGTGCCGGCAATCGCCTTCTTGATCCGGGCCAGCTCGTCGGGGTCTTTCCTTCGCCGCAGGCGGTACAGCGCCGGCTCGATATCGACCGGCTCGCCGGCCAGTGCCGCGTAGTGCGGGCCAAACGATGAGAACTCGACGCCGATCCGCTTGGGAGCCGGCCCGCCCGCGAGCGCTTTGAGCAGGACTTCCGCCGACGCCTGCCGCTGGTCGTTGCGGAGGGTCGAGAGCCACTGGGCCTCGTAATTGACGACCTCGTCGGCCGCGGCATCGAGGATCGGCTTCTTCGGCGCGCAGAGCGTCAGATGCCCGTCGCTGCGCAGCGCGGCCGCCGGCTGAAAGACCCAGCCGTAGCGGGCCCCGGTGAGATACTGCACATGCTCGATCTGCGTCACGATCACCAGATCGAGCTTCAGCCTGGCCATCTCGGCCAGCAGCCGCTGCTGGCGGCCGCGGCTGGCGGCCGCATTGAAATCGAGGTCGCTCATGAGGCAATTTCCTGACGATGAAAGTGGACTGTAACGTATCGCCTACTTTCTGCGGCTGCCAGCCCCAGAGAAATGACCAATGACCAAGCCCCAATGACCAATGTTTCACATCTTCATTGGTCATTGGGGCTTGGTCATTGGTCATTCAGCGCTACCTCTGATTCACGGGGGAACTCCGTGCTAAGTTGGTCTGTTCATCTCTCGAAACAGACGCCATGCCCCGCACGATTGCCATCGGCGACATCCACGGCTGCTCGCAGGCGCTTGACGCGATCCTGCGCGCGATCAAGCCGCAGCCCGACGATACGATCGTCGCGCTGGGGGACTACATCGACCGCGGCACCGACAGCCGCGGCGTGGTCGAGCGGATGCTCGCGCTGGCCAAGGAGTGCCGGCTGGTGCCGCTGATGGGAAACCACGAGATCATGCTGCTCGATGCGCTCGAACGCGGCACTTACGACAGCGGCTGGCTCCTGTGCGGCGGGAAGGAGACGCTCCAGAGCTACGGCGGCGGCCTGGAAAACATCCCGCCGGAGCACATCGAGTTCTTTCGCAGCCTCGTGCCCTACTTCGAAACCGACACGCACTTTTTTGTCCACGCCAACTACCAGTACGATATGCCGCTGGCCGACCAGCCGGACTATCTCCTGTACTGGGAACATCTGCATTTGAGTCCGCCGCGTCCGCACGACGGCGGCAAGCGGGCGATTGTCGGTCACACGTCGCAAAAGAGCTGCGAAATCCTCGACTTGGGACACGTCGTCTGCCTCGACACCTTCTGCCACGGCGGCGGCTGGCTGACGGCACTCGACGTCGAATCGGGGAAAGTGTGGCAGGCGGACCGGTTCGGCAATCTGCGCGCTACGTAGGACAGGTTTTCAACCTGTCCTTTACTCTGGACAGGTTGAAAACCTGTCCTACGTAACTGCGTCCACCGATCGTAGAATAGAGTCTCCCCTACGTATGCGCCGAGCCACACTCACCATCCCGCGAAGCGAAGACCGCAGCGAGCCGCTGCCGGAGGTCGCGGTGCGCCCGCTTGTGATCGGCCCGGTCGTGATCGATCCGCCGATCCTTCAAGCCCCGATGGCGGGGTACACCAACTACGCCTTTCGCCAAATCGTTCGCGAGTATGGCGGCGTGGGCCTTCAGGCGACCGAGATGGTCTCGGCCCGCAGCTTCGTCTGGCTCGATGCCAACGAGTGCGAATCGCCCGATCGCTTGTGGGGGGTTAAGGAAGAAGCCCGCCCGCTGGCGGTGCAGATGTGGGACAACGACCCGGAGACTCTGGCCCGCGTCGGCCAGCGGCTGGCGCACGAGTACGGCGTCAGCATCGTCGATATCAACTTCGGCTGCCCGGTCAAGGACGTCACCGAGCGGGCCCATAGCGGCTCGTATCTGCTGCGCTTTCCCGAGCGCATCGGCCAGATCGTCGAGCGGGTCGTCAAGGCCTGCGCTCCGACGCCCGTCACCGCCAAGATTCGTCTCGGCTGCTCGCGGGATGCCATCAACGCGATTGAAGTCGCCAAAACAGTCGAATCCGCCGGAGCCGCGGCACTCACCGTTCACGGCCGGACCGCCGCCGATTTCTTCAAGGGGAATGCCGACTGGGAGCGGATTGCCGAGATCAAGCCGCACCTTAAGCGAATGCCGCTGATTGGCAACGGGGACCTCGACACGCCGCAAAAAGTAGTGACGGCATTCGCCCGCTACGGGGTCGATGGGGTGATGATCGCCCGGGCGTGCCTGGGGCGGCCGTGGCTGTTTGCCCAATCAGCCGCCGCCCTGCGCGGCGACCCGATTCCACCCGATCCGAGCCTGGACGAACAGAAAGCCTGCCTGGTGCGGCACTACGAGCTCGTCTGCCAGCGGTTCGGCGAAGAGAAGGGGACGCTGCTGATGCGGAAGTTCGCGTGTAATTATGCGACCGGCCTGCCCGGCGCACGCTTCTTCCGGACGCACGCGGCCAAGGTTGGCACGCGGGGGGAGTTTTTGAACGTAGTCGATCGCTATTTCCCGCAGCCAGCGGCGGAGTCCCCGATTTCAGCCGCCAGCGAATAAAGAAACATTGTGGCCGCGCGTGCGCCTGCGATATATTGGCGGCCATCTTGCGCCCCCTTCATTGCACCGCCAGCAGGAGCACCCAGTGATCGGCCAGAAAAGTACGGAGCAGTTTACCACTCGGATTGGGGTCATTCTGGCGGTGGCTGGCTCAGCCGTAGGGTTGGGAAATTTCCTGCGGTTTCCCGGCCAGGCCGCCCAGAACGGCGGCGGCGCCTTCATGATCCCCTACTTCGTGTCGCTGCTCATCCTCGGCATTCCCCTCTGCTGGGCCGAGTGGACGATGGGGCGTTACGCGGGAACGCGCGGCTTCAACTCCGCCCCCGGCATCTTCTCCGTCATCTGGCGGCATTCGATCGCCAAGTACTTCGGCGTCGTCGCGCTGCTCATTCCGCTGGTGATCTACATGTACTACGTGGTGATCGAAGCGTGGTGCCTGGGCTACGCCTGGTATTACCTCACCGGTGCCTTGGAGTTGGGACCAGGCACCGAGAAGTACGACGCGTTCTTCAACAATTTCGTCGGCACGAAAGAGGACGGGTTTTTGTATGCCGGCGGACACGGGCAGGTCTTCTACTTCATCCTCATCACGTTTTCACTGAATTTCATTCTTATCTACCGCGGCATCGCCAAAGGGATCGAGACCTTCTGCTCGTACGCCATGCCTGTCATGGCGGTGTGCGCCATTTGTGTGCTGATCCGGGTACTCACGCTAGGGACGCCCGATCCCTCCAAACCGGACCAGAACGTGCTCGGCGGCTTGGGCTTCATGTGGAACCCGGACTTTGACGAGGTCTTGAACCCCAAGACATGGCTGGCCGCAGCGGGACAGATTTTTTTCAGCCTCTCGGTCGGCTTCGGCGTGATCATCAATTACGCCAGCTATTTGCGGAAGAAGGACGACGTGGTGTTGAGCGGCCTGACCGCCACCTCGATGAACGAGTTTTTTGAAGTGTGTTTGGGCGGGCTGATCACCATTCCTGCGGCGTTCATGTTCCTGGGGGTCACGGCGGCGACCTTCGGTACGTTCGGCATGGGCTTCGTTGCATTGCCAAACGTGTTCGATGCGATGCCGTTCGGCCGGTTTTTCGGATTCCTGTGGTTCTTTATGCTGTTCCTGGCGGCCATCACCAGCAGTTTGTCGATGCTTCAGCCGGTGATCGCCTTTTTCGAAGAAGGCTTGGGATTGAAGCGACATGCCTCCGTCGCGTTCCTGATGCTCATCACGGCGCTGGGAAGTGGATTTGTCGTGTACTTTTCCAAGGGAATGTTGGCGCTGGACACGTTGGATTTCTGGGCCGGGACGATGCTGATCTTCATTTTGGCGATGATCCAGTCCGTGCTTTACGGCTGGATTTTCGGGATCGAACGGGGGGAACGGGAAGCGCACCACGGCGCTCATTTGCGAATTCCGCGAGTCGTGCAATACATGCTGAAATACGTCACGCCGGTTTATTTGCTGGTGATTTTCATTGGGGTCTGCTGGACGCAGGGGCCGGCCTATGCGACAGCGCTCCAGCAGCCCGTGGCGATGATGTCCGTGGTGTTCATGGCGCTGATCGCCCTGTTTCTGGTTATCCTGGTGCACATCGCCGGACGACGGTGGGAAAACGAGGGGCGTTTCAATTCCTTGGACGAATGACACATGCTTGAGCGCAATTGGAGACGGCTGCCATGAATGCTCTGGGCTGGATCATGATGATTACCTCTGTCGGCACCGTCCTGGCGCTGATTACCTTTTGCCTGAGCCGCGTCATGTCGCTCCCACCAGCCGAGGTCGATGACCTGACGTCGCCGCTGGAAATTGACACTCGCGACACGAAAGACGCGGATTGATGGTCCTGGCACGACGATAGATGCCATAAGTCATTTATGGATAAAGCTTTGCGGCAATTATTCTGTCGCCGGACTAATTTTGACATAAACCCTTGTCAAAATTGTCTAAACCGCTAGGATGATAGCAGTTGAGGATGCCATCAGCGCCTTGACGACCGCATCCTATGGACATTTCACTACCCACCTCCGACCAGGGCCTGCTCGACCTGCTTCGCAAGAGCGGGCCACTGTCGGTCGCTGACTTAGCCAGCCAGACCAAGGTCACTGCAACCGCAGTCCGCCAGCGGCTGACGCGGCTGCTCGCTCAGGGGGATATCGAGCGGACGGCTGAAAAGGCGGCACGAGGGCGGCCGTCGCACCGGTATGGCCTGACCGATCAGGGGCGAAAGAAGAGCGGCAGCAACTTTGCCGACCTGGCGATGGTGCTGTGGCAGGAAGTGCGGGAGATCAAGGATCCGGAAGTTCGGCGGGGGTTATTGACGCGGCTGTCCAAGCGGCTGGCCGAGTTGTATGCCGCGAAAATCCGCGGAAACAGCACGGCCGAGAAGATGGCGTCGCTGGCGGAAGTGTTTTCCGACCGGCGGATTCCGCTGGAAGTGAATCAGCGCGGCGAATTGCCGGTATTGACGGTAGTCGCCTGCCCCTATCCGGAACTGGCCGAACAGGACCGGGGGGTGTGTGCGATGGAGAAGCAGATGTTTGCCGAGTTGCTCGGGGAGAACGTCCATTTGAGCCAATGCCGGCTGGACGGCGGCAATTGCTGCACGTTCGAGCCGAAGTAGGGACCTGGATCGCTGCGAGGTCCCGCTCGGCAAGCGGGACCTACAGGGCGACGCAAAGTTGAGTTACGATAGCGGGTTTCCCTGCGACATTTAGTCCGATCGGGATAACCGCCGTAGCTTGGAGAAAGCAAACCAATGAGTCCGCAAGTGACAGCCCCGCCGACGCAGCCGTGGATCGAAGGCCGCTTCGAGGAAAACGTGATCACCACGTCGCTCGAGCAGGCGATCAACTGGGCCCGCCAGTCGAGCCTGTGGCCGATGACCTTCGGCTTGGCCTGCTGTGCCATCGAGATGATGGCGACCGGGGCCAGCCGCTACGACATCGACCGCTTCGGCGCGGGCGCATTCCGCGCCACGCCGCGGCAAAGCGACCTGATGATCGTCGCCGGCACGGTGACCTACAAAATGGCTAGCCGCGTGCGGCGTTTGTACAACATGATGCCCGACCCAAAATTCGTGATCGCCATGGGAGCCTGCACCGTCGGCGGCGGGCCGTATTTCAAGTGGGGTTATCACGTGGTCAAAGGCGTGGACCTGGTAGTGCCGGTGGACGTTTATGTCCCCGGCTGCCCGCCTCGTCCGGAAGCGCTGCTGGAAGGGCTGATGCGAATTCAAGACAAGGTCCGGGGGCACAAGATCGCCCGCAAGGCCAACGGCGAATCGCAGCCGTTCGGCCAACTGGGCCACAAGATGGAAGACGAACTGCCGATCCCGCACCACAGCGGCTACGTGGCCGATCCAGTGCCGCT
>DATKDU010000334.1:0-23456 GCA_035512595.1 Pirellulaceae bacterium
ACCCGACTCAGCACCTCCAGCCGCCTCCGCTCCTTGCCACTCATCGACAATGTCTCCATGACCACCTCCTTTGGAGGTGATTGTCTATGGGGACATTTCTATCTGCGCCTTATGGGGACATTTCTATCTGCGCATTACAGACCTCGTTAGAAGCCGACTTGACTGAAGGCAGAGGTCCCGCTCGGCAAGCGGGACCTACTTGGCGATTTTCTGCGGAAAATCCCCTATAATGGGGCGTCTCTTGAAACGAAGACTTATCTGGGAGAGTCTGGTTAATCGGGTAGCCAGTTCTGGCTCCACGTTGCCTGCCCACTCCCTCAGCCAACATTCCACAAGGACCACGCCATGGAAGAGATCAAACGGCAAGTGACGCGCGCCCGGCGGCGATTGGTTCTCGAGCAATTTCTGACCATTGTCGGCTGGGCCCTTTTCGCGTCGCTCCTCGTCGGCGCGATCGGCCTGGCGATTCCCAAAATCTGGGTGCTTAGCGGCATCGATCGCGAGGCCTGGTTGTGGGCCTGGATCGGCGGCTCGATTGCCGCCGGCCTCCTGGTCGCCGGCATTTGGACGTATGTCGTCCGCCGCAGCGCGCTGGAAGCGGCCATTGAAATCGACCGCCGCTTCGGACTGAAGGAGCGCGTGTCGAGCACGCTGGCGATGGAGCCGGAAGAATTGAATTCCGACATCGGCAAGGCCCTGATGGAAGATGCGGCCCGCCGCGTGGAGCGGATCGACGTCCGCGAGCAGTTCAAGGTCGCGCCGTCGTGGCGGAACGTGCTCCCCATCCTGCCGGCAATCGCGCTGGTGCTGCTGCCGCTGCTTCCCGATGCGGCGTCGAAGAAGGCCGAGGCTTCGGCCAGCGCCCAGGCCAGCGAGAAGAATCAGGTCAAGAAGGCGGTGCAGACGATCCTTCAGCAGAAGCGGGGGGAGGCGCAGAAGGCCGACCCGACGAAGCTGGAGGTGGGCGAATTCGAGAAGATGATGGATCAGAAAATCGACAAGCTGATCAGCAAGGAAGGGCTCGACCGCAAGAACGCCATGATCGAGCTCAACAAGCTTTCCAACGAGATCGACAAGCGGAAGCAGCAGCTTGGCGGCGCGGAGAAGATGAAGCAGGAACTGGAAAAGCTCACCAAGCTCGAAAAGGGGCCGGCCGACAAGCTGGCCCAGGCGATGAAGGAAGGGAATTTCGAGGGGGCCCAGAAGGAATTGCAGAAACTCCAGGAGAAGCTGAAGGCGGGCGAGCTTTCCAAGGAAGACGAGAAGGCCCTGGCCAAGCAGGCCGAGAAGATCAAGGAGCGGCTCGAAGAGAAGATGGAGCAGCACAGGCAGGCCCGCCAGGACTTGCAGAAGCAGATCGACGAGAAGATGAAACAAGGGGACGTGGCCGCGGCCGAGAAGCTCCAGCAGAAGCTCGACCAAATGAACCAGGAGGCCGATCAGCTCGAGCAGAAGATGGGACAGATGGCCGAAAACCTCGACCAGCTCGCACAGGCGCTCCAGCAGGGGGGCAAGGAAGGTCAGCAGAAGGCGGCCGAGCAGCTCGACAAGATTGCCGCAGACCTGAAGGGACTCGAAAAGGACCTTCAGGAAATGGAAAACCTCGATGAGCTGATGGACCAACTTGCCGACGCCAAGGAAGCCATGAAGTGCGATCAGTGCGACGGCGCGGGCTGCAAGGCCTGCCAGGGCGGCGGCAAGATGGCCGACGGCGACAGCGAGGGGAAAGGCAAGAAAGACAGCAAGATGGCCGGCAAAGGCAAGACCGGCCAAGGCCGCGGCGAAGGGGAGCGCGATGAAGAAGAAACCGACAAGCACTTCTTCGACAGCCAGGTCAAAGGCGACCCGCGAAAGGGAGAGTCAGTCCGCATCGGCGATGCCGAGGGGAAGAACGCCAAGGGGAGAGTCAGCATCGAAATCATCAAGCAGGAAATCGCCGCCGAGGCCGGCAACGATGCCGACGCCAGCGACGATACGGCCCTCTCCCGCAGTGAGAAGAAGCAAGCCAAGGAATACTTCGAGAAGTTCCGCAAGGGGGAACTGCCCGAATAACGCAATTCTGGATTTTGAGAGTCATGCGACCCGAGTTGATTTGCTCGGGTCGCTTTTTGCGCATAACCGAATGGGCACTTGCAAATTGATCATTGCAAAGTGTCAATTGCAAATTTGCAATGATCAATTCTCAATTTGCAATTGCTCTCCTGAACCCTGAACCCCCGTGCCTGCCGACTCTTCCCGTCGCGAGTTTCTCACCGGCCGGTCCGCGGTCCGCGCACTGGCCGAAGTGCGCGACAAGCTCGCGCCGCCGCTTCCGCCGCCGGAAAGCGAGCAGGCAAGCCGCTCGTACCTGGTCTCCGTCAGCCGCGACGCGATGGCCTGCACGTTTGAAATCGCCCTCAATGCGGGCCAGTATCCGGGCGGCACCGACGCGGCAGTCGAGGCGCTCGACCTGGTCGATCGGCTGGAAGACCAGCTCACGATCTATCGCGAACAGAGCGAACTCAGCCGGCTCAACCGCCGAGCCGCCAGCGAAGCGGTCGTCGTCGAGCGCGGGCTCTTTGATTTGCTGACGCAAGCCAAACGCCAATGCGACGAGACCGGCGGCGCGGTAGACATCACCAGCGGGGCGCTGATGAAAACCTGGGGTTTCTACCGCCGCCAGGGACAAATGCCGACGCAGGCGGAAATCGACGAGGCTTTGTCCCGCGTCAGCAGTCAGCATCTGGTCCTCGACGATGCCGCCCAATCGGTCCGCTTCGCCCGCCTGGGAATCGAGCTGAACCTCGGCGCGATCGGCAAGGGCTACGCCCTCGACCGGGCGGCAGCGCACCTGGAAAGCCAGGGCGTCGGCGACTTCCTGATCCACGGCGGGGCGAGCAGCGTGCTGGCCCGAGGCTCCCGCGACGCGGGCAGGGGTTCAGGGTTCAGGGTTCAGGGTTCAGAGGAGAGAGGTCAGAGGTCAGAGGTCAGGGGTCAGGAAACAGGGGACAGGGAACAGGAGACAGGAGGCAGCGGGCAGCAAGCAAATCCGCAATCTGAAATCCGCAATCCGCAATCAACCGCCTGGCTCGTCGCCCTCAAGCATCCGCTCAAACCCGACGAGCGGCTGGCGGAGTTCACGCTCCAAAACCAGGCCCTCGGCACCAGCGGCAGCGGCACGCAGTTCTTCCATTACCAGGGAAAGCGCTACGGCCACATCCTCGACCCGCGCACCGGCTGGCCGGCCGACAAGGTTTTGGCCGCGACCGTCATTGCCCCCACCGCGGCGCTGGCTGACGCGCTCTCGACCGCGTTCTACGTCGGCGGCATCGAGTTGGCCGAGGCGTATTGCCAGAGTCACCCCGAGATATCCGCCCTGCTCGTCATCCCCGCCGCGCGCAGCGGGGCGATCGATCTTGTGCCTGTGAACCTGAAGCCCGAGCAATGGCGGCTGGTGTACGACGGCCCTTCCGGGCCGTCGCGATGACGGTCCAGAAGGGCCGTCCTACAATTCGCTACGAAAAATCCGGCTGCCAGTTATACGTCTCGCTCAGCGCCCGCTGCACCGCACCGGTGATGTCCCGCAGCCGGACCGGCTTGGACAAAATCGAGAACGCCCGCTGCCGCCTGGCTTCTTCCTCGATCGCCGCGTCGAGTGCCGCTGAGATCAGAATGCACGGCAGGACCACGTCAAACGGAAGCTGCCGGATGCGGCGGATCGTTTCCAGCCCCGTGAGCCGCGGCATGTGCATGTCGAGCAAGGCGAGGTGAATCCTCTCGCGGGAGAGCACGTCGAGCGCCTCTTCGCCGTCGGCCGCCAGATGGGTGCGATACCCCCGCTGCTCGAAGACACCGCGGAGCGTCTCGCGAAAATCGCGATCGTCGTCGGTGATGAGCAGCGATGGGGGTTCAAGTTTCATGGCAGACCACATCCTCACGCCAGGAGAGCAGCAAGTGGAGTGCCGAAGTCGGCTTTTGCCCCGGCACTTCGGCCCTAACGCGTTGCCACCAGCATACTTCTATCAAAGCTTGCGGATTTCTCCAAGTCAATTCATGGCAGCCGTATGCCGTTTTTCTCCTCTGGCAGACTGATCCGCCGCGAAGTAGGCAGGTGGGCGGCGCTGCGAGATTGCCCGCCAGCGGCCGGCACGTTATCGTGCAGTGGGATGACACTGGCCGGCGACACCGGCGGCCGGACGATTAGCTCAGTTGGTTAGAGCACCTCGTTTACACCGAGGGGGTCGGGGGTTCGAGTCCCTCATCGTCCACTTTGCCGGTTTTCGCAAGCACCAAAGCACGTTCGCTGCTGCCCGCAACAGTTTGCAGAACCGCTGGCAACACAAGGGTTTCCAGAGGCTTGCGGCGGGTATCTTTCGACCTGTCGCTACTTGTCGCGGACGCTTGCTGCTTCGATTTCTGCTTCGCCTGTGCTTCGCCTTCTGCTTCGCGATGTCCCGCGGCCGGCACGCTTCCTGTTGGGTCGAGTGCCGCCGTCTGAAAATGATCGGCCGTCACCTGTGCGTAGTGCTCGAGCGCCACGGGTTGCGAATTCCCCAGCCACTCGCAAACCGCCTTGATCGGAAACTTATCGAGTAGCTCCGTCTGCCGGCTGGCCCGTAGGTTGTGAAACAGCTTGGGCCAGGGCTTCAGGCCGGCGCGGGTTAGGATCCGCAGGAATTGCGTCCGCAGATTGGCGCTGCAATCACGGTAGCGGGTGATGACGAATTCGGTTTTCGGCTCCGCATGGTCCCAGGCCGATTCCAGGTAGGGCCGCAACTCGGGAAAGATGGGGCACACCCGCACGCCTCCCGATGCGTGATGCTCCGTCTTGCTCGCCCGGATCGTCAATCGGCCGGCCGGCAAATCCACGTCGTCCCAGCGCAGCGCCAGCAGCTCGCTGGGCACGCGCAGGCCGCCATAGCGGGCCAGAGCGATGATTGTCCGCCACTGGTGGTCTGGGGCCGCGTCAATGGCCGACTGAATCTCCTCCCGAGTCACAAACTGCTGCCGAGCCCGATTGCCGCGTACCTGTGCCGACAACTCGGCAAAGGGGTTGACGTTGATCAGGCGCAGCTTGATGGCCGCGCGGAAAAACTGCTTGGCGAATCCGCACCGCCGGCGGACGGTGTTTTCGCCCAGTTGGTCGCGCTCCAAGTCGCGGGAGTTCGCTTCCGTCGCCAGCCACACCCGCCACGCTTCGGCATCGCCGGGGGTAATGTCGCGCAGGTGTTTGCAAGCGCCGAAGAATTCAATTAGGCAGCGGCGTGTGTGCCCCAGCACGATCAGCGACGCGGGCTTCAAGTCCTTCCGACCGGCGATATACAGGTCCAGAAACTCCCCCAGCCGCAACTTGTCGGCGCTCGGTTCGGCCAATCCTAGAGCGGCCAAGCGGTCACGTAGCGTGCCGTCGATGCCGGCCAGCCACCCGGCGGTATCCTGGTCGATCGACGAATTGGACAGCCGGGCCGCCAGCAATAGCTCCACCCGCCGGCAGACTTCGGCCGCGAATTTGGCCGTCGTCTTGCCCATTCGCAACGTCTGCCGCTTGCGTGCCGGATCGACGAATTGAATCCAGCGGTGTCCACCCGGTCGGTTGATGATGCTCGCCACGTTTCACCTTGCCTTTCGTCGTTCGCCTTGCGGCGTGGGTTGTGAATGATACGCTTCGTCGCACGGGCTAGCAAGATGTTGCAGTGAATTCTTGAATCGCATTAGCCAACGCCAGACGCATTGGTCCGCCGGATGATCAAACATCGTGCCGGCTGCCCTTCGCTTTTCCTGACGCATCCTGTGCGGCCAGGCATTGCGTTTTCGCCTGTGCCTCCCTCGCGCGCGGCCGCGCCATGGACCCCTCAAAAAACTCAAAATACTCCCCCATCGCTCGTCTCCCCGCGAGGGTCGCTGTCTTCGTGCGGACGCTGGACGCCGGCCGGCTCGCCGCGTAGGTGCTCACGTTCCGCATAGGTACTCATGTCCGCGGGGTTGAGCGCGTATGGCGCGGTTGAGCATGTATGGGCCGGCAGTTCCCACAGCACTTTCGACCCCTTGCCGAATCCTTCCCGGCGGGAAGCGACCCCCAGCCGCTCTTTCGCACGCCGCACCGTTGCCCAAGAGTAGCCGTTGTCCTTGGCCGCGGCTTGCACGTCCTTTTGAGGTAGGGGACCGTCGGCAAGCAGGTCCGTCAGCCACGCCGCAGCCTCGTCCCGCTCGCTAGCGCCCTCCCGCTGGGGATCTTCGGCAATCGCATCATCGGCGCTCACCGTCACGGGGTTGCGTTCCCAAGCGACAGCTCCGTCAACGATGCTGTAGGCCAGTCCAGTCACTTCTGCCGCCAGATTGTTCTTGACCGGCAAGAGTAGCCGCCGCTTAGGATCGTCCTTGTCTTCCGCCACAAGCCAGCCGGCGCGGGCCGCGGCAACGAATGCCAGCGAGCCTGTGAATCGGTGCAGCGCCTTCTGACCCGCGCACTTGTTGAGATGCGTCACCGCGACTACCGCCACGCCATAGCGGCCGGCCAGCTCGGCAAGCGGCGTCAGCAGCCCACGAATCTCCGCGTTCTTGTGCGAATCCTTCCCTCCCAGGTAGGCGCTCACCGGGTCGATGATGACCAGCCGGCAGTCCGACAGGTCCGCAATCGCTTTCTCCAGCGCCAGCAGATCGGTTTCCAGGCTGAACGTGCGGTGCAGCGGCCGGCCGAGTTCGCGGTTATGAAACTCGACTCCCTGAAGCGCCACGATCTTGCTCACGTCGGCGCCCGCAGCGTCCAGACGGGGACGGATCGTGTCCGCAATGTCGTCTTCCGCCGACAGGAGCACTACCGAACCGATCGGCGCTTGCGTCAGCAGATTGTCGGGCCAAGTGCTGCCGCGCGTCACGCGGGCCGCCAGGTCCATTGTCAGAAACGACTTTCCCAAGCCCGGCTCGCCCGCAATCAGCGTCAGCTTGCCCAGTGGAATTCGGTTCAACCACAGCCACTGGACCGGCCGCGGCGCCACCGTTCCCAGGTTGACTACGACGGGATCAAAGACCGACACTGGCACGCCGTTTGGTTTGCAAACCGCAAGCTCGCCACGTTGAATTGCCGTCAGGGTTGCCAGGGCAGCGGCCTGCTGCTGGCGGGCGATGGCCTTCTCCCGCACGAAGTCGGCGTAGAAGCGGACGTTGGCCGCGGTGCATTCGGCTTTGACAACTTCGGCCAACAGGGCTGCCGGTGGTTTGCCCAGGCGCTGCGCCGCGTCGATGGGCAGTCGGTTCAGCCGTTCCAAAATCAGCGGCGCTTCAGGCGTCGCGCCTTCGGCGGCCAGTGCCTTGATGGTCCGGAAGACCATTGCATGCGCCGGATCAAAGAAGTCCGCCGGCGTCAGGTCCACGGCGGATAGCGCCAGCTTGGGATCGATCAGGAGTGCCGCCAGAACCCGGCGCTCGCTGTCGAGGTCATGCGGAGGATCGTCCAGGTCCGGCAGCTTGGCGGGTCGTGCCTTCCGCTGGTGCGGCCCGGCGTGCGGCTTGCTCGTGCGCTTCATTCGTGCTACCTTCCAAGTGTCAAGTCTTGCTCGGCAAACGCTCGGCTCACGCCGGGCGTTTTGCATTTTGGGCACTGGAGCGCCGGCGAATCGAACGCCGCGAGCGAAGGTGTCAAGTCTTGCTCGGCGAACCACGCGCGCCCCACCGTCAGCAGGGCGGCACTGGCCTACCGTTTGGCTTCCCGCTGCTGACTTTTGGCACTCAGTTCCCGGGCGCGGATCCACGCCAAGAGCGTCTCGCGCGAATACAGCTTGCGCCGGCCAATGCGGACAAAGGGGATTTCTCCCGCGTCCGCCAGAGTCCAAATTGTGCGGGGCGACACCCCCAGCAACGCGGCGGCAGACCGCTCATCGATCAGCAGGGCCTCCGGCTCGCCGGCAGGACCCGATTGAAGCATCGAGGGCATGGTAAAAAACTCCAGCTTGGTGCGCGGCCAGCACATCGCCGGCCGAATACCGAGAGTTTGCCCATGCTTTCGACGGAAGAATCTAGTCTGGCCTTTCTTCCGGCCAAAACCTTCCTGCGACGCCGCGCCGGTCGGGAATTGCCGTTGCGAAAATCTGCCAAAATCTTCGGCGGAAGAATGGAAGAATTGGCGGGGGGCGAATTCTTCCGCTCAATCGACGACGCGCGGCGACGGCGTCTTTCGGTGCGCTTCGACCAAACGCTTTAACTCAGCAGCATCGTCGCTCGGCATATCGTCAAACGTGTCGGCAGTCCATGCTGCGAAGTGCTCGTAGGACGGGCGACCGTACCCAAGAGCTTTATACTCGCGCTTGAATTGCGCATATCGTTCCGTCACTAACTTGCGGCTTTCGTATTCGTCACGTCGAACGGTTCGGCCGCTGGTGGACGGCGCGCCATTCTGCGGAATTACGGGTTCGTCGGCTTCTTTGCCGCTGGCCGCTAACACACGCTTCCACGTTTCTACCGATGCCCCGAACGGATGGAAACGGTAGGTCTCATCGCTCTGGCCGTCGCTCACCTTCTGAATCCATCCCGTGCCCGATAGCAGCGAGTACACCGTCAAGAGCCACAGCGTTAGCGGCGAATTGGCCGGCGCGGCGCTCACGCTCGATTGGGCCAGGAGAATCGCCCCGGCTTGGCTTGCAAGGGTTCGGAATGCGTCCACCGCCTCATCGCAATTGGGCTGTGCGTAAATGAAAAAACCAACCTTGCGAGTCCCCATCTCTGACGCAACTTGCCCACCAGCTCCCAAGCCGTAGTAGCAACAGTGTTGCATCGTGAACACGCATTTTGCAGTGCCCCCAATGTTCAGGTTTTTCGGACCGCCGGCCGGGATCAGCCAACTCGGAACAGCGACCGTTCCGTCATCGCGGACGTGCTCAGCGCCCACGGCGATAACGGCCAGTTCAGCGTTGTGATGTTTTGCAAATGCAGCAGTGAACGCCGCGAGTGATTCCTGCGGTGTGTGGCCCGACGATGGGGAAATCATGTCCGCCTGCGTTGCCGCCGCGCTAGGCCCCGCGGCCTGCTGATGCGATTCGCCGCCAGTTACCAAATCATGACTGGCAGGGGCTTTCTCCCGCAGGGCGTAAAGATCCTTCTTGGCCTTGGTCAGCACTTTGAGTTCCGCGTTCCAATCAGGCGGATCGAACATCTCCAACATACCTGTCAGGTACTCGATGTCGGGCGGATCGTCCTCACATGCCTGTTTGAGCCATACCCATTCGAACAGCCTGTCGATCGTTCGTCTCAACTTGTCTTTCCAGCCCGGCGCCTCCATGCCCTCGAGTCGCACCAGGATCGCTGTGGGAAGCAAATCCATCGATGCCTCGACGGCCTTTCGGTGCCTCACTAGCTTCCTCGCATTAAGTCGGAGCCCTCTGATAATGCCCGGCCACTGCCGCCCAAGCACCACGTCGGCAACCGACGGCGGCCGGGGCAGGAATGAAAAGTCGTCTGGCCTTATCTTTTCACCTTGCCTAGCCAGTCGGCGACCAGCTCCCACGTTTTGAGACACGCCTTGCGCGTCGTCAATCAGCTTCTCCAGCAGATCATGCAGCCGCGCAACGTCGGCCGGCAGGACATAGTCACCCAGATCGAGTCTCGTGAGCGGAGAACTGAAAGCCTGTTCGATTGCGATCCCCAGCGTCCCTAGCCGCTCCGTCGCGTTTGTCAATTCGTGCCCACTGTGACCGTGTTCGCCCCTGTGGATCTGTGCGATAAGATTGCACGTGTCGTTGAAATCATCAGCCAGCTCACATGGGCCGCAGTTCTCAATGACCGCTTGGTAGTACGTCGGCACCATGCCAGCGCCATTTTCGCAATCGGAGAGGGGCAGCGCGCCGTCAAACGTGACATCCGGTTGGGTTCCAAATCGCCTCAGTTTCTCGGCGAGGCGCTGCACGCGCCGCCCGCAGTCGGCCACTTCTGCCCGCAACCCCGCAGGCAGGCGTGATTCGCCATCCATAGATTGCCTTTCGATAAGCGGGCCGGACTCGGCAGCCAGGCGTCGAAAGGCAAGAGAGGTACGCCCCGGCTGCCGAGCCCGCTTGATCCGTCAGGCGGCCGCCCGGCGGATCGTCCCGGCACTGGGCATTTTAGCGATTTGCCGGCCGCGGTCGCAGCGGGCGCGAGGCTCTCGGTGCCAAGCGTGGGCGCTTACTTACTTACCGCAGACTTGCATTTGCAGGTCTCACGAAAACCCGCCGATTAGCCCACTGCCCAAGAGAAGGTCGCGTGCGGAAGGACCCGCTTGCTCCCCTGGCAAAAAATTGAAACGCGGGAGATTGCTTTTCGCCGCTGTGAGGTCTACTCTGACTCCTGCCTCGGGCAACCGGGGCAATTCAGCGGCCTTGACGTTCCTGCCCCACGTCAGGGCCGTTTTTCTGCGCTTCTGGCGCATCAACGTCGAGAGAAGCAATGCAAAAGTTCTTTGAGAACGTCACTTTAGGCCAGCTCTTTCGATACGGATTTGCGGGCTTTGCCCTGCTGCTTTGTGGTTCATTCCTGTTCCCGAAAGAGGTAACCCAACTTCGCAATGTGCTCGGCGACGTATTGGTCATCGTTCTGGCATTCGTGGTGGGCAGCGCGATCTACGTCACTTACCGAGCAATTGCTGATTGGCCGCTTTACTGGATTCACTTCGGCTTGCACTCGTCAATTGCCAAACGCTGGCCATCATACGTGTGCAAGCTCCGATCACTCTCTGACAACGTCAGCGCGGCCGATGGTCTGCACGCCTATCGCTGTATCCGGGATTTCACTGGCCATGACGAGTCAATTAAGAGTCGCTTCGCTCGATTCGAGCTGGAACATGCCGAGATTCACATGCTCTATGCATTCGCCTTTGTCCTTGGCGGCGCAAGCATTGCCGCCAAGACTGCGGGCCGGCTGGACTGGGGACCGATGTTCGGTTGCCTCGGGTTCGGGCTGTTTGTCGTTGCTCTCGGCGTCGGACGGGACATCTGGCTCTGCCGACGAGAATGCGCGTTTGTCCTAAGCTGCATCGATGATGGCACTCGGACGAGAGTCCTTAGCGACGCAAAAGTGCTCAACAATACATGACCGAACAGTCGCCCTATCGCCGTCCCTCAACAGGCCCCAACCCCAGCCGCCCCATCCCGTCCCCCCGATGCCGGCTAACGACCCGCTCCCAATCCGGCAGGAATGCGCCCAGCAGCGCCTTGAACAGCTTCCCGTGGTTCGGGACCCGCAGGTGCAATAGTTCGTGAACGATGACGTACTCCTGCCAGTCGTGCTCCATGCGGAGTAGGTCCGCGCTGAACGTCACCCGTCCCGACGTGGAACAGCTCGCCCATTTCTTCGTCATCCCGCGGACGTGGATTTCCTTCGCCTGGACGCCGATCCGATCGGCCCACGCCCGGACACGCTGCTTGAAGGCGTAAACGTCGGTCCGCCGCTTCGGTCGCTCCCTCAGTGCGGTCGTCATCCGTCTGTCCTTTCCAGGTCCAGCAGCCGGTCGATGGCTTCGGCCACCCGATTCTTGCCAAGCGGCTTGAGTAGCGCCACCGTCAGCCGCAGCCGCAGTTGCCTCAGGTTTTCCGGGTTCACGTCGCGGTAAGGGTGGTCCGCGATGATCCGATCCACTTCCACTGCCAGCTTGGTATCGTCGCGGCCGAAATGCTGCCGCAGCAGCCAGTAGACCGGGAACGTGGTCGGTCGGTCAAACCCCTTGGCTGATTCTTGCCGCTTGGCTTCGTTGTATTCGCGGACCAATTCTTCTAGGGCCGCCAGCGCCGTCTTCGTATCGACCTGCCGGTCATCGTACCGCTGGACCACGTCTTCCGCCCGCTCGCCGATGCTCCGCAGGTGCGGCTTGTCGCCGGCGGCGCGCCAAATCGCATCGGTCAGGCTCTTGGCCAGGTTGATGACCTTCACCGCATCGGAGGTCCGCCCCTTGTGGAGCGCCTCCAGCGTTTTCTCGTTGATTTCGTACCGCTTCAGCGGGCCGGCCGGATCGTCCGCCGTGACGTGCTTTTGCACCAGCGCTTGCGTCTTGCGGAGCAAGTCCTTATCGACCACCGGCCGCGTCGAAAACCAGTTCCGCACCAGTTCGTACAGCCGGACCAGCCGCAGGTAATCGTCGATGAAGTCCCGTAGGAACGCATCGGGCGAAATGATTTCGTACAGCCGTTCCAAGTCCTTGAACCGGCGGAAGAAATCCAACCGCTTCTGCCGGTCAGTGAACGCCGCAACAGCCGCCTCGGCAGCCTTGTCGTCGCGCCCCTTGGTCAGTGCCGCGAATTCGTCCCGTAGCTCCCCCAGCCGCACCTTGAACGTCGCTTTCAAGAGGTCGATGTTTTCAATGACCGATTCCACTTCGGCCGAATCGAACGCCAGCGCTGATTGCAGGTTGTCGAAGATCCCCACGAAGTCCAGCACGAACCCCGCCGGCTTTACTCGCCTGTTTTCCTCTCCGTCCGCTTCTTCATACGGCCGGTTCACGCGGGCGATTGCTTGCAACAGCACGTGGTCCCGCATCGGCTTATCGAGGTACATGCAGTAGAGCACCGGCGCGTCGTACCCCGTCAGCAGTTTTTCCGTCACGATGAGGATTTGCGGATCGATGTCCGGCTTGGCGAACGCCTTGCGGATGGCCTTCTCGTCCTTCGATTCCAGCTTATAGCGCTTCAGGTCCGCCGCGTCGTTGTGCGCCGACGTGTAGACGACTCGGCTGTAGTGCGCCGGTAGGTAGCGGTCCAGGGCTTCCTTGTAGAGCGCGCACGCCTGCCGATCCACGCCCACGAGGAACGCCTTGAACCCCATCGGCTGGACCTTCTGCCGATAGTGCTCCGCGACGAACCGGGCGATGGCGTCCACGCGCTGGCGATTCTTCATTGCCGTTTTCAGCGTCACGGCGCGGTCCAGAATCGCGTTCAGTTCGTCGATGTCGCTCACCCCTTGCGCGTCCGCCAGCGTCAAAAATTCCTTCTCCAAGAGGTCGCGGTCCACCTTCAATTCGTTGGGGGCCAACTCGTAATGCAGCCTCAGCGTGGTCCCGTCCTGCACGCTCTCGGCAATCGAATACTTATCCAGGTAGCCCTTCTCGTCGTCGATGCCGAACGTCTTGAACGTCCCCTTGCCGTGGGCCGTCTTGTCGATCGGCGTTCCCGTGAAGCCGATCCACGTGGCGTTAGGCAGGGCCGCCAGCAGATAGTTCCCCAGGTCCCCGCCCGTGCTCCGGTGCGCTTCGTCGATGAGTACGAACACGTCTTCCCGCGTGTTCAGGTCCTTCGGCATTCCCTCAAACTTGTGGATCATCGACACGATGAGCCCGCGGTAATCGCTCGCCAGTAGGTCCTGCACGTGCCGCTTGCTTTCGGCGACGGTATGCGTGACGCCGACGCCAGCCAGGTTGCCGAACAGTTGCGTCTCCAGCTCGTTCCGGTCCACCAGCATCAAGACCGTGGGCTTGCCGAACCGCTGGTCGTCTGCCAGCAGCTTTCGGGCCGCCGTAATCATCGTGAACGTCTTGCCCGACCCTTGCGTGTGCCAAACGAGCGCCCGCCGCATGCGAGGATCGGCGCAGCGGTCCACCACCTTGTCTGTCGCCCGCGTCTGGTGCTGCCGCAGGACGTACTTGCGCAGCTCGTCATCCTTGGTCGCAAAGACGATGAAATCGGCCAGATACCGGAGGATACGCACTGGGTCGCAGAACGCTTTGATTGCCGCTTCGTAGTTTCCCACTTCGTCGGTCCGCCAGCGGAACAGGTTTTTGCGCTCCGTGCTCCAGGTGATGCCGTACCACAGTTCCTTCAGTTCCGTCACGTCGAACAGTTGCAGGGCCGCCATCATTTCGGGCGTTTCGCGGTGGTAGCGGCGAATCTGGTCAATTCCCTGCGCGATGGCGTCCGCCTTGTGGGCCGCCTTTGTTTCGGCCACGAGCACGGGCAGCCCGTTGATGAGAAAGACCACGTCGTAGCGGTTGTGGTCCTTGCCGTTGGTGAACCGCCACTCGGCCGTGACTTCAAAGACGTTGTTCTGTGGATCGTCAAAGTCGATGACCTTGACGTTGATTTCCCGCTTCTGGCCGGCGTGGTAGACGCTGGTTTCACCGCGCAACAGGTCCAGCATGTCGCGGTTCCCTTCGATCCGCGCTGGCAGGACCGACAGCCGCTTGAGCACTTCGGCCGCATGAACGCCGTTCAGGCCGGCGGCCTTGTTGAACTTGATGAATTGGTCCGTGAACCGCTGAACGAAGACCAACCCCGTTTCCCCACCTCGGCGCTTGAGGGCTTCTGTCTGCGGGACCAAGGTCCAACCGACGTCCTGCGCGTAGCGGACCATGGGCGATTGGACAGCCGGCACTTCAGCGCCCAAGCTAGGCATTGGCAGTGGTTCCTCGCACACCGGACAGCACACAGCGATCTAGGGGCTGCATTGGGCCGGGACGCCAGAAGGGATCGGTAGAAAATCCTCTCCGCTGCAAGGTTGAAAAGTGTCGGGCCAGCACGCATTCATCCGGCAAAGCAGCCGATTTTGAAGTGGTGCGTCCCGATTTACACGAGCCACTGTCAACTTGATGAAGTCCACGTCGCACTCATTCACCAGGTCCCAAACGTCATGCGCTAGGTAACGCGGCACGTAGCCGATCATTGCTCGTTCTGATTCCGTCCGCACTGCGACTGCGTTCGGATCGTGGCCGTTTTGAAGGTCGAGCATCAACTTTAGTTGCTCGCCTTCTTCAAGCCGGTCAATCCGATCAACAGCCGCTGGCAGCAACCAGCGGATGCCATGCAAGAAAAACTTGTTGAAGTAACAGCCGTCAGCATCCGGCACTGGGCAGGGAAAAACCTCGACAGCGTCGGTCTGGCGAATGCCCTCCGTAACTCCCAAGACGAGAATCGGGTCCGGCGGATGATCGGTTTCAAAACCACTCCAATTCAAGTAGTCCTCATACTCTGGCCGCGACTCGGACAACAGCCTATTGGCAAACAGTGGAAACAACGCTTCGGACTCGTAGACCTGTTCCATCTTTTCCATTTGCTGGAACGGGCGAAAGCCGGGCTTCTGCGCGCCGCGAGTGTAAACGAAGCGATACAATTCGCCGTCGCGCGTCAATCGTCCCACCGGCCTCCAGCCAGTTTGGTCGGGCATCGGCGGACGCCAGGCAACGAATAGTGAATTCATCCGGTATGTCCTATTCCAGCAACCGCTCTTGGTTCGTAAGCAACAGTTCCAAAGTGAATCGCTTGCACGTATCCGACATGCGGAACACCGGCACTCTATCCAGGATACCTTGTATTGCGTCCTTGTTCACCGCCCGCAGCCGTTCCAGCCACGTATTTTTGGCCTGTGGAACCCGTTCGGCAAACACCAGGAACGCCTCGCAAAGCTCCATTGCCCGCGGTTCGACCATGGATCGGTAAAAGGCACTTCGGCCTCGCCGCGCAAATGCGGCGACTGATCGACCGCGGTCCTTGGTCGTCAATCGGTCCTCGCGCTCCAAATCGGCTAAGTTGCGGGCCAATCCTGCCGCATGGTCGAATGTGGGTGCCAACCGCAACACGTCATTATCCCGAATTGCACCCCAATTCTCGTGGTGCCGGTCTTGATTGGCAATCCAGGCGTCAAGCATGACGTAACCGGCAAAAACGTCCAATGCCGATCGGATTCCGTCGGGGTAACTGGCCATCCATTGCCCGCCCGGTAGCTCCAGCGTCGAAACGACTTCGCTCACCGCCTCCACCGTATGCTGTCTCACTTTGTACTTGGACCGCTCGTCCCTGGGGTACGTCGGATCGACACCCAACAACAGTTCGTTTCCGAGCACCAGCGTTAGCGGCGAGGGTGCCATGTTCGTGCAGACGACGCCCGGTCGAATATCCCGCTCGCCGTCGCACTCCACAGCCAACTCGTATTCGACGTGCGGTAGTCCTAACAGACCGCAAAGATGGCAGGCGATGACTTCGGACCAATCCTCTCCCGTGCCACGTTCCTCGCCTTTGAACAACAGCCGGCGTTCTTCCTCACGGAACCAAAATTTTGGCTTGCTTCCCAACGGCTCCATCGCTTGGGCGCTACTGCGATCAACGCGGCGGATTGGGAACTCGCTCATGGGGCGCTCGCGTGACACTCGGCCAAGTCCAAACCGTTCACGCGAATCCGGCCGGTCATTAGCTCGTCCAGCATCGCCGCGAACAGCTCCGCACAAAGTCCCTTTCGCCGTTCAGCAGCTTCGCGTGCTCTCTCTATCGTCGTGAAGGCATCGGCAATTTCCTGTTGCGCTGCAATATGGGGAACCGGCAGCGGATAGCTCCGTAGGAACGCGCACGTCAATGCGCCTTTCGTGGTTCCGCCGGCTTGACTCACTTGGCGGAACCGCCCGTATTGCGTTTGGAGATAGAACAGCACGTATTCGGCCAAAAGACTTTGCGGCTCGTTTAGCCCGATGTACGCCAGGTGTTGACTAATGCAGGTGTCAAACCGCACGAGCGCGGCGTTCCCCAACGTCTTCCCCTGCCCCGTGATGGCGACAAGCAAACTTCCAGCCTTCACGAGCGGCAAATGGCACTCTGACTTCGCCACTTCGGTAACGAATTCATCGGCCTCGTTGATTGTGGTTTCGTGAATCTTGGCACTCGTCAGCCAGGGGATCGTTCCGCCGTCCCAATACTCCGGTCGGTCTCGCTTCGGCGTCGATCCATTACCGATTCGCCCGACGTCGCCAAGAGGGACGATTTTCCACTGCTGCGCAGGGACTGGCCCGATTTCGGTTTCCTGCTGTGGCTCGCCGCGCGTTCCTTCGGTGAACAGCTTGGCCATGAGGGCCGCTTTGAGTTCAGCGATCCGGTCGATGATGGCCTGCTGCGCCGCCACGGCCGCCTGCAACTTCCCCAGCACCGCCGCGATCGCTTGTTGCTCGTCACGATGCTTCGGGTAGCGCACCCGTTCCTTGTATGCTGCATCGCGATTTAGCCCGGGCACGGCCACGTCACCAAGAATTCGTTTCAGGTCAATATGGCGCAGAAGATAGTAGAGAAACGACAAATCGAGGTCCGTGTCGTGAGGTGCGACGTAAAACGTCGTATCGATCGGGCAAAATGGTCGCAACGAAAGATGCACGCTGCCGGCTGACCCCTTTCTGCCAACGATTACACCACCGGACTTCACAAATTCAGTGCTGTGACTTCCGACTACGCCGTTTGACCCGTACACCGGCACATCGCCTGGCTCCCGCTTACTCTCCGGCAGACTCCACCCATAGTTGAGAGTGACGACCTGCCCTAACTCGGTTCCGATCCAGTGGTTCTCGGTCATACTTGAAACTTGGCGAGTATTCGTTTTAGCATCGCTCTCGTTTGCGCAGCTTGTTCCTCAAGCGACTCCAAGTCGTCCAGAATTATTCGGATCGGTCGATGGTTAGCTCGCTCGCCCAAGTCGATGAACTGGGAAGGCGACAGGTTGTAGTCCTTCACCTTAGCTTCGTCCGTCGTGATGACCCGGCTGAACTTCTCGACTTCCTCCCATTTCAGGAACGTGTCGGCAATCCGGCGAATGCCGGCGTCGGGGATGTAGTTCTTGGGCTTCCCCTTGGCGAATTCGGCCGAGGCGTTGATGAGCATGATTCGCCCCCGGCGCTTTGCCGGCTTGGCCCGGTTCAGGAACAAGAGCAAGCCGGCGGCTGGCGTGTTGTAGAACAGATTTTCCGGGAGCAGGACGACCCCTTCCACGAGGTCCTTGTCCACGAACGCCGCCCGAATGTCCCGTTCCTTGTCGCTCGACTTGCTCCCCGATCCGCGCGACACCGCCCCCGTGTCGAGCACCACGCCGGCCCGGCCGCCGTCCGCCAGCGACGCGAACATGTGTTGCACCCATCCCCAATCTGCCGTGTTGGCGGTCGGGTAGCCGAACGTGAACCGCGCGAACGGATCTTCGTCGTAGAACTTCACGTCGTAGCCCTTCTGATTCCACATAGGATTGGCCACGAGCAAATTGAACTGCTTCAGCCCCGAACCATTCAGAAATTTGGGATTGCGGAGCGTGTCGCCGATGAGGATGTCCCCGTGCATGTCGTGAATGGCCATGTTCATCTTGGCCATTGC
Source organism: Pirellulaceae bacterium (assembly GCA_035512595.1). GTDB lineage: Bacteria > Planctomycetota > Planctomycetia > Pirellulales > Pirellulaceae > DATKDU01. Next base: position 18,036 of record DATKDU010000334.1, read on the forward strand.
GAATGTGACCGGGCTTTGCTCCTGACCCGATAGGTGCAAAGGCAAGTCATTGGCCGTATCGTGATTCTCGCGGCAGACGATTTGCAGCTTCACCAGCAGCCCGGCCGAACCGCACGCCGGGTCGTAGGCCGTTTCGCCGGGCTGGGGGTTCAGGATGTAGGCCAGGATCATCCCGACTTCACGCGGCGTGTAGAACTCGCCGGCCGATTGCCCCTGCCCTTCAGCAAACTTCCGCAGGAGGTATTCGTAAGCACGCCCCAGCAGGTCCGGCTCGGCATCGTTCAGGCCAATCCGATGCCGGCTAATCACTTCGATGAGTGCCGACAGTTTTTCGTCGGCAATGATTCGCTCTCCCGACACCGTGGCGTTGAAGTCCACAATGTCGATGACCCCCTGGAGCGATTCATTTTCGTCGGCAATGCTCCGCACGGCGTCCGTCAGCCGTTGGCCAATGTCCCGCGTCAGCTTCCGCAGCGAGGGCCAGGTCGCATCGCGGGGGATGTAGAACCGGACCAGCCCGTGGTCCTGCGCTGCCATATCGGCCGCCGTCGCCACGTCCCCAAGCCCCTTGGCCGCCAGCCCCGCCAACTCGTCTTCGTACACGTCCGACAGCCGCTTCACGAAGATCAGCGGCAGGATGTAATCCTTGAATTTCGGCGCGTCCATCGCCCCCCGAATCGCGCACGCCGCATCCCATAGCCAGCTTTCCAGCGTCGGCATATCCAGTTTCCTGCCGCTGGTCGGGGCCGCCGGCGCAGCGGCGCCCCCCGGTTTCCCGCGGGCCTTGCGCGCACGAGGGGCAGGAGCAACGGACACGGGCTTGCGTTTGGCCATTGGGGCGGAGCAACGGACGCGGGACGAGGATCGGCGGGTGCCACGATTATGCCCGCTCGCAGCGTCGGGTTCAATTCACTGCGGTAAAACACGGTCGTGCCGCGGAAACCGTGTCGATTGCGCGGACCTTGCGTACTGGCCGCCGATTGCGTCCGGCCGGAGCCTGGAAAATGCTCGACATGCTCCCCCCGGCGCATCAAAATGACACCGTCCGAAAGGAACAGTAAATGCCGTGCGTCGGCAGGCGGAAATCGGCCCATGATTGACGATCAAGAGATTGCGCTGAACGGCCACACCTACCGCTGGCAATACAATGCGGACGAGCCCAGCCCGCAATTGTCTTGGAGGTGGGTCGATGTCAAATCGGACCTTGAACCGGGGACCGCCGTCCATTCGGAGCTAAACAGTTTGTTTCTCACGGACAGGGCGCCGGCGTTCGTCTCCCGCCTTGACTCCGGCGAGATTGCCCGGTTCCGAACGATTTTGCGGTCGATGGGTGCCAGCGGGCCGAAGGTCAATCGCATCTTGGGCCAAGCGGTCAGCGATCGGCAGAGCCCTGAGCACGCGGCCAACGAGCGGGCACGATCCAGAAGCGGCAGTGAAGCGGCGTCGCCATTCACCGACGGCGCGCTACGTGATTGGGCGTTTTCGGGCCGCTCCCTGCCGCCGTGGTTTCCCAAGATCGTGTCATTGTTCGGCAGCGGGCCATTTTGCCGGGACGACTTCGGAGCGTTTCTGCAACGCTTCGCCATTGCCGTTCGCCCCGCCGATTCGCAGACCACGGTTGTCATCATCGGCCGCACCCACTGGACCGAATCCGAAGTAGACCGGCTGATTGACGAGTACGAAGACGGTCCTCTACGCATCTACTCCCAGGAAATGTTCTTGGGGCACATGTTGGGCAACGACCCATTTGAGGCAGGAGAGGCAGTCCTAGACGCATTCAAGCGCGGGCATCCGGCGCTTGAGTTTGTCGCCGAAGGCTGGTCGGGATGGGTTCGCCCCTGGATTGCCGCTCGCGCCGGCCGCGGGGCGCGCGATGACATTGAGCAAGTGGAGATCAGCCCGCTGAAGAAACTCGGCTATGCCGTTGGGGCCAGTGGTCTATCGGTCGATCAGCGGAGCAGCATCCTGCGCCGCGCCTTCAAGGAAGACTTGCCCTTTGTGGACAGCGCAGCATACATGGAGAAGTGGGGGGAGCCCGACAGCTCGACCCGCTTGCGGCGGATCGCGGAGCATCTGGCGCGAAATTGCCGCTCGGCATCGGCCCGCGGCATGTGGACTGCGTTCGCCGACTGGTTTTACGATCTTGCTTGGCTCAAGGCGGAGTTTTACCACGGGCATCACCAGTTTGATTGGCCGGACGACTGCGTGAGGCAATCGCATAGCGCGGCATTATGAGATTGCCCATTTTCACACCCCGATTTCCGCAAAAACTCTCCAGGGCCAACGTGACGCTGATCTTGCCCCCCGTTGGGGACCCACTCCCAGGTCGCCGCATGACGGTACTTTAAGTCCTGATCTGGCCGGCAGCTTCGTGACCTCAGTGCGGACGCACTTCTAACAACGGACTAGGCTGCTGCACCGCAGCGTCTCGATAACCGAGTGACTCCCGCGAACTGTGAGTTTGGGCAAGGCGTGCGTCGCGCCTTCTGGTAACCTACGCAACCCATGTCGGGTCGATTGCTTCGTCCTGCGACACACGACTGTTGGCCGCGGACTCGCACTGCCTCGAGTTAGGACGCCGCTTCGTCAGTGTCCGCGCCTATCTTTGCCACCAGCGGGAGCGACAGCCCTACTGAACTAGGGCGCGCACGAGTTCCTTATCTTCACAGGAATACTCACGTGGTTTTGGCGAGGGTGGTATGTCTACAGAAGTCCCTTTCGCAAGCCCTGGGGGTCTGGCTCAAATTCCCCCGCAATTGGGTCCCCCCACTGGCCAATTCAGCGTCTGGTCACTGCCGCCGGAGCGGTGGTGTTTTTGGCTGTCATCTCAATGGAGGGTGCAAAGATGGCGATCGACGTGTTCTCGGAAAAAGTCATCTCCTTAAAGGAGGCTACTCGACGTCTGCCTCGCGGGCCTCGCAACAAGCGGCTGAACATCAGCACAATTTATCGCTGGAGTATTGGGGGTCTGCGGAGCCGAGACGGCATGGTTGTGCGATTGGAGACGGTCAAAGTCGGCGGCACGACTTGCACGAGCCAGGAGGCACTCCAGCGCTTCTTCGACCGCCTCTCGGGAAATCTGGCGGTGGTGACGCCCCCGACGCGAACGATGCGGCAACGGGAACTCGCCATTCGGCGAGCTGAGAAGTACCTGGAGAGTGAGGGGATGTAACGCCCGTGGAACGAGATCTCGCCCCGACCTTCACTGAAGAGTTGGAGCCCGGGGCGAGACTTTCTGCGTCAACAACCCAGTTTGACACCGCTGAATTGAGGATTTTCACGATGGGAGTATGCCAGCACACGGGAACCCGCGAAGCGTGGGGGGGCTGGCTCAAAATCCCCTCGCATTGGGGCCCCCCCTCGACTGGCAGCGGGAAGGGCTTACTGCCGATCATGCGGGCCGGCAGGCGCGACCACGATGGGGAAAGCCGGCGGCCTGACTCGCACATAGACGCTCAGCCGCGCCAAAGGTGCTCAGGCCCGTGGAGCTGAACATCTATGGCGATGTTGAGCACGTATGACTTCGGCCGGACTCACTCGCCCCAAGCGGCGCTGCCGGGTCGCTCGACTCCCCGCCGCATTGCGCCGTGTCGCAGCAGGGCTGACGCCCTACGATCGCACAGTGCCGATCATCGCCAGGATGGCGGCCCTGATCGCCTCAGGCAGCGTCGGCCAGGCTTCGACCACGGCTCTAAGACCGGAATCGGGGCAAACTGCTTCGGATTCTGCTTCGCAGGCACTTGGCCCGTCGTCGGAAGTGTTTACACGTGTGCCGCTTGCGTCAATTCTTAGTAGTCCCTCATCGTCCACTTTGCCAGCCCGCGAGGACGCAGCGGAATCTGCAGCGCCAGTGCAGCGCATTTTGCAGCGCTCCTAGCCGCCGTATATTGGCTGCATGCCCACCGACCTCATCCTCGGTACTGCCGGCCACATCGATCACGGCAAAACGTCCCTCATTCGGGCCCTCACCGGCATTGATACGGATCGTCTGCCGGAAGAAAAACGCCGCGGCATTACGATCGACCTGGGATTCGCCCATCTCGAGCTCGGGCAGCTCCATTTGGGGATCGTCGATGTGCCGGGGCACGAGCGGTTCGTCCGCAACATGCTGGCCGGCGCGACGGGGATGGACATGGCCATGCTCGTCGTGGCTGCCGACGACTCGGTGAAGCAGCAGACCCGCGAGCACCTGGAAATCCTGCGGATGCTCGACCTCCGCGGCGGGCTGATCGTGATCACCAAGTGCGACCTGTCCGAGCCGAGCTGGATCGAGCTGGTGGAAGAGGAAGTGCGGACCCTCGTGCGTGGAACGTTTCTGGCCGATGCGCCGATCGTGCGGACCAGCGTTCACACGGGGCAGGGGATCGACGACCTGAAGCAGCAGCTAGAAAGCGTCGCGCAGGGGCTTGCCGCGGCCGGCGTGGCGACGGTCCACGGTCCCTTTCGAATGCCGATCGATCGCACGTTCAGCATCGCCGGTCATGGCACGGTCGTCACCGGCAGCGTCGCCAGCGGTAGCGCCAAGGTCGGCGACGAGCTGGTGATCGAGCCCGGCGGCATTCCCGCTCGCATTCGCGGACTGCAAAGTCACGACCATTCCGTCGAGGAGGTGCATCGCGGCCAGCGGGCGGCGATCAACCTGGCGGGGGTCCATCACGACACGATTCGCCGCGGCCACGAGCTGGCCGCGGCCGGGCATCTGCGTCCGGGCAAGATCGTGACCGCGCAGCTACTTCTGTTGGAAACTGCGGCGCCCCTCAAGAGCCGCACGCGCGTCCGCGTTCACGTCGGCACCGCGGAAATACTGGCCACGGTCGCACTCCTCGACCGGCCGCAACTCTTGCCGGGCCAGTCGGCGCCGGTGCAGTTTTTTTTGTCCGAGCCGGCCGTCACGACTTGGAATCAGCCGCTCGTCGTGCGCAGCGAGTCGCCCGTGGCCACGATCGGCGGCGGGCGGATTTTGGATCCCAGTGCCGAGCGGCTGCGCAAGCCCGGCCCGGTCGATCTGGAGGAGCTGGCGCGGCTCCGCTCAAGCGATCCGTGGGAGCGGGCGGGGGCGGCACTCTACTTTGCCGGTTTGCGCGACTGGCAGCCGGCCGACTTGCCGCGTCTGGCCGGAGTCGAGCAGATTGCCGAGGCGCGGCAGGTACTGCTCGACAAAGGGGAGCTCAAGGAGATTGCCGTCTCGCCGATGCGGACGGTGCGGCTGCACTCCCGCGTGATCGACCGGCTGATGGAGCGGGTCGCCGCGGCACTGACCACGCTGCACGAGCGGAATCCACTGCGGACGTCGTTTCCCAGGTCGCAGGTCGCGGCCGGTTTTCAATACGTCGGCGAGCCGGCGGTGCTGAATGCCGTGCTCGAATCGATGCGTGCTGCCGGCCGCATCCGGCTTTCGGAAGCGGGGCTGGCGCTGGCGGG
>DATKDU010000335.1:0-15484 GCA_035512595.1 Pirellulaceae bacterium
CGCTTCGTCGAAACCCTGTTGACCGTCGTTGAAACCTGCCGCCAGCAATCCCGCAACGCTTTCACCCTCATCACCACTGCCGTCGAAGCTCATCTTCGCCGTCACTCCGCGCCGTCACTCACCGAGGCGTGAACGGCTACGACTACCGCTCCTTTCGCCGCCGCTGGACGACAAAGGCGACGATCACCAGCACGATTCCTGCACCGCCGACCCATACAAAGGCCGGAATACCGGGCTTGCGGACGCCAGGGGGTTCAGGAAGGCCGAACGCGGAGAGGTAGAAGTCGGATTTTGCGGGACTACCATAGGATAATTCGAGAAATTCGTACTTCGTTGACGAATCAACTTGATTGGTCGCTTTATCCACGGACGTGTACTCGCGCAGATAGACCCCTGCTTCGCCCGGATTTGTTTCACGTAACTCGTCAGTTAGGAGATATGTTTTTTTTTGTATTGGCCAGTCATGCTCCGTGGTTACGCGCCGTATTCGGTAGTGGTTACGTGGATCCAAATCAACCTGAAACGAGGTGGACCATAACGGAACGCCAAAAGGGAACGTTGTCTCGTCGCGCGGCTGGTCGTATGCGATTTTGCACCGAATATAGGTTTCGTCGCCCTCGACGATCTGTTCAGCACTCAGAAGCTCAAAGTACGGCTTCTTGAAGATTTCCGGCAATGCTTCAACTTCGATTGCCATGCCAAGGTTACGGCTTTCCCACATTAGCCGGACGAGATCGATTGGCACGTCATCTGGCCCGGCATCGCTGGGCAGTCTTTGAAGTTTTACCAGCTTATATGGTCCGTCGCGTGTGGCCGCGCGAAGTTGAAAGTAGTAATGCTCATTCATACCGTAGACATTGACTCGCATCGGCTCGGGTGCGTCTTTCCGCGGCTCGCCGGACGAAGTTATCAGCTCTTCAATGAAGAGTTGACAACGACCGCGCGCTTTTGACATAAATTTCCCGACAGACCTCTCCCCCTCTGCGGGAGACGTCGTCATCAGAGTGACGATGGACCGGTTTTCTGCTCGTTTTCGCAGGAACTCCCACGCCCTAGGCGCTTCTTCAAGGACTTGGCGCTTGAGCGCATCGGATGCCTGCAACCGCGAGGTCTGCCAGCAGCAGCAAACGCTGCAAACAACCATCAGCACAAGACTCGGCCGCCGAGCAACAGCCACGTTAAATCTCCTGCATTTGAATAAGTGCCTTAGCACTTGATGGCGGCTGCTTCACGGTTTAAGCCGCCGCCACTCTTCCGAGACGAGCTAGAGTCCACTAAGGTTTACACTCGCAGGACTTAGTCTCGCCCATTTGTGCGCACTTGCAATCGGTGCAGGTGTACGTCGCACTGTCTGATCCCGTGCAAGCAGTGTCGGGGTCCCCCTCTGCCCCGGCGACGAGACAATCCGTTTTGGTGGGGTCCAGAGCGTAGAGATTGACGCATTTCGTCGTTTTGAAGACGCAACACTTGTATGTGATTCCTCGATCACAGTCGGAAGGGCAGTTTGGAATTCCGCCGACCGGATCGTGATGGTCGGCGACCGCCTACCACCGCGAGAACCGCTCGCGGCGAAGAAAGCCAGCCTGGGGCATAACTGCCGCCTGAAAGAAGGCTTTCGATCTTGAGGATCGCAGCAATGACCAGCACGGCCACCAGCGACTTGCTGAGAAAGCCCCACGCAGTGTTGGGGGGGGGCAGCCGTTGAAAAGTTTGAAGAGATGTCCATTACCCCGCTCCTACCCGAAGTGGGAATACCATACCGCGCCGCCAGTGTCGTTTGCAACCATTTTGTAAGAAAAAGTTTTCCGTCTTCCGCCGCCAGTGACCAAAGGTGTCACAGGCCAAGCGTCTAAGAGATAGGACGAAGCTACACGAGAGCAGAGTGTGAGTCCGCCCCAATGATAGAGGAGCCAAGTGGCCACGAGCGCAGGGAAGCCAGTAGCCAGCGAACGATTGCAGAATGATAAGTTGCAGCGGAATGTGGCGGTTTTCGCTAAGGGATTGGCGGGGAAGGAGTTAGGGTAACAGGCGTGGAGCGAAGACGCTTATTAAAGGAAAATCCTGTGGTTTATCTAAGTGGAATGCCAGCAATTGGTTACGGCCGATTTTGCGGCGAGAAAAAGCCCCGAAAACGCTTATCGGCCGCAGACAAGTTCAAAGTCACGCGTCCCCGTGGACTTGGGACTCGGGACCAAAATCCAAAAGCGGCGACGAGTCGCCGCACTCCGATACCGAAAATCGCCACCGCTTACCACTCACCCCCCGTTCGGGGGTGTTATAAAAGACAGAATGTCTTAAATGACTTAGGGCCGGACCAAATGTGGACAAAGGAACACAACTCGTTGCCGGCCGCGACCTTGCGCCGCGGACGACGCCCGGCCGCAGGACGTAAGTCCCCCTCGGAGGGCTGCGTTTGGCCGTTATATTACCGATCCTGTAGTGTACTTGCTCCGCAATAGCACGTGTCCACTCGCGGAGCGAGTGGACCATATTGGAGTTCCCAGCCATGAGAATGCTATCTGCCGCGCTCCTTTGCGCGGGACTGCTGTCCGCTGCCAGGATCGGTGCTGCCGACCCTCCCAACATCGTGCTGATCATCTCCGACGATCAGGCCTGGAACGATTACAGCTTCATGGAGCACCCGGCGATCCAGACGCCGCACATCGACCGTTTGGCCCGTCAGGGAGTTTGCTACACCCGCGGCTACGTGCCGGCCAGTCTCTGCCGGGCGAGCCTGATGTCGATCATCACCGGCCTCTATCCGCACCAGCACCTGGTGACCGGAAACGATCCGCCGAAGGGGACCGACCGCGGGCTGATGCTCGAGCACGTCCGCCGCCTGCCGACGCTCCCCAAGCTGCTGGCGGAAAAGGGGTACGTCAGCTTCCAGAGCGGCAAGTGGTGGGAAGGCAACTATCGCGAAGGAGGTTTTACAGCCGGCATGACGCACGGCGACGTGAAACGCGGCGGCCGGCACGGCGACGAAGGGCTGAAGATCGGCCGGCAGGGGCTGAAACCGATCTACGATCTTCTAGAGTCGCGCGGAGACAAACCGTTCTTCCTGTGGTACGCGCCGATGCTGCCGCACCAGCCGCACAATCCGCCGCAGCGCTTGCTCGACAAGTACGTGGCGAAGACCGATTCGCTGCACGTGGCCAAATACTGGGCGATGTGCGAGTGGTTCGATGAAACGTGCGGCGAGCTGCTCGACTACCTGGACAAGCAGGGTCTCGCCGAGAACACGCTGGTCATCTACGTCACGGACAACGGCTGGATTCAAGAACCCGCCGCGGCCAGATTTGCTCCCCGCAGCAAACGCTCGCCCAATGAAGGCGGGATTCGCACGCCGATCATCCTTCGCTGGCCGGGCCACATCCAGCCAAAGCGCGACGACCAGTCGCTCGTCAGCAGCCTGGACGTCGCCCCGACCATCCTGGCTGCCGCCGGCATTTCGCCGACCAAGCAGATGACCGGCATCAACCTGCTCGACGTCGCCGCCGGCAAGCGGCCGGCCCACGAGACGCTCGCCGGCGAAATCTTCGAGCACGACGTGGCCGACCTGGCACAACCGACGAAAGGGCTCCTGTTTCGCTGGTGCATTCGCAGCCGCTGGAAGCTGATTGAGTCGGCCGATGGCGGGCAGCGCGAGCTGTTTGATCTCGCCAGCGATCCGCACGAGTCGCGAAGCGTAGCCGCGGACCACGCCGACGTGGCGGGGGATCTGGCCCAGCAGATGCGAGCCGTTTGGAATCCATAATTCCGGCAAAGCTCTAACCAGTGGAACTCGGTGCCCACGACCCGGGAGAGCCGTAGCGACCGTGACGGTTATGCCGCTGCGGAATTACGATTCCGATTTTCCCTCCGCTACAGGTCAACCTAGGTTTCGATAGGTCCCCACCTTCCTCGGAGCAGTGTGACATGTACCGATCAGGGCAGATGGAACTGGAATCCAACGGCTGGATGCAATCGCGCATCGGCGAGCGCCCCACGTTTCAAGCGTCGGTTTCCCGCGGATTCTCGTCGCAGACCTTGCACGTCTTCTTATTGCCGCAAGGGTTTTTGTTTCTCCAGAAAGCCAAAGCCGCGCAGAACGACGACGACACCATGCGCAGGGCTGTAGTCGCGGGTGCAGCCGTGGGGGGATTGGTGGGAGCCATGATGGGAGCGGCACTGGCCGGTGCCGCGAACCGGCCTGTCGAGGAAGAGGAGAACTTCGAAACGTCGGCCAACGACCACCTGATGTCGCTGGCCCGGCAGCGGAAGGGAAGCTTCATCTCCCTCAACGACGACATCCGCAGCATCTCGATCAAAGCCCCGGGCGCCTTCGGCCGCATGTTCGGCAGCGCGGCCGGCTCGATCACCATTCGCGACAATCGCCTGGGGAAGATTACGATCGAGGTCAAGGATCCCAGCTCGCTGGCGTCGATCGTCGAGGCGGCGCCCAAGCGCTTCGGCGATCGCGCGAACGTCCTCGTCCGCTGGGACGACACCAAGATGCGGTACGTGCCGCAGTAGCCTCCGCCGCTGCATTACGGATCATCGACGATCGGCCCGCGGAAAAAGCCGCTCCGCTCGGGCGCCGCATACTCGATCTCAAGCGCCTCGCTCTGAATCGGCCGGCTGTCGTCCTTCAGCGAGTGCAGCGCCAAGTCGAGAATCGTGCTTGTCAATAGCGTCCGCTCGACAGGATACGGAGCTTTCTTGTTCAAAAAGAATTGCTCGATGTTCCAGGTCAGCGGATCGAAAAAGCGTGCTCCGGGCGGAGCAGGCAGGTAGAAACACGACGAAATCGGCTCCTTCACGCCGCTCACCCGTCCTGCAAAGCCGAAGTCCGACACCTGCTCGATCAGGTTTAGCACCGTGCCGCGAGTGCCGTCGGCATATTCGACCAGGATGGCCACCGGTTTCTTCACATTCTCCCGCAGCGGACCGACGTTGTGGCTGGGGCAGCGGAGCAGCGCGGCCTGCACCAGGTCCCACGAAAAGCGCCCCGCATCGCCGGCCTTCCAGACGGCATCCCCCTGGAGGCACTCGACCGATTTGACCCCCGTCTCGCCGCCGGCGCGCCGCTCGAGCATCGCCTGGAGCATCTCCAGGGCGTGAATCAGGTAAATCTCCTGCGCTCCGCGGTCGAAGCCGTAGGTGACGACCCCTTCCTCAAATTTCGTCCCCAGCGGCGGCTCGATCTCCGGTCGCCGCCACGTCACCGGCAGGGACGAGCCGGCCATCATCGGAAAGCCCAGCCGCTTGCCGGCCGCCACCATCGCGGCCGCCTGTTTGTGGTCATAGGACAGGTGCTTGTCCACAAAAACGGGCACGCTTTTGCCGCTTTTTTCAAATACCGAAACGATCTTCTGAAAAAGTTCATAGCGAGGGTAGAGCACCTGGCCAAGGTCGTTCAGCGGGTAATCCCCGTGCTCGATGATCAGCAGCACCGCATCGACGTCGAGGCCCGCTGCGCCCCCCAGCGCCTCCTCCGGCGTCTTCACCAGCTCGATGCCGTGGCCGGCGCAAAAGCCCGGCCCCATGTCCTCGGGGGGAGATTGGTCGTCAAACATGCGGACCACTTGAAACGGAGGCTGGTGGTGGAAGCCATCTTTCTTGTAGCCGTGTACCAGCCGGCCCACGATGTGATAAGCATGCGAACGAAAACGGAAAATCGAGTTGATGGCCGCCACCCGCAGCTTTTTGCCGGGAGCACCCTCAGCGGCACCGAGGCCGCTCGCGCCGGTCGTGACCAGTAATCCCGCTGCACCGGCGGCGGACGTGATAAAGCGGCGGCGAGAAAGTCGATCACACATAACCGTTTCGCAAGGTAGAAGGAACAAAGACTCGCACGGCCGATTCCAACACCGCCAAGGGTAATACCTGCCTTGAACCGGTGCAATTCAGCCTCACCCCTGAACCAAACCATCCAGTCGCTCCACGTACCTCCATGACGCTGCCACGGTCGAATGTCGCGACAGAACCAGCGAACCTCGCGTCCAGCGGCGGCGTTGCCGATTTGCCTCAAAGTCCCTACGATGCGGCAGTCCGGCCGCGGCGGCGAAAATTGCGTCCCTCTTCTGTGCCGCCCACCGGCAATCCCGGACCTAAACTGAAGCTGGCCGACCGCGCGCTGTCCGACGAACCACCCACCGAGCACCTTACCAACCACCCCCGCATGCAGCCGCAGCCCTATGACGGTGACCTGGAGGAGTACGTCGCCTTGGCGCTCAAGCTCTGCCGCGCCACGGATGCCGAAGCGCTGCTCGTCATGCTCTCCGGCCCGACCGACTGGAACCGGCTCAAGGCCCAGGCCAGCTCGATGAAGGTCGTGGTGGCGGCCGACTCCGTGGAGGAAGCGGCAGGCGCCATCGAAGCCGGGCTGGCGACGATCATCGTCGGCATGGAAGACGCGCCGGTCATCGAGAAGCTGACCCAGGCCCTCCTCAACGGCGTAGCGCGCGAAATCCTGCAGCCGGGGGGGGGCATCGTGGTCATCTACAGCGGCTTCGAAGCCGACACGATCGACTCGATCAGCTTCGTGCAACTGGACGAGCATCTCGGCCGCCTCACCGCCCGCGACCTCAAGCAGCTCGAAACGAGCGTCCCGCTGGAGACGCTCAAGACGGTCGTCGATCTGGCGGTCGAGATCGGCCGCGAAGGACGCGAGGGCAAACCGGTCGGCACCATGTTCGTCGTCGGCGACACCCGCAAAGTCCTGGCCCACTGCCAGCCCGCCGGTTTCGACCCGGTGAAGGGCTACTCCCGCAGCGAACGCGACCTGTTCGATCCCCGCGTTCGCGAAGCGATCAAAGAAGTGGCCGGGCTCGACGGCGCGTTCATCGTCTCCCCCGACGGCACGGTGGAAAAAGCGGCCCAACTCGTGGACGCCCCCTACGCCAACCTGACCCTCTCCAAGGGGCTCGGCTCGCGGCACTGGGCCGGCGCTGCTATCAGCCGCTCGACCGCCGCCATCGCCATCGTCGTCAGCCAGTCCAGCGGCACCGTCCGGCTCTTCCAGGATGGCGAGGTCATGCTCCGCATCGAGCCCTTCCGCCAGGCCATGAAGTGGAAGGACTTTGAGTACGAGCCGCCGGACGACGGCGGGTAGCAGTTTCGGGGCGCCCCCTTCGGACCCCCGCCAAAGCGCCGGGCCGTCAAGCACAATCGCCGGGCATATCTCCTTTCTTCTGGCTGGATTTATCGATTGCGGCGACCTTGGCGCACGCCTTGCCCGTAAATCAGGTGGAGGCCGTCAGCCTTCGGGCGGGAGCAGACGCCTGGTCTCAACCACAAGGAGAGAAGCCATGAAAAACTTGATCCTTTCTGCGGCAATTGTCGTCGCGACGTTCGTGGGCAGCCTTGCCTGGACGGAAACTGCCGACGCCAGGCCACGCGGCTATTACCGCGCGCCCGCTGCGCGTTACTACCAGCCGAACTACGCCTATCGCCCGTACTACCGCCAAAGCTACGGTTATCGTTCGTACTACCGGCCGAGCTACGGTTACCGGTCGTACTACCGCCCGTCTTTCGGCTATGGCTATCCGTATCGGTCGTACTATGGCGGCTCGTACTACGGCAGCCCGTACGTCGGCAGCCGCGTGTACATCGGCTGGTAACCTCCGGCTAACTGCTCGCGGCGCCCTGCTAGCAGCGCCGCTGCCGGCAATGCCGGTCGCTGCCGCAGCGGTCCGGGTAAATCTTGCGGCCGCCGGGGGACTGCGGTTCAGCCGCCGCCGCCGGCGGGCCGATGACCAAGGATGCGGAAGGGAGTTCTGCGCGAAGGGGCTGGCGCCAACTCGGGGGTGGCAGCCGGCCCGTCGCCGCGGATCCTCGCCGATTTCCCCCCGCGCCCAGCTAGTCACCCCCGCCGGACGACAGTTCGAAGCGTCGCTGCGTCGCTCCGGCGACCAAGTTACCACTTGCCGCGACTTGCCCAAATGCGGCCTTAAATCGGGAGGGATTCTGATGCGACGGATACTTTTGCTCGGCGGCTTTGGCGCCGCCCTGTTGCTCACCACCAGCGCCAATGCCGACTGGCACGAGTTCTGGAACCGTGTGGGCGTGGACTTTCACCGGAACAACGCCTGGCCCGAGCCGTTTGTCAGCGCGGACCGGGAGGTGACGCGGGAATACTTCCGCATCCAGGTGAACAACGGCTGGCGGATGCAGAACACGATCGGCCGGTGGTTCTTTGATGAAGAGACCAACCAGCTCAACGAGGCGGGCGAGATCAAGCTCCGCCAGGTGGCCACGCAGAGCCCGGTCCATCGCCGGACCGTGTTTGTGCTGATGGGGACCTCCCCCGACGTCACGGCCAAGCGGGTCGAGTCGGTCCAGCAGACCCTGGCGCAGATGCTGCCCGAAGGCCCCGTGCCGCAGGTTCTCTTAACCGACGTGGACCTGGAAGCGGGTTCCGGTGCTTACTACGACAAGGTCAGCTCCGCCTACAACTCCTCCATCCCCGCCCCGCGTCTCACCGGTGGCAGTGGCGGCGCCAAGTAGCAAGCGACCGGCGGACAGCCGACAACCAACTCTCACGGCCCGGAGCTTTTGCTCCGGGCCGTTTTTGTTTGACGGCACTGACTCCCGGCCCCTTCTTTGCGCGCTGCCGCGGACCGGGACGGCTTGACAGTCCGGGGGGAAAGTCGGTCAGTTGACGTTTGCAACGCGGTCCGATCGCAGAAAGACTGAGGCCAGCGAACTTTCTTGGGAGCCCTCCATGCGAATCCTGATTGCCCTCACATTGGCGTTCGCGGCCTCTTCGGTCCTGGCCGAGGAGCCGGCGACGCGTGTTTACCAAAATCAGCTCACACGGCTCAAAGATCCCCAGCCGCTGCTGGCCGATTACCCCCAGTTTGTCGAGCCGGTGAAGGAGCTCGTGCGGTACGCAGCGCCGACCCTCGTCGATGACGAAGGGGCCGACCTCGCGGTGCGGGCCTGGCGGTTTTCGTACAACGCCCGCGGCATTATCGAGATGCCTAACCGCCTCAAAGCGGCCGACACGGCAATCATCATGGTCCACCCGTGGGGGATCGACGACGGCCAGGGGTGGAAAACTCCCGAGCCGGCCGGCGTGTGCGACTTCTGCACGGTGCCGAAAAACAAGCTCGCCTCGCGTCACACCCGCGAGGTGATTGACCCCTTCCACGCCTCGCTCCGCGGCAAGGTGGCGCTGGTCATGTACAGCCTCCCCGGCAAGGAGGACCCGATCCGCAAGAAGCTCTACCGCTCGATCCGAGGCAAACCGACGGATGCCGACCGCAAAACGGGCGCCATCGAGCTGAAGGAAAAGCTCGGTTCGTTCAAGTACCAAGGCGAGCCGCTGCCGGCAACGATTGAGCTGTCGAAGGACAACCCGGTCCGCGATTACTTCAAGCAGTTCCCCGGCCTCGATGCCACCGCCCGCTACAACAACGCCGGCTTCTGGGATCTGCCGATCCCGGTCACGAGCGACCTGAAGACCGATCCCGACGACGTGGTGATCTACGACGGCGACGGCTATCCCCCCTTGCGCGACTTCCTCAAGAAGCAAGGCATCCGCCACATTCTGCTGACCGGCTACGCTACCGACATGTGCTACTGCCGCACGACCGCCGGCTACGAGAACCTCTCCAAAGACTTCAACGTCTTCCTCGTCGGCGACGCAACCCTGGCCACCTTCCCCGCCAACTCGACGCCGCGCTTCGCCACCAACGCCCACATCTCGTTTGCCTCGCTCAATCAACTGGTAACGCAGGTGTCGTGGGTGAAGTACAGTAGGATAGGTTTTCAACCTGTCCAGGAAGAGTAACGGCGACGGAAGAGTCAACAGGCTTGCCGGTAGGTGAATGAAATGGCGGGCTAGTGGCGACCCTCAAGCCCGATTTGTCTCCACCGACCCTGGTCGGTGGGAATTTGACTGAAAGGCTAGCCGTGAAGCGCACACCCCCCTTTTCTCCCCTCCGCCGCTTTGCGGCGGAAGGGAGAAAAGGGGGGATTTTTTTTGGGGCGCGATCTAGCCGGTCAATCAACAACCCACCGACCAGGGTCGGTGGTGTGCATTGCAGGTGCATCCGACCTAGCGGACCGGTACAATCAGTCGATCATGAATGAGCACGACATGGTCGTCTTGACTCAATCGCTCCCCGATCGCGGCTTGATGGCCGGCGATGTCGGCGCGATCGTGTTCGTCCATGAAGCCGGCAAGTCATACGAGGTGGAGTTCGTCGCCGGCAGTGGAGCGACCATTGCGCAGGTAACGCTGGACGCCAGCGACATTCGGCCCGTTGCCACGAGTGAAATTCTGCACGTCCGCAGTGTTGCGTGAACCGGAGGCGCCATGCTCCACAACGATAAAGACTTGAGGGCAATGCAGGAGCGCATTTGCCATTTCCTGGCACAACTCGTTCATCTGCGAAAGATGGAATCGAATCCGGTCAACTATCGATTATCCGCGTCGGGATTCCTGGCCGAGATCGACCGGATGCAGCTGGAGATTCGGGAATACCTCAGCGCGCTCCCATCGCGTGTTGAAGCAGGCGTCTGAAAGAATTGGCGATGCAGCCCACACCGTTGAAATACCACCATGAGGCGGCCAAACTCTTGCCTCACCGCCTTCGTGTTTCCGACGCTGCGGCTAAGGCAGTTCAACAACGCGAATTGGAGCTGGACATCACATTCCCCGCGGCAGTGCGCGAATGGTATTCAATCGAAGGTGCAAGCGCCCTGTTGGCTGCGTACAGCAATGACGACCGCCCCATTGAGCTGAGTAAACTAGGCGCGCCGTTTGATGACTGGTACGGCGGTGGGCCGAGGAATTTCGTCCCCGAGGGACTCTTGCTGTTCATGTGCGAGAATCAAGGAGTCTGCAACTGGGCAGTCAAATTGGATGGCACGCCTGACCCTGCCGTTGTCGTCGAAGTGGACACGGCTCCCAACGCCGATTGGCTGCCGTGTGCCGAGCACTTTTCAATCTTCACCTATTGTCAAATCTGGGATCATTCATCTCGCGAGGCGGGAGTGGCAGCACAGGAAACCGAGCTTTCGCCGAATGACCTTGCATTCTTGAAATCGCATTTTCGCGAGCTACCTACGACAAACAGATGGCCTGGGAACGCGAATTATCGGTTCGAGAATGAATGCGGAGCGATCCTCATTTGGGACGGCGGAGATTGTGGCGCTGACTGGTTTGCATGGTCCCGTACAGCATCAGGCCTGGAATCGCTGCTGCACTCCATTTGGCACTGCGGCGAGCTTTCGCAAACTTTTTACGAAATCGAAGGACCTGCTGCCGCGATCTTGAAGAAGTTGCGAAGCTGAACGAAGTCTCGTAATTAGCAGGCAAACAGTGGTGAAACGGCATCAACTACCCATTACAATAACCCCATGCTCTCCCTCCTCGGCACCAAGCGAAAACTCTGCGACGGCCTGACACGCCGCGACTTGCTGCACGTCGGCGGCATTGGGCTGTGGGGGCTGTCGCTGGCGTCGGTGATGGAGTCAGCGAATGCCGCGGAGGAACAGGCGGCCGCGAAACGACCCGAGCTACCCAACTTCGGCAAAGCCAAGCGGTGCGTGCTGATTTACCTGTTCGGCGCTGCGCCGCAGCATGAGACGTTCGATCCCAAGCCGGAAGCGCCGGCGGAGATTCAGGGGGAGCTGAAGGCGATACCAACATCTCTGACGGGCGTGCAGTTCGGTGAAGGATTGCCCAAGACGGCGCAGGTCGCCGATCGGCTGACGATCGTCCGCTCGATGTCGCATCCCTATCCTCTGCACGGGGCGGCCTACGCTCTCAGCGGACTGCCGGTCTACACGACCGACGTGGAGGCCCGGCCGCGCGACGAGCGGCTCTGGCCCTACGTCGGCTCGATTGCCGACTTTTTTTGGACGCAGCAAAGCGGCGGGATCAAACCGGTGCTCCAGAACGTCGGACTGCCATGGGCGTTCAACTCGCAGGCCGAGGACCTGGGACTGCTCGCCGGGCCGTACGCCTCGTTCCTGGGGCCGCAATACGACCCGGTCTGGACGCAGTACCACGGCGCAGGCCAGAAGCAGGCCCCCAAGTGCCGGCACGAGCAGCCAAAGATCTACGACGATCCGTATGCTGCCTGCCCGCGCGACGGCAAGTTCACGTTCCAGGGGACCGGGCCGAAGCCGGAAGAGCTGGCCGACGCGCGGCTGGGCCTACGGCAGACCCTACTGACTCAGTTCGACGCAGCCCGCCGCGAGATGGACCAGGCGGCCGCGGTCCGCGACTACGGTACGCAAAAACAGCGGGCCCTGTCGCTGCTCACGTCGCCTGAGCTGCGCGAGGCGCTCGATATCGGCCGCGAGAGCGACTCGCTCCGCGAGCAATACGGCTATACCCTCTTCGGCCAGTCGTGCCTGGCCGCGCGGCGGCTGCTCGAAGCCGGCAGCCGCTTCGTCACCGTCTTCTGGGACGCCTATGGCACCTACTTTAGCGGCGGCTGGGACACCCACCAGAACCACTACCCGCGGCTAAAGGAATACCTGCTGCCGGGTTTCGACACAGCCTTCGCGACCTTCCTTCGCGACCTGGAAGAGCGCGGCCTTTTCGACGACACGCTCGTGATTTGCACGACCGAGCACGGCCGCACGCCGCAAATCGACAGCAAGCCCGCAGGCGCCGCCCGCCATCACTGGTCCAAAGCCTACAGCACGGTCCTGGCCGGCGGCGGCACTGGCCGCGGAACGGTCGTCGGCAAGACCGACTCCATCGGCGGCGAAGTCCTCGACTGCCCGGTGACGCCGAAGGACATCCAGGCGACGGCACTTCATCTCTTAGGCATCAATCCCGAAACGCCGATTTACGACCGGCTCCATCGCCCCCATCGTCCGGCCGGCGACGGCGAAGTGCGCAAGGAATTGCTCGGCTGATGACCGCGCGCCTGATTATCTGCGAAAAGTCGGGCCACTGGGCTGCCGCGCTGCGCCGCGCGGCCGGCCGCCATGAGTTGCCGATCGGCGAAGTTCGCAGCCCCGAGCAGGCTCAGCGCGAGTTGGCCCAGCGGCCGGCATCGATCTTGGCAATCGAAGTCAGTGCCGCGTCCGTGGCAAAGACCGCGTCACAAGTTGCGGCGTGGCGGATTCGCTATCCGGCCGCCCAGTTCCTGCTCCTGGCCGATCCGGACTTGAATTCCCTCGAACCCGAGCTGCGCGAGGCCGGCGCTTGCCACGTCGTCTATTCAACTCGCGACCTGGCGGCCACCGTGCGGCTCATCCGTCGCCACCTGGCGCGGGCTCCGCGGCCGCACCTTTCGCTGGAAGAGTCGATCTGGGCCGCGCTGCCGTGGCCGAGCGCATCTGCATAGAAGGTGGCTGTGGCGGAGGCCGCCGACGCCACGGCCATCGCTCGCGAATGCCGGGGCTTCGCGGACTCAGCCCAGACACCGCGCTGGTCCCACCCTACGGCATTCGCGGTAGGCTTCCTATACTCAGGGGAGACACACAAGCCCTCAAGCGCCGGAGTTCCCCATGCCCGCTCTCGACGTCGCCGCGCTCGAATCCGCCATCGGCGACTTTCCCGATCCCGAGACGGGACGATCCGTGCGGCAGATGGGGCAGGTCCAGGGCCTGAAGGTCGCCGGCAATGAGGCGAGCCTGACCCTCGCCCTGACGACGCACAGCGCGCCGATTGCCGCCGAGGTTCAGTCGGCACTCGCGGAGCGGATCCAGTCGCGGCTGCCGGGGCTGTCAAAGGTCACCGTGAACCTGGCGACGCACGAACGCCCGCCGACGAAGCTCGGCACGATCGGCCTGACCGCCAAGAGCGTGATTGCCGTCGCCTCGGGGAAGGGGGGCGTGGGAAAAAGCACGATTGCCGCCGTCCTGGCACTGGGGCTCCAGCGGGCGGGCTGCACGGTCGGCCTGATGGATGCCGACGTGTACGGTCCGAGCATCCCGCACCTGCTGGGGCTCGAAGATCAGCCGCGGCCGGGCATCGTGGAGAACAAGATCCAGCCGATCATGGCCAGCGGCATGCCGGTGATGTCGATGGGCTTTCTGGTTCCCAAGGGGGAAGCGGTCGTGTGGCGGGGGCCGATGCTGCACGGGGCGATCACGCAATTTTTGCGCGACACGGCGTGGGGGGATCTCGACTACCTGATCATCGACATGCCGCCGGGAACCGGGGACATTGCCCTGACGCTGTCGCAGATGCTGCCGCTGACAGGGGCGGTCGTCGTCTGCACGCCGCAGGAAGTGGCGCTGATCGATGCGGTGAAGGCGATCGCCATGTTCCGCAAAGTGAACATCCCGGTGCTGGGGATGGTGGAGAACATGAGCGGCTTCATCTGCCCCGATTGTGGCAAGCGGTACGACATCTTTGGCAGTGGCGGCGCGAAGGCCGAGGCGGAGAAGCTTCAAGTGCCGTTCCTGGGTGACGTGCCGCTGAACATGCAGATTCGCATCCGCGGCGACGAGGGCAAGACGCTCAACGTGTTCGACGATTCCATAGTCGGTCCGCATCTGACGAAGCTGGTGACGACGCTGGTCCGCAACCAGGCCCAGAAGGTGGCGGCGGCACCGCCGATGCCAGAGCTGCCTGTGCTGTAACGTAGGACAGGTTTCCAACCTGTCCTGACACAAGCGTTTTCATTTTGGACAGGTTGGAAACCTGTCCTACGGGCTGCTTGCGGCGGCGCCGCCGATGCCGCAACTGCCGGTTCTGTAAGGGCTTACGTGTGGCAGACGTCTCGCCTGCCTGACAGATACGGCAGGCGGGACGCCTACCCCACGAGGACAAGAAACAGCTAGAGCCGCCAGGCGATTGCTCGCCCGGCGGCTCTTTCTCGTTGTTTCGCGTGGAAGGGCGGAGACGCCGGCATCCGCAAGCCAGACCTGACGAGTCAGGCGAAAGCTGCGGGCGGCACCAGTCCGCTCACCACCAGAGAAGAGAAGTTACTTCTTCTTCTTCTTGGCGGCCTTCTTCGGTGCAGCCTTCTTGGCAGCTTTCTTCTTGGCCACGATACGTCCTCCGTAAAAAAATTGGCAAGTGTCTTCCTCGCGTCACAAGTCGGCGAGCTTCACTTGCCTCTTGCCTTATGCCGCCCTCTCGTTTGCACGAGGTGAGAAGTTCGGCGACATCCCGTCTGTCGTCAACCTTCTCACAAGCGGCCCGAAACTCCTTGGCGTGTATCGAGCGGTGGTCACTTCCTGAGTTCACCCATCGCTCTGATACAAATTTTGCGCTTCGCGGCCGCATCGTCAAGAGGAAATGCGCGCGTGCGCGAAAAAATGTTCGGAATTTTTTTCCGCGCCGTTGCGCGCGAAATGACGAAGGGCGATCAAGAATGAGGTCTCGCACAGCGCCGCCTGTCGCGCGCGAAGCACGAAAACGCAGATGGCAAATCGAATGAATCGCGGTTGAAAAAATGGCTTTGACCGCTGGCAGGCGACGTCATCACCAACCGCGCGGCCCGCCGCTGATCTGCTGCAAGTTGACGTAGCTCGAGTACGCCAGCGAGCCGAAGAGCAACGTCAAATAGAGCTCCTG
>DATKDU010000336.1:0-17452 GCA_035512595.1 Pirellulaceae bacterium
CCTCCAGGTCCGAGCCGCCACACTGAGTGATGACGACCGCCTGTCGAAACACATTCACAGGCGCCCCGGCAACCCCTTCACACGTCGCCCCAAACCACCCAATTCAACTGGCGAATCCTGCAAAAGCTGAAATGCACCCTTTTTGCACTTGCGCTCAGCGATCCAGCGGCAGGTGGCAGGCCCTAAGCAGCGATTCCTGGACGGCCAGATCGTGCTCGTAGGAGAAATCGCCGGCCTTTTCGCCGCGAATGACGCGCGCCATGTCGGCCGCATCATCCACGTAGCGGGTGTATTTGGGCAGCGGCACGTCTTGATAGCCGGCTTGGTACTCGCCGCGGGGGCGCGACAGGGTCAGCCGGCCGCGCGGGTCATCCAGCGGCTGGATGTGAAACGTCCCCTCAGTGCCGCAGACGGTCAGGTGACGCCGCGCAAAGCCGTCCACTTCCTGAGCGCTGCTCTTCACGCTGGCGCTCGCCTTGTCGTACGTGAACACGGCGAGCATGTTGTCCAGCAGCGTGTCGTCCAGCGGCGAAGCATGCTGATGGAAGCCGCTGACTTCTTTCGGTTTGCCCAAGATGCCGATGACCAGATCGACGACGTGGCAGCCCAGCTCGAACAAAATTCCGCCCGGATATTCGGCCAGCCGTTTTCTCTCGGCCGGCGGCACGACTTTGCTCATCACGGCGTGGACTTCAAAAATCTCGCCGAGCCAGCCGCTTTTGATAAACTCCTTCAGCTTCAAAAAGCCCGGGTTGTAGCGGAACATATAACCCATCTGCACCAGCAGCTTTTGCCTCTCGGCCGACTCCAGAATCCGCGCAAATTGCGGCAGGGACTCGCCGGCCGGCTTGTCGAGGTGGATGTGCTTCCCCGCGCTCATGCACGCCTCGGCCGTATCCAAGAGATCGCGAACGCGGGTCTCGACGAGCACCGCTTGAAGTCCCGGCTGATTGAGAAGCTGCTCCTGCGTCATCCACGGCAGGTCTTTGTACGGCACTTGCGACTGGGCCGCCTGGCGAAGCTTCTCGTCGGGTTCGACAATGCCGACGACTTCGTAGTCGGCCGACTGGCGATAGACGGCGAGCTTGCTGGCGTGCGCGTGGCCGACGCCGATCTGGCCGATCTTGATCGGCGCTCTCTTGGGCTCGGCGGCGCGGGCGGGGCGAAGCGCGGCAGCGGCGCACATAGCACTTGCTGCTGCCAGGAAGCTACGTCTGGATGGCATTACATCAGCTCGCGGATCGGCTCGATTCCCGGCTCCACCAGGTACTGCGGCCGGCCGCGGAGGTCGAATTGCCGCGTGTTCAGGTCGAGCCCCGCCTTGGCGTAGAGGGTGGCAAAGACTTCCTGGAACTTGATCGGTCGATCGACCGGATACTCGGCATGCTTGTTGGTGCGGCCGATCACCTGGCCGAGCTTCATGCCGCCGCCGGCGACCACCGCGGCATTGGCCTGCGGCCAGTGGTCGCGGCTGTTGCGGCTATTGAGCCGCGGCGTGCGGCCAAACTCGCCCCACACGACGACGCTCACATCTTTGTCCAGGCCCCGGTCGTGCAGATCCTGCAAGAGCGACGAGAGCCCCGAATCGAGCAGCGGGAAATCTCGCTTGGAGTTGACGAAATTCATGCCGTCGCCGCCGTGCCAATCCCAGCGGATGAAGTTCATGGAGATGGCCCGCGCGCCGGCTTCGACCAGCCGCCGGGCGATGCAGAAGTTGCGGACCATTCGCGGCGCACCGTCCCGCTCGAAGGCCGGATCATCGACGCCGTATTTTTCCAGCGACTTGGGATCCTCCAGCGACAGATCGAGCGCGTCGGCCAGCTTGCTCGAGGTGAGAATGCCCATCGCCTTCTGAGCGAAGGCATCCAGGCCGTCCATCGAGCCGCTGGTGTCCGCCTCGCGGCGGAACTTGTCGAGTGCACTGCGGAGCGAATCGCGGTCGCCGAGCCGGTCGAGGGTGATCCCCTGGAGCTCCATGTTCTCCGTCTTGCGCTTCTCGGTCGCTTCGCGATCGACGACCTTGAACGGCGAGTGTCCCAGGCCCAAAAAGCCGCCGTCGCCCGAATCGCCCCAGCCGAAATTGCCGCAGCGGTACATCAGGCTGATGTTGGGCGGCACGGCGGGATTTGCATTCCCCTTGAGCCGGCTGAGCCAGGCCCCGAACTGCGGCCAGCCCCCCGGCGGCGGCTGCTGCCCCCGCTTGTGCCCCGTCATGCACTGGTAGGCGTTGTGTTCGCCCGCGCTGTCGGCCAGCGAGCGAATGATGGCGAACTTGTCGGCCATCTTGGCCAGCTGCGGGAAGAGCTCGCAGAATTCCATCCCCGGCACGTTCGACCGGATCGGGCTGTATTCGCCGCGGATTTCGGCCGGCGCCTCGGGCTTCAGGTCCCACATGTCGATGTGGGGCGGGCCGCCGGGCAGAAAGACGTTGATGATCGCCTTGTGCGAGCGGCCGCTCTGCGCTTCGGCCCGCAACATCTGCGGGAGTGCCAAGCCTCCAAGCGCCATGCCGCCGATCGTGAGGAAATCGCGGCGACGTAACGAATCGCAGAATTTGCCGTGCGATTGATTGCCGTAGATCGTCAGCATGGGATGCTCCTTGATCGGTGCGGGAGGCGCAACCACAGCGCCGCCGGTTGAGGCCGGACTCCACCGATAAGTATCGGCTTATTCTTTGGCAGATGCAAGCGCATTGGACCAATCTTTGCACCCGCTGGCCGCTGCCCGCCGGTTGCCTAGACTACAGGCAGCCTCGGTGCGGCGCGCGTGATTGCTCAAGGAGCCTCGGATGGTCTTTCCCATTGGCGACGACAACTCGGACCGCACGATCTTTCCGTATGTCACGGTCGCGCTGATTGCGATCAACGCGCTCGTGTTCGTGATCCCGCAGGGGATGGGAACCAACGACGCGTTCACGATGGCCTTCTCGACGGTGCCGGCGGAGATCGTCTCGGGGAAGGACCTGGTGACGGAAGACAGGGTCGTCCAGCTCGAACTTCCTGATGGAAGCGTGAGGCCGGTCGAAGTGCCGGGCCTCGAGCCGACGCCGATCTCGGTCTACATCACGCTGCTGACGAGCATGTTCATGCACGGCGGCTGGGCGCACATCCTGGGGAACATGTGGTTCCTCTGGATTTTCGGCGACAACATCGAGGAGGACCTGGGGCGCGGGCGGTACATCGCGTTTTACTTGTTGTGCGGCCTCTTGGCCTCGCTGGCGCACGTCTTCGTTAGCGCCTGGGGGGATTCGGCCCAGATTCCCAGCCTCGGTGCGTCGGGGGCGATCAGCGGCGTGATGGGTGCGTACCTGGTCCTCCATCCGAAGCGGCGCGTCACCGTGCTCCTCCTCCGCATGATGACGCAAGTCCCCGGCTACGTAGCCGTCGGCATCTGGTTCGTGTTCCAGATCGTCGCCAGCCTGCCGATGCTCGGCGGCATGTCCGGCGGCGGCGTCGCCTACGCGGCCCACATCGGCGGCTTCATCGCGGGAGCGGCACTGGCCAAGCCGTTCGTCATCGGCCGGCCGGCGAAGCAGACCTACGTCGATCGGGGGGACTACCACTCTCCCCGGCGGCGGGACCAATGGTAGGGCACTTGCTCCGCGAGTGCCCAGACGGACCCCAATGGAGGCATGGTGCGGGATCCCGAGCGGGCGTTTTGCACCGGTGTTGCAAAACTCATTGGCTCCCAGTCTCAAGAAGGCCGGCGTCGATTTCTATAAAGCCAGTCACGGCAATCGTTTCGAGGAATCCGCTCCACGGCCGCCAGCCGCTCTGGTCTCAATAACAGGCGGAGTTTTGCACCACTTTGGCCATTTTACCGGGATTTTGGTGCAAAATTCGGCGGCAGCCGCGGGCGACTGGGTTGTTTGACAGCGCGGGGGGAGTCTGTCAAACAACTCAGGGGCCAACACAGGCTCGCGGGCCGCCGGCGGCGGTTGCCTGGCTGATTCAATTGTCAAAGAACAAGGCGGATATGGACCGACGTACACTATATCCTAGCAAATAGTGTTCTTCTGTCAAGGTACGGCGAAGAAAAAAACGACTTCGCGAAGCAATCCCTGCCAATCGCTGCGGCGGCGGAATTACTTTTGATAGGGATTTTGCGGCCAGTTGCCCGGGGGTGGAGCGTAGGGATTCGTCGGGTCGATCGGCGGCGAGGGGTGCGGCGAATATCCTGCATCTTGATTTGGAAACGGCGGAAATCCCTGCGGTAGAACACCAGGAGACGGCGGCTCTTTGGCAAAGACTGCGGAAAGCACGATGCATACCAACAAATTCCCGATCACCACCGCGGCCTCCAATCCGGCGATGAGAGGCAAATTCTATTGCACGTTGGCCGCCTGTCCACGTACGGCAAGCACGAATCCGGCGATGAATCCGACCGCGAAAGCCATCGGCAGTGTAGCGGTCATTAGTCCGCCGATGATGTACGCCGGAATGCCGCGAACCGGATGCTTGCCGATGACTTTGATTTCGCCCTTCACAAGGGCGACGATTCCCATAATCGTCATGATGATTTCGACGATAAGACACATAGACAGGACTCCCAGATGGGCGGCGACACCGATGAACAGCGGCGGATGCCGACGCCCATCATCGGCGAGCGGGCGCTCGCTTGCAAGATCGAATTCAGGCGCGTTGCCCTGGGCTGGATGAGGTAGGCCCTTCGGGCCAGCACCGGAACCCTCTGCGTGCAATCGCTCGTCAAGATTGGCGCGCTAAAGCCGCGTCGTGCAGGTTCTCGTCCAAACAATCCACCACAAAATCCGCGTCGTCCTTGGTGATGCACATCGGCGGCTTGATCCGCAGGACGTTGCCAAAGAGGCCGCTCTTGCCCAGCAGCAGGCCGCGGTCTTTGGCCATTTCCAGGATCTGCACGGTCTCCGCAGTCGCCGGTTCTTTGGTGCCGCGGTCGCGGACTAGCTCCACGCCGAGCATCAGC
Source organism: Pirellulaceae bacterium (assembly GCA_035512595.1). Lineage (GTDB taxonomy): Bacteria > Planctomycetota > Planctomycetia > Pirellulales > Pirellulaceae > DATKDU01. The sequence continues at coordinate 4,945 of DATKDU010000336.1, forward strand.
CCCATCCCGCGCACGTCGCCGATGAGGGCGTGCTTGTCTTGCAATTCCAGCAGCCGGCTCTTGAGGTGCGTCCCGATGCGCAGCGCATTCTCCTGAATCCCCTCGCTGTCGATTACCTCCAGCGTCGCCAGGCCGTAGGTCATCGCCACCGGATTGCCGCCGAACGTGTTGAAGTGGACCCGGTGCGACAGGGCCGCAGCAATCTCCGGCCGTGTGACGAATGCGCCGATCGCCGTGCCGCCTCCCAGCCCCTTGGCCATCGTCACCGCGTCGGGAACGACCCCCCAGTTCTCAAAGCCCCAGAATTTGTTTCCCGTGCGCCCGAGGCCGGTCTGCACTTCGTCGGCAATGCACAGGCCGCCGTAACGCCGGACGATGTCGTAGACAATCTGGAAGTATTCCGGCGGCGGAGTGACGACGCCGCCGACCCCCTGAATCGGCTCGGCGATGAATGCCGCGATCTGGCCGCTGGTTTCGGTCTGGATCAGGTTCTCGAGGTCCCGGGCGCACTTGATGTCGCAGCTTGGATACGAGAGCCCCAGCGGGCAGCGGTAGCAGTACGCCGGCAGGGCGTGCTTCACATCGACCGTCGGGTTCGACGGGTACTTCCACGTGCCGACGGCCACCAGCCCCATCGTCCCCTGCGTGCCGCCGTGGTAGGAGCCGCGGAGGCTGATCACCTCGGCATTTCCCGTGTGCTCGCGGGCCGTGAGGATGGCGATCTCGTTGGCCTCGCTGCCGCTGTTGGTGAAGTACGTGTTTTCGAGGTTGCTTCCCGCCGGCATTTTCTCTGCGAGCTTCTGAGCCAGTTGGCCGACGTGCGGATGGATGTAAAGGGTCGTCGTGTGCTGGAGCTTCCCCACTTGCTCGCGGACGCGCTTCACAACGTGCGGATGGCAATGGCCGACGGAGACGGTGACGACGCCGGCAAACGCGTCGAGATAGCGTTTGCCCTTCTCGTCCCACACGTACTGCATGTGCCCCTGGCTGATCAGCAGCGGCTCCTGATAGTAGGTCAGGATGCCAGGCATCAGGTACTTCTTCCGCAGCGCGAGGACCTCGTCACGCAAGGGGCCGTCGTACGGCGCGGGGACGAAGTCGGTCGGCGGGAGGGTGGCTTTGGCGGAAGAAGCGAGCGGGGTCATGCGTCGAGCGTGTAGAAGAGTCGGCGGAAAGCTGCCGACATTTTACCGAATGCGGCACTAAGTAGGGCACTCGCTCCACGAGTGCCCAATCTGCGCTCACGCGGTGTGCGACGGGGTCGGGAGTCGTTTTCGGGCAACGACCGTTCGCCGAAATGCTCGTCGGCCGAAAAAGACTCGCCGACCCCGGCTGCGCACTCGCGGAGCGAGTGCGCTACTTTACACAAACAGATCGTAGTAATCGCAGACGTAGTAGCCGAAGGCCCAGATGAACGCCAGGTTCAAGAGGCCGAAGTTGACCGCCAGCGAGAGCGAGATCGGGGTCGCAGCGGCCGGTTTTTCTTCCGGCACCTGCCGGCTGCGGACGTAGCCGGCAATGGCCGTGACCGACATTCCCAAGAGCGACGCGCTGACGACGAGCCAGACATACGGCAGGTACGGGTCTTCTTTGCCGATGAACCAGGCCAGCGGCAGCATGGCGGCGGCCATCGCCAACCCCACGACTGCCGTCACCAGCGTCCCCCAAGAGACATTCCCCTTGGGATCGCTCCACCACATTCGCAGCGGCACAGCGCCAAACACGACGCAGCAGAGCATGTAGAGGCAAAAAGTCCCCAAGGCCCGCAGGACGCCGTCGGTAAAGCCGTAGGAGTGCAGGCCGATCCCCAGCTCGTTGACGCCGAACCAGCTCCAGGCGGTGATCACGTTCCCGCCAATGGCCAACAGCGCCAGTCCGCGGTCTTTGACCAGCTTGTCCCAGCGGGCGTGCAGCACGAGCGCATTCCACATCACGATCATCAGCGCGCCGTTTTCCTTGGGGTCCCAGCCCCAGAAGCGGCCCCACGAATCGTCGGCCCACAATCCGCCGAGCACCGTGCCGACGAAACTGAGGATGATCGCAAAGCAGGTGACGCCGTAGATCATCCGCGCCAGCTCCGAGCGCAGCTTGTCCGACAGGTTCGGCGTGCAGATCCCCGACAGGAGGTAACACAGCCCGCAGAAGCCGGCCACGAACGTGGCCGTGTAGCCGAGCGTGATCAGCACCACGTGCGTCGCCAGCCAGAACTGCGTATCGAGCACCGCCTGGAGGACCGCGATCGTATCGCCGCCGGCCGCCAGCAGGTACGAGATGACGAGTGCCGCGAAGCCGGTCACCGAGCCGACGACGTTTCCCAGTCCGTTGCGGTAAATGCCTTCCAGCACGAGGCAAAACAGGACGCATCCCCAGCCGATGAAGATCGCCGACGAATAGAGGTTCGTCACCGGCGGGCGGCCGGAGATGTAAATCCGCTCGATCAGGGCGGCCGTATGGAACAGGAAGGTAATGCCGATCATCGTCAGCGCCGCCAGATGGAGCGGCTTCGCCTGCACCAGCCAGCCGACGAGCGCCAGCACCAAGGCCACGACGTACAGCACTGCGCCCAGGTAGAACGGGCTGAGGTGGTTGAAGTATGATTCCCGCCGCACCTTGTCCGCGTTGTAATCCTTGGGCGCAATGCGAGCCACTTCCGCCCGGTAAGCGACCAGCGCTTTGTTGAATGCCGCCGGCTCGCTCTGGCGGTAGGCATTGAGGAGCGTTTCCAGCTTCTGCGTCGCCGCGTCAGGCTCTTCTCCCATGATCCGCGCCTGGATATAGGCCGCCACCCACGCTGTGGGATACGGCAGCCAACCGCTCTCGGCACTTTCCTTACCCTTGCTCGGCACAATGAGCGGAACGCCGAGGGCCTTCATCTCCTGGGGAATGTCCATCAGCTTGAGGCGGAACTCATCGACCATTCGCTTGGCCGCAGCCGGATCCTCGTTGACTTGCTGCTCGCTGGGCAGCGGCGGCAGCATCGGCGGATTGAACGACACCATCAGGGCGTTGTACAGCCGCAGCTTCTCATCGAGGGCCAGGGCATTGCGGTCCAAGGCCGTGACGCTCTCGGGGTCTTTTTCTTGCTTCTGGTGTGCGGCTATCGCCATCTTGCGAATCTCGCCGTGGTGCGCGGCAATTTGCGACAGCGCGTATAAGTGCCGCGGCTGGCGCTTCAGGTCGAACAGCTTGTGCAGATCGGGGGAATCGATCTTGATGACGCGGTATTCGAAGGCCTTTTCCTGGCCGGTGACCGAGTCGAGCAGCCAGGCCATCGCGGAGACCTCGATCTCCTCGCCGTCCTTGCCGAACTTGACCTCCTCGTAGTTGGACATCGCCCGCAGGCCGTTGCGGGCCAGCGTATCCAGCGGCTTGACGCGGCCGGTCTGCACGATGGGAAGTTTTCCCATCTCGACGAGGTTCATCTCGTTGTCGGCCACCTTCGGCTCGCGGAGCTTGGAGCCGATGTACCCGATGGCAAACAGGGCCGCCAGCGCGACGGCAATCAGCGACGCCCGCGAGCCGTCCCACAGCGGTAGCGGCCGGCCGTCGGCAGCCGCGTGTCGCACGGCCCCCTTGATGCCGGCCGGCGCCATCCCCGGCTTGATCGGAGCGCGAGCTAAAGCCTCTTCCTGCGAGCGGCGATTCAGGAACCGATCCAATGCCAGTCCAAACTGAAAAATCATCCCCGTGGCGACGATCATGCAGGCCAGGTAGGGGATCATCCAGCCGACGTTGCTGACGACGGCGAGGGTCGTCACCTCGCTGCCGTGGGGCTGGCGGGCGTAGCCGCTCTGGTAGAACGTATCGCCGCGGTATCGCAGCGGATCGTTCATCTTGATGTGGATCTTGTTGTCGATGTTCGTCTCGGGATCGACGAGCCGCACGTCGGAGGAGTAGTTCTTGGGCGTGTCGGAGCCGAGGTAATCGTCCTTGCGGACGTCGATCAACTTGACCGTGTAGGGCTTGTACTGACGCTCGAAGCGAAGCAGAAGTTGATACTTCTGGCCGCCGACCTCAACCACTTCGCGAAACTGCTCAGGCGCCAGGCCGCGAATTTCCACAACCCCTTCCTCGCCAGCCTGAGAGATGAGATACGTGCCCAGGTCGCGGCCAGTCTTTTTTTCAGTGAGTCGGGCGTAGATCGCCCCGACGTCGATGTCCGCGTTGCTGTCGGTCCCCTTGGCCGAACGGGCCGGGTCGGCGACAAGCTCCGTCCCTACTCCCTTCGTTGCCAGCGACTGTTGGCCAGCCCTCAGCGCCCGCACGTTATGGTTGCGATAGTGCGCCAGCACAGTCACGTCAAACGGCAACAGCTCGTGCCTGCCGGCATCGTCGCGGATCGGCTGCGGCGGTTTGTTCTCCTTGGCGAGATTTTCATTGGCCGCGGCATTCTTCTCGAGCAGCTCCCGCGGAATCACCGTCACCTGCTCGGCATCGGGCTGCGAGCGGTCGATGATCGCCAGCTCGGTGGTGCGGATGTCGCGGGCGAAATTCGCTGCTTCGCCTTCTTCCAGCGTCATCTGCCACTCGATGGCGTAGCGGGCCACGACCAGCTCGTTGACCATCATCAGCACCACGCCGGCGTGCAAGAGCACGATGCCGGCCCGCTTCTGAAACAGCAACCAGCAGCCGGCCAGCAGCACCGCGCCGGCGGCCGTCCCCTGCAAAAGCTGCCACAGGATCCGCATCGACTCGGTCGGCGGCTCGAGGATGCCGCTGAACATCAAGCCGACCAGGGCGGTCAGCGCGACGTAACCACTGCCAAACAGGGACAGCAGCCGCAAGCGGAACCAGAAGAGGGCCGAGTCGCGGAACATGGCCGTCCATTCCTGGAGTGCGTAGCGGCCGAAGAAATAGGTCGCTGCCAGCCAGCCCGCAAACAAGATTCCCAGAAAAACGGCCCAGATCTGTCCCGGTGACAGGAAGGGCTTGGCCTGCACCCCCGTTCCCAGATTGCCGCTGACGATGATCGCCGTCGTGAGCGCGACGCCGGCGGCCAGCACGCCGAGGCCGGTCCACAGCCGCTGCCCCCTGGCCTGCATCTGAAACCGCCACAGATGGGCGGCAGTCAGGTTGGCGAGCATCAGCACGCCGACGAGCATCCCGCCGGGGAGCGGAATCAGCGGCACGTTGAAATGCGGCATCTCCGGAAAGAACGACGGTGGGAAGAACAGATTGACGTCGAGGCGCATGATCCACGAGCGGAAATAGAGCGGCACCACCTGCCAGATGTCCATTTCCGTCTGGGCCAGCGTCCCCACGAGGACCACGAAGATGCCGTAGGCGAAGAGGACGACGGTCAGCTTGAGGGAGGTGAGCGCCTCGACGGCCAGGACGAACGGATTGTCGGTTCTGGCGCGGGTCCGCGTGCGTGCGGCAGCCGCCGGCGCCAATTTCTCGGTCGATTCAAAAGTTCCCGCAGCCATGCCAGCCTCGTAGGTAGAGTTCACCAAAACCGATCGCAGCCCGCGGCCAAGGCCAACGCCTCGCGCGAATGCCGCTACTTCACCTGGAGCGAACCGACGAACTGATCGAAATGCTCTTTCTCACGTTGGGCCAGATCGGCCGGACCGGTGAGCTTGACGAACCAGGCGGCCGAATCCCCCTTTCCGATCGCACCGAGGATCACCTGCGGTCCGGTGGATGGACTCTCGCCGGCCAACTCCACGACCTGCCACTTGATTCCTTTGCCGGCGACTTCGCGGAGCTCCTTGGCGACGTCTTCTGCCGACTGCGGCGCCAGCCCCACCTGTCCGCGCCAGCGATTGACGTTCTCGGTCACGTCCCCGGCTGGCCCTTGAAGCGACAGAGGAATCACCGAGATATCGAGTTTCTTGTCCCCCTCCACGACCTCGAAGCTGGCGGCTCGCAATCCGCCGGCCGGACGCTCCTTCCAACCTTCGGGAACTGCGTACGTCACCGGGCCAGCGCGTCCCGCTGATGCCGCGGGCGACCCGCCGGCAGTTACCGGCGGATGGTCCTTCGGCAATTCGCCGCCGGCAAACGGGCCGCCGCCAGCGCCGCCGGAGAATGGCCCCCCCATCGTGCCGCTGCCCATGCCGGTCAGCTCGACCAGCGTCACGGGGAAATTGCCAATGGTGAACTGCTCGGATTCCTTGGCGAGCGCTTCGCTCGTCGTCGGCTCAAGCCCCAATTGTCCGCGCCAGCGATCGACGTTTTGCAGAATGTATTCCTCGTCGCTCGGTCCGTCTTCTGACCGGGGCAATTCGCTGATCGCCAGATCGAGGGGCGGATCGCCAAGCTCCAGCGTCGCAAAGCGGAACTGGTCCCCCGGCCGCTCCTTCCAGCCGGCGGGAAGGTCCCAGGTCGGCTTGCCAGCGGCGGAGAAGCGAACGCCGCGAAGGAACGTCGTGACCGCCTCTTTCTGCGACGCAACGGCGCCCGGCTCGCCCGTCATCTTGAAAAACCAAGCGCTCTTGCCCGCCAGGACAATCGCCCCCAGCGTGCTCCGCTCCGCTGGGGCTGCCATCGGCATGGGCGGGGTCTTGCCGCTGGTCGAGCTGCTGACCGCCAGCTTGGGGACCTGATACTGGCGAATTTGCGGCTCTTGCCCGCAGCCGGCGGCAATCGCCGCAGCGGTTAACAGGGCAACGAGCGAGCCGCAGCGCAAGCCGCGACGGGAACAGGCGAAAATCAAGCGACGAACCGGCATGGACCACTACCCGGCCAAGAGCCAAGAGAAACGCGCGCGGTGGGAAGGAAGGCCGGACCGGAGCGCGACCGGAACGGCCAAAGGCAACACGCTGCCACCTGTTCGATTATAGCGCGGCAGCGGCGGGAAGGGGTAGGAGAAGATAGCCGGGATTGGGAGAAATACGGCGATTTCGAATGACCAATGATCAAGTCCCAATGACCAATGGCCGCCAGTCGGCCGCACTTCACGAGATTTCAGGTGGAAGGGGGGATCACCGGCGCCGGTTGGCGTCCAATCCGAGATAACGCCCGAAAACGATTGACTTTGGCCCGTGGGCTCGCTCTAATGCGCCAAGTCGTCTGCTCCACGGGAACAAGGGGCAGTTCATGTCTTCGGTCGATTCCGTCCGACCCCTCTACAACACCACCTGCCGAAACTTTCTTTTCGGACAGCGGCGTTTTCGTGTGTTTTCTGGCAAGCCCGATTTCAGGGCACAGTCGCTTCTTCAAGGAGCAAGTCATGCCGACCAGATACTACGAATGGGATGAACTTGAAGATAACATCATCGCCGAGTACGACGAAAACGGGAACGTGATCGTCGAGTACACGACCGAACCAGGCTATCACGGCGCGGTCATCAGCGAGCACCGAAACGGGCAGACGTATTACCACCATCACGACGGCCAGGGAAACACGATCGCCTTGACGAACGATCAGGGCGAGGTGACCGACACGTTCGCGTACACGGCAAACGGGGAATTGACAGAACGGACGGGAAACACGCCGACGCCGTACCAGTACAAGGGAGAGCACGGGTACTACACCGACCAGGAAACCGGCGAAGTGATGATGAGGCGTCGCAAGTTGGATCCGGAGCAAGGCCGTTGGTTGTCGGCGGACCCAGCCGGACTACTCGATGACGTTAATCGATACCGCTATGTACAAAATAACCCAATTGGGCTTATTGACCCCTCCGGTTTGGAGGCGTTCGATTGCGAGAAAGGCCGAAAGCACATTAAATGCGCCGAAATTCGTCATCCGCCGTTCGTCCCCCCTCCGCCAAGGGAACGAATTGGAATACCGCGACCCGTCCCAGTCGTCCATCTTCCTTGTGGAAAAGGATGCGAGCTCGTTATTAACCAGGTGCCGAGAATAGACGAGTCTGGGAACATCAGCGTGACCCAAGTGCCAATTTGCCTTTGTTGCCTTCCTATCTTCGTCCGGGGGGAGATATGCAAGTCGGGCAGGTGTGCAGTATGCTCGCTCACGCGACCGAAGATCCTCAAGGAAGGGCGTCGGTGGATCACCGCATATGAAACAGTTCATCAATGCACGTGCGTCGAGTCGCCACTCGACCCGTTCCTGGAATGTGGCGGCACAACCAGCCCCAATCCGCCGGAATAATCCGCACAAGGTTCCGTTGTCGTCACGGGCCAGATTTGCTATGAACCTGACGCCGGACCCGGGCTGGAGGTCGACTGGCAACGGAGTGCGGTGCCGATGTTCAGAACGACGATTCGCGAGTGGCTATTGGTGGTCGTGATTGTGGCCGTCGGCGCTTCGTGGTGGGCCGATCGAATCACGTGGAGCCAGCGCCTGCTTCAGTCCGAGAAGGCGTTGTCGGAATCCCGCGAGGCCCTCGCAGCCTCAGAAACATTCCGCGAAGACGCAGTTCGGGCGAACGGCGTGATCGTTGATCTCTTGAAGTCCTGGGGTTATAGCGTTCACTTGCCTGAAGAGGTGTATGTGGAACGGCGGTCGAAGCAACGATGATCGCGTGCCCCCGCGCCTCTTCTCTGCGATGCAATTCAGGCTTCGAACACTTTTCATCGTCGTGACGCTAGCGTGCGCCGCGTTCGCCATTGAGGCGCGGCGTCAGGCGAGACTGCGCCGTTTTGCGAACTTGGTTGACGCCTACCACGCCGCCATGGACAGGCAAAACTTCGACGACGTTCGCGCTATCGCTAAGGAAGTTCACAGTGAGTTTTCGCACCACGCCGTGGCGCAATCGATTTGGGACCAGAGCGAGATGATCCAGGCGATAAGGAACGGTCAACCGGTCAAGGCCACGTTTGAGTGCCTGGAGGCGGAAGCAGAACCGGGGACGTGGGGGTCGTAGCCTTGGCCACGGTCATTAGGGCTTGGTCATTGGTCATTCTCCTCACCGCCGCTTCACATCTGCCGGCCAGATTCCCGCCACCGGCGTCTCGGGCTCGGAAAGCAGGATTTCAACCGCACCCGGCCGGGCAGCGCTGGCCCCGCCTCCTTTGCCGCCGCTGCCGGCGACCGCCAGACGATCGTCCTTGATGCCGTGGGAATCGAGATAGTCCGCCACGGCCAGCGCCCGGGCCGCGGCCAGTTGGCGGTCGTTGGCGAACCGCGCCCCTTCCGCACCGGCCGGTGGTTTGGTCATGCCGCTGGAGACCCCCGCCACGAGCACTCGCAGGTCGGCAGTTTGCGGCGAGCGGAGCCAGGCCGCGGCCTCGTCCAGCTTTTTGCGTCCCGCCGCGGAAAGCTCGGCACTACCCTCACTAAAAGGGACGTCGATGGCCAGCCGCGCGGTGCCGAGCGCCGGGTCGTACTGAACGCGCGGATCGCGCTCGGCCAGATCGGCCAGGCGGCTGCCGCTTGGCGTGGAACCCCCCGCGGGCGCTTGCAGCTTCATTTCGCGGAGCGTCGAGCGGGGGCTGGTGCTCTGGTCTGGCGACTTCGGCTCGCGAACGGGCTCGGTCGAACGGGGCGGATCGAGCGGCCGGGCCGGCTTGGAGGATGCCGTCCGCGTTTCATCGTCGCCGAATCGCGAGCCGGGGCGGACGAGGCTGGCGAGTTGCTTTTCCGACTGATCCAGCCGCGACTCCAAAGCCAGAGCCCGTTCCTCGACTGCCTGGGTGCGAATTTTTTCCTGCTCGATGACCGCCAGCAATTCCTGCTTTTCAGTCTGGCAGCGGGCGATCTGCGCATTGGGACCGGAGCAGCCGCACAGGAAAAGCGCCGCCAGCATTAAGGTTGCAAGACGCATTAATCGACTCCATTCGAATCGCTGCGGATTGCAAATTGTCAATTGCCAATTTGCAATTGTCAATTTGCCATTGCCTCCGCTGCTACTTCAGGCTGAACATGCCCAGGAACGCATCCATGATCCCGGAAGAGACCGGCGCGGAAGCGCCGTTCCAGCTCCACATGTTCATCATCACGTCCACCATCAGCATGCCGCACAGGGCCAAGAGGCCCGCGGTCGCCATCAAGCCCAGAACGTTCCAGACCGAGTACGGGGCTTCGACTGGCGGGATGTAAACCGGCGCTCCGCCGTAGGCCGGCGCGAGGGTCGCTGCCATCGGCTGCTCCGGCATGGCGACCGCCGCGCCGAAGGCTTCCTCCCCCAGCATGGCCGGCTGCTCCTGCTTGAGCAGCGTGGCCGCGTTCTCGTCGAATGCCGCCGAGTCTTCCAGGGCGATGACTTGCGAGCCGCTGTCGGACTCGTCTTCCTGCAAATTGTCCGACGGCGAGAGCATGAATTGATCGTCGGCCTTGAGCTGCGTCGCCTCGTCCTGATCGGCGGCTTCTTCCGACAGGGAAATCACCTCGTCGTCCTCGGGCAGCTCCAGCGACTCGATGGCCGAGCCGCTTCCCAGATCGAGCGGCTCCTCCTCCAGATTCAGGCCGCTGTCGCTCGGCTTGAGGTTGATGCCGCTGTCGCCAGCCCCGAGCGTGACGTCGCTCCCTTTCTTCTTGCCGCTTCCGGCAAGCTGCAAATCCTCGCCCAGGTCGAGCTCTTCGGAGCTTTCCAGATCAAGGTCATCGCTCACCTCCATGCCGTCGGCAGCCTTCGGCATGTCGCCGGTGCCGCTGCCGGTCTTGGCCGGCATATCGCCGGTGCCGCTGCCGGTCTTCCTGGGCATGTCGCCGGTGCCGCTGCCGCCGGCAATCTTCAGATCGCCGCCGAGGACGTCGGCCTTGTCGGGCGCTTTGAGGCGGCTGCCGGGTGCTTCGAGCAGCTTGTCGCTGCCGGCGGAGCCGACGTCGGAGAGTCCCTCGGCCAGCTTGAGGTCGCTGTCGGCAGGGCCGGCGGCCTTTTCCCCTTTGCCGATGATCGTGCTGCTGGTTCCTTCGGCGGAATGTCCCAGCTCCTGTTCGGTGACCAGCACGGAGTCGGAAGCCTTGTCGCCGGCCAGTCCCGTTTTGGACGACAGGCCGCTCTTGATGATCTCGTCGAAGTCGTCGTCGTTTTCCAGGACGCCGGAGCCGAGTCCGGAGCCGGTGCCGGATTTGCCCCCCTTGTCGGCCATGACCCGCTCGACCTCTTCCATCTTGAACTTCCAGCTCGACCCGTCCCGGTAGCCGGAGATGTCGCCGTGGGAGCGCATCTCGACGAGCTCTTCGGGCGTGCAGCCCAGCATTTTTGCGGCTTCTTTCAGATCGACGAACTTGCCGGCCATGAGGCGCTCCCTGTGACGGATCGAACTGCGATTCGCAGCTCGATCCGCGAGTTATTCGCCGGCGGGGCGCCGGCTATCGTTCTTGCGTGATCGCTCGTACTTCGCGCGGCGTCGGCGCACCGGCACTGTTAAAGTCCTCCATGAGCATGTCCCACTGCACGTTGCGGACGCTCTTGAGAGCGATGCCGCCGCTGGCCTTATCGACATGATAAACGGCCAACACGCGCTGCCGGGGATCCACCATCGTCACCTGCTGCCGGCCGTCCCCCAAGTCAAAGGACAAAGCGATCAGTTGATCGCTGGGAACCGCGCGATCCAGAGCCTGGCGACCAGCGCCCGGCTGCGGACCGCCCCACACGACGGCGGCAATGACGAGTCCTAAACCCAACGTCAGTCCGAAACCCGTGGCTCTCATACCTGCACCTAAAGCGGGATGGGGCAACGGAGTTCGGCGCTACCCTGATTTTAGAAGCCCGAAATGCCGTTGCAAGACTTTGCCTGACAATCCGTAAGGTCAATCGCAGAATTCCCAGCACCCCAGGCTCTCAGGAAGCCCCTTTTTTGGGGGAAATCTGCGGGGCGGGAGTGTATCGGGAGGGATAAGGGGGGGCAAGGCAGGTTGGCGGCGGGCTGGGAACATCGGGAATTCGGCGACCGCGCGGTCTTAGCCACCATCCGCAAACAGTGGCTGGCACACGATTTAGCACAAGTAAATCCCGAGTCTTACACAGCGGCGGTGCTTGTTGAACGCACCAGCCCACCATGGCACAATACCGTATATGGACGAAGCCATTACCTCCGTGACGACACCGATGGGCAGTTCAGGCAGCATCCTTGGGCCCAGCGCCGACTCGTTTTCTTATCCGCCAATGCCCCTCGGCCGCCCGTCACAAACCGGTGAGCCGACGTGGGAGCTGGCCTCGCTCTTTCCCAATCAAGGTAGTTGGACCGAACTTGAGTACCTCGAACTCGACCGGCGTCACAAGCGGCTCTACGAGTTGGTGCATGGCAACCTGGAGATCCTGGCGATGCCGAGCCTGTCGCATCAAGAGATCGCGTTCTTTCTTGCGAAGCAGCTTGATGCGTATGTTCGGGAGCGAAAGATTGGGAAGGTGGTTATGGCACCGTGCCCCGTCAGGCTGGACGTCAAACACTACCGCGAACCGGACGTCTTCATCCGCACCGACCGCCCAATCCGCGACGGCCAGCCGGAAGGGGCCGACTTGGTGATGGAAGTTGTCAGCCCCGGCGAGCGCGAGCGAAAGCGCGATTTGGAAACGAAACCGGTGGTCTATGCCGAGGCTGGCATTCCCGAGTACTGGATCATCGATCCACTGGAGCAGCGAATCACCGTCCTGGCGCTGGAAGGAGCGGAGTTTCGCACAGCGGGGGTGTATGCACCCGGCGAGACGGCACG
>DATKDU010000337.1:0-5832 GCA_035512595.1 Pirellulaceae bacterium
GCTCCACCGCTTCCGCTTCCCGCTCCCAGACCCCTCCCTCAGCTTCGCTCTCATGGTCTCTCCCTCCTGGTTCGTGGCCCCAGTAGGATAGACCATTCTCCCTAACTTCCCACCTGTCTCACTTGGGTCGAAACACTACACGAGCACACCGCTGATTCTGCCCCCAATGTCAGAATTCTACTTTACGCACTATCACTATCTGGCCTGGTTCACGGTTATAGTGATCGCCGTTTCGGGCCTCTATGTCGCATTGCGGAAAGACCCGCGGTGTGACGATCTAGCATTCTTTGCAGCACACGCGATGTTGACAACAATCGTGTTTGCCATGCTCGCGCTGCTCGCGTTTTATCTATGCACTCGCGCATTTATCGCTTGACTGTACGTAGTGGCTTCAAAACCAGATTTTTGCAAGCGATGAAGGGGGCCGATTTCGCGTACAACGGCCTGGCGCAGTTTACGACCATCGACCGCTAACAAAACACGGGCGGCACGATCATCGTTGCACAGTCCACGTTCGCTTACGACGACGACAACCGGCTGACCGAGACGCCACGGTAGGTCGGGCTTCCCAGCCCGTCCCGCGAGCTGATGCCGGCGGACGCCACATCCGGAGAGCGGATGTGGCGAGAGGTCATCGGAGAGGGCGCGATGGCTACGCCGGCGGGAGCAGTTCCAGCAACTGCGGGCTGATCCGCACCAGCAGCCCCTGATCTGCTTTGACCAGCCACCGCTCGGAGTCCGATGTCGAAACCACCTGGCCGGTCAATCCAACCAGCACCCCCTGCACGACCCGGACCCGTCGCGGCAGGTCGCTCGGGCGGGGTTCAACTCGCTGGCCGGCTGCGGCGGGAGAGGTTGGAGGAGCAACTTGTCGGGCGTAAGATCTGGCAAATCGTTGCATGGTCGGTGGTCTCCAAAGCACTAAGCACGCTTTGGGACCGATTCCGGCCGCCTTCACCAAAAATTGCGCAAACTACAGCGTTTTGACAATCGTTTGTGCAAACAAGCGATTGATTTACGGAACCGAGTCCGGATAAACCACGATCTCGACCCGCCGGTTCTTCGCCCGCCCTTCCGGCGTGGCGACCGCCGCCAGCGGGTGGTTGTCCCCGGCGGCGAGGATCGAAAGTTGGCTGGCCGGCAATTGGTTGCGGGTCGTGAGCTGCTGAAAGACCGCCTGGGCCTGACTAGCGCTGATCAGGTGGCTCTGGGGACTGCCGGCGGCGGTGCCGTCGCCGTGCCCTTCAATGACGATCCGCTGCCGCGGGTAAGAGCGGCCAATGGCGCCGGCCACTTCATCGAGCGTCCGCTGTCCCTCGGCAGTCATTTGTCCGGTCGGTGCGAACAGTCGATCGGCCGGAATCTCGATGCGAATCACCTCGCCATCCTGGCGGATGGCGAGTCCCGGGATGTTGACCGTGGCGAGGGATTGCTTGACGCTGCTGTTGGCGGTGATGGCGGCGCCCCCTTGCCGCTGGGTGGAAGCCTGGAGCATGCTGAATTGCTTAAGGGCTTCCTGGCGGGCGGCGAGCGCCTGCTTGCTGCGGGCAGCTTCATCGCCGAGTTGTTTTTGGAGCAGACCGTTTTGCTCCTTGAGCATCTGCAGCTCTTGCTGCGACTGGGCGATCTGGCGATTGAGGTCGCTGTTGACGCCGTCGAGCTGCCCCAGCCGCTGGTTGAGCTCCGCCAGTTGCGAGCTGCCGGCCTGCGGCTGCTGGGCGAAGATGCCGGGCTGTCCCGTGGAAGTCATCGCCGCCCCCGGCGGCTGGAACGGATTCTGTTTGCAGCCTGGCGCAGCCAGAGCGCAGACTGCCAGGAGTGCAGCACGAAGCATCAACGATGATGATGATATGCGGTGCATTCGCAAATGACCAATGACCAAATCCCAATGATCAATGACCGGTCCCCATTGGTCATTGGGATTTGGTCATTGGTCATTCCGCCGCCGCGGATGGTAGCAAGCCGGGCAAGAGCGGACAACGGCGAAAACTGGCACTGCTAACCCTATGACTTCCATCGTCTTGCGCTAGGGCAGGCGGCGACGAATCCCGCCTCGGCTAGCACCCGCCGCAGCTTTGCGCCAGCATGTACAATGCGTAAAGTCCGATTGATCGGGTCAATAGCGCTAACGGATGGCTCATGTGCATGTGGACGTGTGGGAACTGCCGCGAAGTCCTCGAAGACCAGTTTGACGCCTGCTGGAACTGCGGCTCTTCTCGCGACGGGAAGCTCAATCTCGACTTCGCTACCGAAGGTGGCAAGTCCGCCGAAGCGTCGGCACTGAAGGCTGAACTTGCCAAGAGCTTTGTTTGCCAGCGCTGCAAGCGCTGCGAGGCGCACATGGATGTGATCTCAACTCGCGGCATCGGACTGGGCGCGCTATTGAGGAAGGACTTTCTGGTCGTTTCCTGCACGAACTGCGGGTGGACCGAGTTTTACAGCCTCAACGTGCTGGAAGGACGGACCGACCTGGGGAATCTGTTCCGTAGCATCTTCGGGACGTGAGCAGGCTCTAGCTTTGCGCCAGCACGGCCAACAGTTAAAGTCAAGGTAATACATGCCCACGGCTTGTATCCCCGCCAGAAGCGCGGCCGCCGATGCCGCTTTCGCTGCTCCCTCCCTTCTATTCCGGCCACGCCATGCGAACTGCACGCCTTGCCTGGATTGTCTCGGCTGCCTTGATCGGTGCCGGTGGATTTTTGCGCGCCGACGAGCGGGACAGCCAACCAATGGCCCAACGGCCGTTTCCCTCGCTTGCGCGTCGGGCTTGTGTTGTCGCTTACGAATGGTGCGTCTCCTCCCGGTACACCTTCATCCCCCGCGCCTGGTAATTGGCCAGTGCCGCCGGATGGTCGAGCGTGCAGGTGTGGACCCAGACGCGAGTTGGCTGCATGTCCCAGGCATTTTCCAGGGCATTGGTGAGCAGCGCGCCCCCCAGCCCGCGGCCGCAGAAGGCGGGCAACAGGCCGAAGTAGGCGATTTCGATGCTGCCATCGGCGTGCGCGTCGAGCTCGTAGTAGCCGGCCGGCGAGCCGTCCCAGTACGCAACGAACGTTCGCAAGCGGTCCGCCTCGGCATACGCTTGCCACTGATCGGGCGTCCAATCCCGCTTGTCGATCCACTGCCAGGCTTCGCCGACGGTCAGGTAGAAGAACCGGTTGAGCTGCCACTGCTTGGCGGTCGCCTCACCGATCCAGAAGCGATCGTGGGCGACCTGCGTGGGGCGCAGCTCGTCGCGGGAGCAGATTTCGAGATAGGTGGTGGTGACGGTCGGCATGGGCCAATCTTGATGTAGATTTGCGGTGAACGGCAAGTCGCCGCTTATCTGGCCCTTTCCCCACCGAGCTTGTCTCGGTGGAAAACGGACTTTGCACTACAAAACGAGCCGTCATTAACGGTGCCCCCGCCGAGCTTGCTCGGTGGAGCGCATGATTCACCCCAATCATGCATCCACCGAGGCGAGCTCGGTGGGGTGCAGTGGGCGTTTGCTTAGAGCCGGAGTAGTGCAGAGTCATCTAGCCACCGAGACGAGCTCGGTGGTGCATCACGCTACGCGGAGGACCGGGCGCTCCTGCGGCGCGAGTGCCGCCAGCTTCGGCAGGTAACCCTGGGCCAGGGAATGGTCATCTTCACCGTCGAAAATCGCGGCGAAGGCGTCGGTCAGCGAGTTGACCAGGTCGCCGCTCGGCTGGGAGTCGATCGCCAGAGAGCCGTTGCCGTCGAGCAGGCAGTGCCGGCCGGCGTGTTCATACCCTAGAAATCGCGGCGCGACTTTCGGCACGACGTCCTGCTCGTTGACGATGCGGAAGGAATAGTGGCGGGCCTGGCGGTCGTACTCGCTGGCAAAGCGGGCGTCGCCGCAGCGCGGAGCGCCGTAGGTGTACAGCCCCTGCACCGGCCGCCGCATGCGGACCAGCCGGGCCACGGTCAGCTTGGCCAGCGCGCCCCCCAGGCTGTGCCCGGTGATCCACAAATGCCGCTGGCCGTCCTGGCGGCTAGCGACGGCATCGAGCAGCTTCTCCCAGATGGCCTCCAGCGACGCCAGAAAACCGCTATGCACGTGCCCCATCGGCCCGGGGACGAATTGCAGATTGACGTTGGTCATCACGTCCCGCACCCGCGACGGCTCGGTGCCGCGGAAGGCGACGAAGATCCCCCGGCCGGCCCGCCCCACGAGCGCTTGCGTATCGCTGTCGGTGCAGTCGAGCAGGCGGCAATCGGTGACGCTCCGCTCGGCCAGTTCGCGGCGGACCTTCGACTCGCGCGTCTCGTAGGCCGCCAGCGACAGCTCGCAAAGGAAGCGGGCGTTCTGGACTGAGAAGTCGCTGGCGGTCGCGCGAAAGTGCGGGTGCTCTTCGGCCGCCCGGCGGATGGCGGCCCGCGACTGCCACGACTCGGCCGTCACGCTGGAGAAAGGAATGATCCGCGCCCAGTCGCGCGGCACGGGACAGGCAGTGCTGGCGGCGGCTCGTGGTGTGGTGACGGCCATCTGGTGCTCCGGCGGTGGGTCAACGACGACAGCAGCCGGCCGCAAGCAGCAATCTGACAGCAGACGAGCGTCCGCGTGGTCGGCAGCACTTCTGATTATCGGCAGGCGGCGGACGGCTGCTCGCAGATTCTGGATTTCTCACTCCGCATTCTGCACTCGCCTCATCCCGCCCCCACGCCCCGATCAAACTGATCCTGGTCCCGCTGGCTGAGGGCCAATGTCGATTCAAACATGCCGGGAGAAATCTGCCACACCGGGTTCTCGTCGGTGTGCGCGTTACAGTGGCTGACGATCGCCCGGTAGAGGAACTTGAACAATCGCCGCGGCACTCGCAGGTTGCGGAAGGCTTCGATCAGCCGGCCGTTGTTGATGCTCGGGTCGAACAGGTCGCGGAGATTGGGGTTCTCCGCCTCCGCGGCACACGCCTTGACACGGGCCGATGCCACGTCGAACAGCGCTTCGCCGGTCCACTCGAAGCTCGGCACCATGTTCTGCTTGTCGAGCCGCGCCCGCTGGTAGAAGTCCCGCTCCTCGCGCTCGATGAACCGCGTCAGCTCCAGCGGCAACATCAGCTTGATCCCCAGCCCAGGGTGTTTGAGGAATTTGTTGTCGAGCATCGGCCACAGCAGGGCCTTCATCAGCTCGGCCGAGCCGTTGATCAGGTGCGGCTCATCGATCCGGTCCACGAGGACGATAATGCCGCGGTAGCCGAGCGATTGAAGCATCCCCTGCAGCTTGAGGAGCAATTCATAGCGGTCATCGGTGCTGTCCTTGTTGGGGAGCGGCTGGCCGGAAAGTTCCGCGGCAGTGAAGTGCATCAGCACCTGCCGCAGGGCGTTGGTCTCGCGGTTGCCGACGCGCATCCGTTTGAGAATGCCGCGGGCCAGCCAGAAATTTCTCCACGCTTTCCAGGCCCAGGGAAGAAAGCCGGCCAGGCCGATCAGCGGATGGACCCACCAAGTTTGCGGAATCCAATCTTTCATGTCGCTGAAGTAAAGAACGAGCAGCAGCGTGATGTAGGCAACCAGCCAAGTGCAGCCGAGGACGAGTGGCCAGAACGAGAGCAGCGTGTTGTACTTCAGCCGCCGCCGCAGCTTGTGCCAGCGTCCCTTGAACGTCTCGCTCGTCGATTGGTCGTAGCATGCCGCCAGCAGGAGCAGGTCGCGGGCCTGGTGCTTGTCCAGCTTGTCCGCGTGCGTCGGATTGATGTCGCATTCGATCGCCGTGCTCGGCTGCTTGACGTCGAGCAGCCGATCGACCAGCCCCGTGACGCCGATCGCCAGGATGGAGTCCATGTGGTCCCACAGCTTCCACTGGGTCAGCACGCGGTCCGCCCGCCGGTT
>DATKDU010000338.1:0-7104 GCA_035512595.1 Pirellulaceae bacterium
CAGCCGCGCCAGCGGAGCCAAGAACGCCTTTCGCTGACGGTCGCGGCGGAGGGCCTGCTCGCCGTTTTCCGGCGGCACCCACGTAGGCTGCGCCGCTGGCGCCTCCGCCGGCTCCTGCGGCGCATAAGCCTTTTTCAGTCGCTCGGCGATGAGCTCCGTTTCCAAGTTACGCGCCGGGCCATCGCTGCAAACGTCCGTGGCCGCATCACTTGCATCACGCGCCGTCGCCGCAACGCCCGCCCCAGCAGCCGCCGCAGGGGGCAAATTCCATAAGCGTTCATAAGTGAGGGCAGGCGGGTTCTCGCTTGCCGTTGCCGCAGGCGGATTGGCCAGGCCCGCCGGCGGTGCAGCCGGCGACATTTCCTGCGCTGGAAGCGCCCCCAACTCGGCGAGCGTCGCCTCGTTGCAGGCCGTCTCCGCGTCCCACTCGCGATCGCGCTCTTGCCGAAACTCCTCGAGCTTCTCCCGGTTGCGGCCGGCCCAGGCGTCCCCGGAGCCCCACACGCCGTCCAGCCGGGCAAGCTCGATCGTGGCCTTCATGGCGATGTTCATCAGGGCGCTCTGAGGCCGCGGCGGCGACTCCGGCAGTTTTTCGACCCGATTCCCTTCCTGGTCCCAACCCGCCCACTGCCGCGGCTGGCGCGACGCCTCCAGCGCCTCCATCGCCAGGGCGTACTGCGTCTCGAGCCGCTCGCGGCACATGTTCTCCGCCAGGTTGAGCCACTGCGGCTGGGTCAACTCCTCCGTCTGCCTCGGGGTGTGCTTCTTCATCCACCGCTGCACATCGCCGCAGATCTGGCTGATCCGCGGCTGGCTCAGTTGAAACTGGCGGGCCACGTCGGTCTTGGTCCGCCGGCAGAGTACGACCTGCCGGAAGATCTCCCGGTCGCGAGCAGTCGGAATGCCGCGGAGAAAAATCGGCTGCATCAGCAGGTCGGGCGGCGGACAATCGGCGGCGGCTGGCGGGGAAGCAGCCGGCGCGGGGACCGCGGCGCCCAGCGGCGGGGAAGCGGCCAGCGCAAGCGCGTGGCGGCGGCCGTTGACCGGCTTGCTCGCCGGCAGTTCCAGGGTAGCGTTCATGCTCTATTCTCCTGTCTACATAGATATGGGAGTACACGTTCCCCTTTCTGGAATTAGACGCAGGGCTGTGACACCTTTGGTCACCCTCCTGGCCTTTCCGCGGGGAAACGTCCGACGCAAACCCTTCAGCGGACAGGAGTTGCAAAAAAGATTGAAAAAATTGGAGCCGATGCACGCGCCGGCTGGCTTGAACCGGATATTGGGCAAATACCGGTGGGTCGGCGCGGCCTGAGAGCCGATTGACGCCACCCTACGCGGACTTTCGACGCCGTCGAGCATGGCGGATGGCTGCGGACTTGTTAGTAGGTCCCGCTTGCCGAGCGGGACCTGAAGCACCGCGCGGCTGGCAAGGTCCCGTCCGGCAGACGGGACCTACTCATTACTTGCCGATGCAATACAAGTTGTCCCGCGTCCGCAGGAAAATCAGTCCGTCGGCAAAGACGGGGGTGGCGACGACCTGCTCGCGGCCGATCTCATTCTTGGCCAGCAGCTTGAACTCGTCGCCGAGCGCCAGCACGAACGTCGCCCCATCCTCGCGGGTAACATACAACTTTCCGTCGGCAATCACTGGCGAGGAGCTGTACGCGGTGCGGTGCCGTTCGACAGTCCCTGTCCAGATTGTGTCTCCCGTTTTCACGTCCAGGCACGACACCTGGCCGCGGTCGCCGCATACATAGACCTTTCCCTCGAGTGCCGCCGGCGTGGGAACATCGGCCCCCAGATCGTCGCGCGTCCAGACGACGTGCGATTTGGTGACGTCGCCGCTGCCGCCGAGTTTGATGGCCGTGAGCGTGCCGCCGCGGGCATAGGGCGCTACCACAACGCCGTCTTCGATCACGGCTGAGGCGATCGAGCGGAAATTGCCGGCTTGCCGCGGGTTCAATCCGCCGGCGCGCCACAGTTCCTTGCCGGAGGCCGCGTCGTGTCCGGTGACGTGATCGGCGCCGAGCACGACGAGCAACTCGCGGCCCTCGTGCGCGAGAACGATCGGCGTGGAGTAGCTGTCGTTGGCTTCGGCGGGGGCCGGAAGCGTGCGGTCCTGCTTCCAGGCAACTTTGCCGGTCTCTTTTTCGAAAGCAACCAGGTAGGACGGCGGGCGGTGCATGACGGCCACGACGACGGCGTCCCTGGTCAGCACGGGGCTCGTTCCCAGGTCCCACTGCAGCGAGTCCGTGCCGTATTCATCCTGGAGATTGGTTTCCCAGACGATCTTGCCCTGCATGTCGAGGCAAGCCAGTGCGCCGCTCTTGAAATAAACCCAGATGTGCTCGCCGTCCGTGACTGCCGACGGGTTGCTGCCGGTGGCCTTGGCGTTCTTGCCGGAGCGGGCGCGCTGGCCGATCGGCGTTTTCCAGACGAGCTTGCCGTCGCGACTTAAGCAGACGGCCGTGTTGTGTCCGTCGGAAGCGCAGGTCAAGAAGATGTGGTCTCCCCACAGGATCGGCGTGGACGAGCCCGGGCCAGGAAGCGCTACTTTCCAGCGGACGTTCTCGGTCGCACTCCACGTCGTGGCGTAACCCTTGCCCGGAGCGACGCCGTCATAATTCGGACCGCGCCAACTGGGCCAGTTGTCGGCGCCGGCGGAAGTTGCCAGGAGAAAACCGACGAGCAACACGGCGGTAAGGCGTTTCATTCCCAGGGCTCCAGAGTGACGGTCTACGGACGGATCATGCGTCGCTGGGCCAGATTAGCCGGTGACAGGGGCCATTGCAACGCGCGGCCATCAATCCGTTGTTTTCGTCGCGTCATTCCCCTCGACCAGGCGCACGTATTTGTCGATTCCCAGCGATTCGCCCCCCCAGGACTGCGTCCCCCCCAAGGGCCAGCGAACCGTCAACCGGCTGACGCTCGTCGATGTTCCCAGCCCAAACACCACGCGGCGGTCGCTGGCCGACAGGTACGAGCCGCCCCCCTTGATCGCCCGCACGAGCTTTCGCCCGTCAACTTCCAGCGTCAGCACCGCGCCGATCGGATCGCGGTTGTCGGCGCCGACCAGCTCGATTCCCAGCCAGTGGTTCCCATTCTCCGTGACGTTCTTCAGCAGCGTCACCTGCTCGTCGATGTGGCTGATCACCAGATCGATCCGGCCGTCGTTGTCGAGATCCCCCAGCGCCACCCCGCGGCCGCGATGCGGCGATTGAAAATAGGCGCCGGCCGCGATGGTCCGGTTCTGGTACTCGACCCGCTCGCGGCCGGCCTGGCTCTCCGTCACATTCTCCAGCAACACGGGCCGCTGGGCCAGCGTCTGCGGCGGCGGCGGATGGCGGATCACGTGCCCGTGCGCGACGACCAAATCCTCGTCGCCATCGCGGTCGTAGTCCATAAATCCGGCTCCCCAGCCGACGTAGCTCTGCCCGATGGCGCGAATGCCGGTGGACGTGCTTTCGTGCGAAAAAACCCCTTCCCCCCGGTTGAGATACAGCGCGTGCGATTGCCGGTGGTAGTTCGTGACGAAAATGGAGAAGCGATCTTCGCCGCCGAGGCTGGCCGCATCGACCCCCATGCTGCCGTCGGGCTCGCCCGTCTCGCTGTAGGCAACTCCCAGCTCCGTTCCCTGCTCCACAAAGCGGCCGTCCCCCTGGTTGAGATAGCAGTGGTTGGCGACGGCGTCGTTGGCGACGTACAAATCGAGCTTGCCGTCGGCATTCAGGTCGATGGCCAGCACGCCGAGTGCCTTGCCCGGCTTGAGCCCCGCCTCGGGGCCGGCCGCGCGGAACGTGCTCCCGTCGTTCACAAAGAGTTGCGGCAAGAGCGGTTCGAAGTCGTTCGGCGGGCAGACGTCGATCGGCTCGCCGGGGCCATAGCCGCGGCAGGGGCGATGGTTGGCGAACGACCAATCGACGTAATGCGCGACGAACAGATCGAGGCGGCCGTCTCCGGTCAGATCGGCGAAGGCGGCGGCGGTGCTCCAGTGCAAATCGGGCTTGGCGGCGGCGAGGCCCATCGCTTCGGTGACATCGACAAACCGTTTGCCCCCCTCGTTGCGATAGAGGACGAGCCGCCCGTAGCCGGTGACCAGCAGGTCGGGCCAGCCATCACGGTCATAATCGCCGATCGCGCAGCCATGGGTGTAAAACAGCGGCTGGTCCAGACCGAGTTCCGCAGTCACGTCGCGGAACTTCCAGTCGCCGAGGTTCTTGTAGAGCCGGCTGGCGAATCCTTGGATGTCTCGTTTCTTCGGCCCGCTGAAGTGGCCGCCGCCGGTGACGAAGACATCGAGCAGTCCGTCCCGGTCGTAATCGATAAGGCCGATGCCGCCGCCCAGCGACTCCAGAATGCTGTAGTGGTTGGCCTCCTCACCGTTCCGGTAGCGGGCGTCGATGCCGCTGCCGTCCGTCACATCGACAAACGCACCGGGAAGAATCGGCGACTGGGGCTGCGGCGGCGTGATCGCCGCCGCCGTGCTCGGCGTCGCGGTCGGAGCCGCCGGCTGGTCGCGGCAGCCAGATAGGGGGGCGACGAGCAGGACCGCGAAGAGCGCCAGTCGCGATATGCCGTGGTGCCGCATCAATTCCCTCGCGTAAACTGCCGGTGGAAAAGCGCCTTCTCTCGCGCGACGGCGGTGCCCAGCGATTGATAGTAATTGGCCAGCACGGCGTGCGCCCCCGGATGCTCGGCATTTTCGGCCAGGACTTTCTCCAGCCACGACATGCCTTCCGCAGGGAGCGCCAGGTCGAGATAGATCTTGCCGACTTGGACGATCAACTCGGCATCTCTTGGGCGCTGCTTCTGCTCCTTGAGTGCCGACTTCAGCTCGGAGGCGAGCTGCCGGATGCGCTCGAGCTCCGCTGCGCAGCGGTCGGCTTCGTCGCGGCGCGCCAGCCGCCGCAGCGCGACCGCCCGCAGGTGCAATACCTTCTCGCGCCGCTCGGTGACATGCGGCGGATTGGGAACCGGATCGAGATGCAGCATCCGGTGCAGTGCTTCGACGGCATCCAACTTGAGATCCTCCTTTTCCAGTTGCTCCAGCGTTTTCAACGCGGCGGCATCGTTGCCAAGGTCGAGCTCCAAGAGGGCCAGCGCAAGCTGGGCATCGTAGTCCGCCGGCTGCTCATCGAGGACTGTGCTCAGGAGCGTCCGCGCCTCGTCATGCCGGCCCACCGCGCGGCAGCAGTCGGCCAACGCGGTCAGGACTTCGGAATCGGCCGGCCCGTGCTGCTGGCAATGTTCCAAATGGGTGATTGCCGCCGGGTAGTCGTACCCGCTGGCGGCCAGCGCCAGGCCGAGCTGCTTGCGAACGGGGAGATCGTCGGGCCGATATCGCAGCACCATCGAGAAATCCTCGATGGCGAGCTGCGGCCTGGCGGTGTGCTGAAACAGGCAGCCGCGCCACATCCGGGCGTACCAGTCGTCGGGCGCGAACTGGACCCACTTGTCGAGCCATTCGTTGGCCTTGTTGACCAGGCCGGCGCGGATGCAGCCGCGGGCGATCGCTTCCAGAATCAACGACTGGTCGGGTGACGCCGCGGTGAGGCGAAGTTTCAGAAACGACTCTTCCGGGCCGATCTCGCCGGACTCCTGCACCTGGATCAGCGCCCGCTCCAGCTTGATTTCGTCGGCCGCATGCCCCAGCATCTCGGCCGCTTGCAGATGCTCGCGGGCCTGGATGTAGTCCTCGCTCGTCGCGCGGCGGCAAGCGCGGGCGCAGGCGAAATGGGCCGAGCCATGGAAGTACCGCCACCTCAAGTAGGCCCGCAGGTGATCGCGGGCTCGATCGAAATCGTACTGGACCGCGGCTGCTTGCGCCTGCTGCCAGTCGCGGCGGGCCTGAGTCTCGCGCCGCACGACAATGCCGATGCCGACGGCGATCGCCAGTCCCAGCAGCAAGCCGGCAATGGCCAGACGCGGATGGCGCTGAGGAAAGCCGCGAATCGCTGACCGGTCGCTCATGCGCTCGATTGTAGCCGAAGTCGCAGACGTCTGAGAGTTTCAATTGCCCCCGCAGGGCGTACAATCAGGCTTCCGCGAATGCCAATGCGTTTCCTTTGCAGGAGCCGATCCATGACGAGATGCAAACCCGGTCTTTCCCGCCGCCAGTTCCTCGGACAATCCGCGGCACTCGCGGCCGGCACAGTCATGGCGGCGCCGGCCATCGTTCGCGGCCGGAACTTGAGCGAGAAGCTGAACATCGCCGTCATCGGCGCCGGCGGTCGCGGAGGGCACAACCTGCGGCAGGTCGCGTCGGAGAACATCGTCGCCCTGTGCGACGTCTACGAGCCGAACCTGGCCAAGGCGGCACAGCTTCTGCCCGAGGCGCGAAAATTCGCCGACTTTCGCCAGTTGTACGACCACGCCAAGGAGTTCGATGCGGTCGTCGTCAGCACGTGCGAGCACACGCACGCCTTCGCCACGCTGCCGGCACTAGAGCTCGGCAAGCACGTCTACTGCGAGAAGCCGCTGACCCACGGCATTTGGGAAGCCCGCGTGATCCGCGAAGCGGCGGCGAAGGCCAAGGTCGCCACGCAGATGGGGACGCAGATTCACGCCGAGGACAACTATCGCCGCGTGGTGGAGCTGATCCATTCTGGCGCGATCGGCCCGGTTCGCGAAGCGCACGTCTGGGTCGGCCGCGTCTGGGGATGGCAGCCGACGGAAGAGGAAGCGAAGAAAAACAACGACATTGTTTTCACCAGCGAGCGGCCGCAAGGATCATCGCCGATCCCCAGCGGCCTCGACTGGGATTTGTGGCTGGGTCCGGCCCCCGAGCGGCCGTTTCACGACGTCTACTTTCCAGGACCGAAATGGTATCGCTGGTGGGATTTCGGCAGCGGCACGATGTCCGACCTCGGCAGCCACTGGAACGACCTGCCGTTCTGGGCCCTGAAGCTCCAGGCGCCGCTGACGGTCGAAGGCTCCGGCCCGGCAGTCCATCCGGAGATCGCCCCGGCGTCGATGCAGGCGACGTACGAATTCGGGCCGCGGGGCGAAATGCCGGCGGTGAAACTGACCTGGTATCAGGGGGTCAACAAGCCGGCGCTGTGGACGGAGAAGAAGATCCCGCAGTGGGGCAGCGGCGTGCTGTTC
>DATKDU010000339.1:0-13917 GCA_035512595.1 Pirellulaceae bacterium
TTCCGCCAGCCCCGGCATTGGGTTTGTTCTTAGACTCGCGGCGACGCTGAGGTAGATATGCACCAATTGGTCTTCGACCTCGCCCCCCAGGTACTCTGGCTGGAGATCGGATTCCACCCACGAGCAGAGTTTGGCAACGTCGGACCAGCGCTCGGTAAGCAATCCCAGAAGCAAGCCAGGAGCGAAGACTTGGAACCAAATGAGGTCCCGGTTGGGATGCGCTTTGTCAAGCTTGTCCCGATAGTCAAATCGCGGATCTGCCACATTTTTCCACCAGTCCCCCACAAAGTAGTCAAGTGCCACGTCAAAGCCTTCGTTCATGCGCCGCTCACACCATGGTGGAGCCCTAACCCCCAGATGGCGCATCACAATCAAGAATAGAGCGTTTTGCACATCGAAGTCACGCAGCAACTGTGGGTCGTGGCCTAACGGATAATTTACAATCCCCCTGAATTGGGAGGATACACTGGCAACAATTCTCTCCGGCTGAGACAACTTGCAACCGAGCAACACATGGCGGGCAGTCTGCATTTTTCAAAAGCCTTTCCAGGGGTTCATGCCAATCCCAAGTGGAGACACAAATACTTGCACACCAATCTTTATCTGCTCCCTCTTAGCGTTAATGTTCAGACGCGTGACTGCCGCCAGCATTGGCTGGCCGGTATCAAACGCAGCGTTTAACTGAGCAGCCTGTGGGGAGCCAGGGTTGTTCAAAATCGTCCTCCGTATCCAGTACCTTATCCACTTCGGACCCATTTGGTCACCATATGAGGCAGCGCTTGGGCCTTCTGCCAGTCTGCTCCGCCCGCCCTTCGATTCGAAGATCCCCCATATATCCGTCTGCTTGTGAAGCGCAATGTTATCTGGCCCGTGGTTGGTGTCCAGATTCATCCGCGTGGGCTCGAACCCGAGCAGTTTGATCAACAGCGCCGATCCGAATTCGCCGATGATTTCTTGCACCCGGTCGCTGGTTCCCAATACCCCCGCGATGCTGCCAAGCTCCCTCGGCTTCCCTCTCATGGTCTCTCCCTCCTGGTTCGTGGCCCCAGTAGGATAGACCATCCTCTCTAACTTCCCACCTGTCTCACTTGGGTCGAAACACTACACGAAGTACTCAATAGGGCAGTCCACCGGGAGGTTGCCCGAGCACAGTCGCTCGGCTGCTCGCAATATGGGCCGCGCACTAGCCTCGTCACAACGCTTCTCCAACAAGATCCGCTCGCGCACACGGGTTAACACTTCCTCGGCCGAAACTTTCAGCCGATCGGCGAACCGCTGACCATCGATTGCGAATAGGTGCAGTGTATACGACATGGCGTGGGGAGCCCGATGCTATTCTGTTGCTGAAAGCCCCAGTGATTCGCGCGTGATGATCATGGCCGCCAGCCTCTCCGGCAGCGGCGGGAACTTCAGTCCCAGCCGCTTAGCAGCCAGCCACACGACCGACTGGTGCTGGGCGATCCACTCCACGACGGTCGAAGCCGTATAGTAAGTCGAATCGAAGTGCTCCAGGGACTCGCGGAATGCCTTGTCGAACGCCGACTGATCGCCCGCACGGGCGGCCTCCCACGCCTTGAACAACAATCGAGAACGCTTCGTGCGGCACTTCTTGATTCCTGCTTCAAGTCCCGCCAGTTCCGGCATCGGGTCAGTTCTGAGACTCGCAGCGACGCTGAAGTAGATATACACCAATTGGTCCTCGATTTGGCCGCCCATGTACTCCGGCTTCAAGTCTGGTTCCACCCATGAACACAGTCTGGCGATGTCCGACCAGCGCTCGGTAAGTAACCCCAGAAGCAAGCCGGCCGAAAAGGTCTTAAACCATATCAGGTCACGGTTTGGATGTGTCTTGTCGATCATTATGCCAAAATCGAAGGCGAGGTCCGTGCGGTCTTTCCACCATTCCCCGTAAAAGTAATCTAGCGCCACCTCAAAACCATCAATTAAACGCTTTTGAACGTCCGGTGGAGTGCGATAACTAAGGTGCCGCATCACGGCCAACATTAGAGCTTGACCGACGTCGCACTGGCGTAGAAACTGCGGGTCCAACCCTTGGGGGTAGTTGCCCACACCCTTGAATTCGGAGACGAGGGAGGCAATCACTTTCTCGGGCTGGTGCGTCAATTTGCACCCAAGCAACACGTGTCGCGCTGTTTGCATGTCAAAATCCTTTCCAGGGGTTCATGCCGATCCCAAGCGGGGGAACGAACACTTGTACTCCAATCTTGATTTGTTCGCGTTTTGCGTTAATGTTCAGACGCGCGGGTGGCGATGTCAGCATGGAAAAGTGTGCCACTGTCGGCCGCCGACAGTGGGAACTGCGTACCAACCGTCCATCACCCACGAGCCCCAAACCGTATTTTGGCAGGACGTCGCCCCGGGCAAAAGTCTCATTTACCCGCCGGCCCAAGAGGTCGGCAGCCGCTTCCAGCGGCGAACGAATATTTTTTGGAGGGAGTGACCAAAGGTGTCACTGCCCGAGCGTCTTATTCTTTGAGTGGCCGGTGCGCGCCACCGCACGCACGAACCACGCCCCCCCCCACTTGAGGGAGTTTTTTGACAGAACCCCCCTTTGGTTGTCAAAAAACTATCAGTGAACACAGAGTTACTTGTCGATTAACCCGATGCGGTCGCCATTTCGAGCCTCCGATTCGCGCTAGCGCCCCCAACTGCCCCCAGGGTGAGATACTGAACGTAAGTACCAATTCTGAAAGCGGTTGCGGCGACTGCCGAGTCGCGGATCGGGAGCCTTTTCGCGCTATCACCCCGCCGGGCTTGGCCGATTTGGCAGCCCGTCCATTCCCGCGCGGGGGGTGCGCGACTCCGCAGCATTTTTTTGGCCGCCATGGGAATAAATGCGCACCCTCGCGCATCTAAAGAGTTAGGTGCTGGTGCGCGCGGCTCGGCAGGGCTGAGGCGGGCCGGTTGTTCTTTGAAAAGTTGGTTGAAGAAGGTTGCCACGCCGGGCGATAAGCGGTCTGCGCGCGAAAGTCGCAGTTCGGCACTAATCGCCCGCGGCAGTGCCCAGGCCGCCGCCGCAGGCGTAAGTCGTTGGCGGAGTGGAACATCCGTTCACGTTCCGCCCGGCTGCCGAAGGAGGGAGGCACTTATTAAAGGAAAAAAGGGTCGAAATCGCAAAGCGTGATCTGGTAAGGAGTTAAGGGCGACATATAAACCGAAATAAATGCTCAATTCGCTTATCACTTCACCCGACCCCCTAGCCCGCATTTCTCACCAGCCGGGCAACTTGTTCGACAGGCCGCTGGATGGAAGCCCGAAGCGTCAGCGAGGACAAACCTTCCCCACTCCCTCGCTTACGCGTCGGGTTTCGATCGCTGGTGAGAAATGCGGGCTAGCCCACCGCCGGAACGTTGACCTGGAGCGTCTCTGCCAGCCCTACCAGCGCCTTCCAGTTTTCGTCATCCAGGTGCAGCCCTTCCGCCATCCGCCCCGCGCTGAGCCGCCGCTCGGGATCGCCGGGCAGCAATATTTCCTGCACCCCTTCGATCCGCGGGCAGGAGCGGATGTACTGGACAAGCTGCGCCACTTCCGCCTGAAAATGCTCCCGCCCGCCGTACAGCCCCGGGTCCAGGAGCATCATGAAGACGCAATTTCCCTTCTTGGGATAGGGCACGGGCCGGGCGCACACGCCGCCGGAGATCGCCCCCGTAAAAATCTCGACCATCAACCCCAGGCCAAAACCTTTGTAGGCTTGCGCGCCCCCCATCGGCAGGATCGAGCCGGGCGGATTGCCGTACAGGACGTTCGGATCGCAGGTCGGCCTCCCTTCGCTATCGATGATCCAGCCGTCGGGACAGGATTCGCCGGCAATCTTCTTGACCCGCACCTTTCCTTCGGCGGTGGCGCTGGTGCTGAAGTCGAGAATCAGCGGCTCACTGCCGTTGGGCACGCCGATCGCGAGCGGATTGGTGCTGAGTCGCGGCGCCTTTCCCCCCGGCGGTGCAACGCGGGCTGCACCGCCGTGCGAGTTGACCATCAGCATCGACACCAGGCCGCCAGCCGCCGCCATCTCGCAGTATTCCCCCAGCCGGCCGATGTGCCCGCAGTGCGTCATGGTGCCGATCGCCTGCCCCGCCTCGTGCGCCTTGGCCGACAAGCGGGCCAGCATTCGCACCCCTTGCACCTGGCCAAAACCCCAGTTGGCGTCCGCCACGACGCGGCTGGGACCTTCATCGAGGATGGTCAACTCCGCGCCGCTGGCCGCCTCGCCGGTCTTCAGCGCCTCGACGTAATACGGCAGACGCATCACGCCGTGCGAATCGTAACCCTTGAGGTTGGCATCAACGAGGCTGCGAGCCACCACGTGTGCTTCTTCCCCACTTGCGCCGCCGGCGTGCAGCAGCGCTTCGGCAAAGAAAACGAGCGACGGCGGAGAGATTCTGGCCACGGTGGGATTCCTGGGGCGGGATGGGATGGCAGTCGGCGGGAACCGAGGAGTGTAATCAGCGGCAAACCCGACAGCAATGGTCGCTGTGGCCCAATCTACAACGGTGCATCCAAGACCAGTTGCACCTCGGCCGGCTCGTTGCCGCGGATATGCACGCGCTCGGTCGCCTGGCGGACGCCATCCACGTATGCCGAGATGATGTACTCCCCGTTGCTCAGACCGGTGAGCGAGAAGCGGCCGGTTGCGTCGGCCAGCGCTGCAATGTCGGGATGCGGGGGACCGGAGTCGATCAGCACGGCGACTTCCGGCGGAAGCCGCCCCGATTTCCTCGTCACGGTCCCCTGAATCGATCCCATGGCCTGTGCCTAAGGGGCGCTCACGCTTGCGTCTTCCACAAATCAAAATTGGCGACGACCGAATTGGCGATCCGCGTCGCCGAGTTGCCGGTGGAGGCGCCGTAGTTGTGAATGCCGACGGCAATCCGCTCGTCCCCATTTTTCAGGAATGCGGCCGCTCCGCTCTGGCCGCCGGCCGTGTCGGTCAGGTAGCTGATCGTGGTGGCATCGATGCTGCTGATCTTGTCGTGGTGCCACCACATGGTGCCGGTCGGCTTGTCCCCCGGATAGCCGGCGACGTTGACCCGCTGTCCGGTGAGCTCGCTGTTGGACAAGACGCTGTACAGCAAGTTGCCCGGATAGGGATCAAACTCCTGGTTCTCGCTGAGGAGAATCGCTCCGTAGTCGAAAGGGGGCTTTTTGCCGTTGACCCATCCGGCGGTGCTGCGGAAGCGCGTGCTCTTCCGCGAGCCGTAGGGAAACTCGCTCGCATCGCGGCCCGGAATCACCTCGACCGAGCGGACCCAGCCGCCGCGGTCGTGGATGTAGACGCAGTGCCCCGCGGTGATGATCACCCGCTTGGCGATGAACCAGCCGGTGCCGATCCACGAGGAGCCGTCGCGGGCGCTGATCCGCAGGGAGCAGATGGCCCGCCAGGGATAGTTTTCCGTGTCCGTAATCTGCACGCGCCCGTCCGGCCCGAGGACCATCTCGGCGACGATGCCGCGGCGGCGTTCGGTCTTGGCCATCGCCTGCGAGGCGCGGCTGGCGTAGCTGGCGTACCAGGCATCCAGGGCCAGGCTTTCGTCAAACTCGGGATGGGGCTGGGCTCGCTCGGCCGCCGTCGTGACGACGTCGAATTCGAGCTCTCCCACGTCGGCTTCCGGCGTCATCGCCTCCGCGGCCATTTCCTCGTCGTTGCCGACCGAGGAGCTTTCGGCCGCCCCATCCCGTTTGGCGGCGACCCCTTTGCCGCGGGGGGATGCACCCCGATAGCCCTCCTCATCTCCACGATAACGGCGTTTTCCCGAGCTGCCAGACTGCTTTGCCATGGTACTTGCTCCTGTCACACGGATGCGCACGGCAATCACGAGCCTCACGGCGTGAGGTCGATGGTGCTCCAATCAAGGGGACTGATAGGCGTTCATAAACGCTTCGAACGCCTGGCGATCGCGAGCCAAGACCTTCTCGAAGTCCTCGGTGGCCTTTTTTCTTTCCGCCGTTTCCTGTTGCAGAGCAAGGATCAGCGGCAGCGTGTCAGACACGTCGCGCTTCACCTTTTCGATGCGGGCATAGTCGTCTGGCGGCGGCGCTGCCGGTTCGGCACCAGGCTCGGCACTGGCTTCCGGGGCGACTTCGCCCCCTCTCTTGAGGCAGCAGACCTTCTTCGTCTCTTCGAGAAGCTCCCTGGTCCTGCGCAATTGCTCCTGGCACTCCGCCTCGTTGCTTTCAGCGGCACTTTCGCTGCCGACGGAGCCGCTGTCGTCGCCGCTGGCTCCCAGAACCACTTTGCCGACGCTTCCCGCCACGTCGAAGCCGTGCATCAGCACGGCGGCGCCGTAGGGGGTGAGACCGCCCCCCCAGCGGATGCGGGCGTGCCGCGGGCCGATGTGAATCCGGCCCCGATGAGCCCCGTAAGGAACGAAGTACGGATCGGCGGCACTGGTCACAACATTCATCGCCGCGGCAACGACCACAGCGGCAACGAGGATGCGCAGAGCAGCGGAGAGATTCATGATCGGCTCCTGTCGAAAGGCTGGCTGGGAAAGGTGGTCGCGACGAGGTGGCGAGCGGCCGGCAAGAAGTGGCCGGTACACTGCCCGCTAAAATCTACGCTGCCCCAGCACTCTCGGGCCTGAAACAACAGCGCGTGATCTTCCGCGGCCATGATACCTGCCCCGTAAATGAACGCTCCGCTGGGTGGGAGAACGACCGCTGGTGAAACGTCATCAGCAGCGTGTTACGCCAACTCTGCGGATTGTAGCGGCTGGAGGGGTCAAGTCAACGATTTTCACTCGGGGCGGCCGGTGTGGTGATGTCGTAGCTGTCCTTGAGCTTGACATTTGCCGACCAACGCCGGCACCGCCGCGGGACTCAAGATCTGAACCCTCATTCCGCAAACGAACCCATCTGCGGTTGCTCGGCGGTGATGTAATCCGCGAAGGTCATGCTGATCGAGATGGAGTGATCGCCGGCGTTGAAGTTGATCCGCTCTTGGGCGGCGAGTTTCTCGTCGCACCAGGTAGGCAGGCCGAAGAGGCTGCCGAAGGGGGGAATGGAGCCGGGGGTCAGGCCGGTGAGCTGCTCAACTTCCTCGCGTGAGGCGAACCGCAGGCTCTTGATCCCCAGCGTCTTCCGCGCCAGCTTGCTGGCGAGCTTGCGGTCCGCCGGCAGGACGATCATTACAAACCGTTCATCCGCCTTGCAAACCAGCGCTTTGGCGCCGCTGGCGAGGCTCGTCCCCCGAACCTGGGCGGCCTCCTCGCTCGTATAGACGGGAGCGTGATGGCGGACGTCCAGCGCGATTCCCTGGCCGGTGAGGAAGGATTCCAGGCGCTGAAAGCATGATGCGGCCACGGTGGGAGGTTACTCACTGGTTATTTGTAACAAAACCCGTGTTCCAAGTATCGAGTACGTAGGCACCGAGTACAAAGTACCGAGCACCGAGATTTGACCACCGAACATCCCTCTCCAACTCTTCGACTTCCGACTTCCGGCCTCCGCTCTCTCACTTGCAGCCCTGTCCAAAATGCGTATTCTGTTGAGTGGTTTAGTCCCGGCTGGATCAGGCTAGACCCAAGGAGCCGCCGGTCGGCCGTCACCTGCGGGGTGATTGCTTGGCAGCGGTGCTAGGTCCCCATGAGCGAATTCCTATTCCAATACGAGAAGGTGGACCCCGTCAGTTGGGCCTACCTGTCGTCGCTGTTGCTCGTGGGATTGTTCTTCAAGTTCAACCGCTTCTGGAGCGTCCGCAATCTCGACCTGGTGCTGCTCATCCTGCTGGCGCCGGGGCTCCTGATGGTAAACGAAGGGCAGCGGCTGGAGGGCGTCGTCCTGGAAGCGTTGAATCAAGACGCCGACCTGAACAAGCCGTCGATCGATCCGGCCAGCGGTGAAATATCGGCGGAAGCCAGGACGGCCCTAGCGGACGAGACGCACCCGGTCGTTCATCAGGCGGGGACAAAGCCAGCGGATTCGTCCGAGCCGACCGAACCGCCGCCCGCTGCCGAGGGGGATTCCCTTCCGACCGAAGAGACCCAAGAGCTGCCGACCAAGGAAGAGAGTCGCGACGAGAAGGGGGAGGCGTTGAAGGCGGCGCTGGCGGAAAGTCGCAAGACGTCTTTTTGGGGATACGCCTGGCTGCTGATCGTCTGCGGCCTGCTCATGGTGCGGCTGTTGTTTGATCCGACGATGGTCCGTCGCCCTCTACTGGAGCCGAACCTCTCCAGCGGCGGTTTGCTCTTCATTGGCATCTCGCTGTTCTTGTTCTTGATGGCCAACGTCGTCACCAGCGAAAACATTACCGCCGCCGATCTGAAGGGAGCGCAAGGTGCGCGGGCCTTGCTCGAGCGGACCGATCGCTCGACCCCGCGGCAGCCTGCCAAGGACTATTCGCAGCTCGGTCCCGGTTACGACGCCTTGCACTTGATTCCCAGCATCGTGACCACGCCCTTCGCCAAGAGCGGTGACGCCCCCGAGCAGAAGATGACGGCGCAGATCGTTGTCGCCAAGACGATGGTGATCCTCGCCCACCTGGCGGTGGTCGTGGCGATGGTCCTCATCGGCTACCTCCATTTTGAGAACATCAAGATGGGAATCGGCGCGGCGACCATTTACCTCATGCTCCCCTACACGGCGCAGATGACCGGGCACGTGATGCACGTCCTCCCGGCGGCACTCCTGTTGTGGGCTATCGTCCTTTATCGCCGGCCGATTCTGGCCGGCGTGCTGATGGGGACGGCGATGAGCGCCTTTTACTACCCGTTCTTCCTGTTGCCCCTGTGGCTCAGCTTCTATTGGCAGCGGGGGGTGATGCGGTTTTCGTCGGCACTGCTGGTGTCGGTGGCGCTGATGGTGCTGACGCTGGTGTTCGTCTCGCAGGATATGGCGTCGTTCCTGGCCAAGATCCAGTCGATGTTCGGATTCTGGTTTCCCAAGATGGCCCCGGAGCAACTCGGCGGCATCTGGCAATTCGGCTGGGACCCGATCTATCGGCTGCCGATCATCGTCTCCTGCGGCATCATTGCCGCCAGCTTGATCCTATGGCCGGCGCAGAAGAACCTGGGGACCCTGCTGTCGTGTACGGCGGCGGTGATGGTGGCGGTGCAGTTCTGGCACGCCCACGGCGAAGGGGGCGGGATGTACATGGCGTGGTTCTTGCCGCTGACGCTGCTGACGATCTTCCGCCCGAACCTGGAGGACCGCGTGGCGCTGTCCGTGCTGGGGGACGATTGGTTCACGCGGCGTCGAGCGCGGCTGGCGCTGCACCAACGGGCGGCGTAGCGATTGCGGATTGCACGGATTGAATCAGAATCCGCAATCCGCCATGATCATGGCTGCCAGATCGTTTTGGTCACCACGTTCCCTGCCGCCATCCCCGTCCGCCGCGCCTTGATCCGCACGTAGGGAGCGACGAACCGGCCGCGGTGGCCAAAGCTGCCCGGCTCGGCGCCTTCCTTAGCATGTTGCGGCTCGAGCAGGTCTTCGATCACGAAGCCGGCGCGGCACATGAGCCCCAGCAGCTCCTCCCAGCGGTGCAGGTACTCGAGCGTCCCTTCCTCGCGATGAGAGCTGCCAACGACGCTGGGCAGCGGCCCGTCGCGGTAGTAGGGCTCGACCAGCTCGTACCCGCGCGGCGTGGGCGCCACGTCGGCCTGCAAACTGGCCGGCGTCTTGTGCTGGCTGATGTAGAGCCCGCCCGCTCGCGTAACGCGGGCCACCTCTTGATAGACCGGCCCGATGGCCGGCACGTAGCACGTGCTGACCGGATGAATGACGATGTCGAACTCGCCAGTTGCCAGTGCGGGCATGTCGTCCATCGAGGCTTCGATGGTCCGCACACAGAGCTTGCGCTCGGCGGCCACTTGCCGGTCGAGCTCCAGCATGGCCGGGCTGATATCGATGACCGTCACCTCCGCACCGGCCGCGGCATACAAGGCCGAGTGCTTGCCTCCGCCAGCCGCCAGGCACAACAGCCGCTGGCCGCGAATGTCTCCGCCGAGCCAACCGACGCCGTCCACGACCGCGAGGGGATTGGCAAAATCCTCGTCGGGGGCCGGGCGCGTGAACCGCTGCCTCTGGCGGACCATCTTGTCCCAGGCGCGGCGATTGTGCTGGTGGGTCATACGCAGACGATATCGCGCCGGCTGGCGCGAATTTGAAAGTAGGCCCGGCAGGATTCGAACCTGCAACCCTCAGTTCCGAAGGCGCACTGGCCGCTGACCCCGGAAAGCTGGATCGAAGGGTCCGAGCCGTCGTGCGCCCGGCGCAGCATCGCCCAGCAGCCTGCTTTCGGCTATTCCCGCGGCTGTTAGCCGCCGGCTAAGGATAACTACTCACCACTCACCCCGTCTGCAGCGCCCGGTTTCTGAACAGAAAATCAATAATATTCCCCTCGTGCGGCTGGAGCCAGTTGAGCTTCGTCGTGGGGATCGGGCCGAGGTTGAGGCGGTCGATGTGGGTGGCGTCGATGCACTGGGCCTTGAGCTTGGCGTCGGTGGTGATGACGGTGCCGACGAGCGTGGGGCCGATCTTGGCGAGCAGTTGGTCCTGCGGGCACTGGACGACCGTCGAGAAGGGGAACATGTATTCCTTCTTGGCGATGGCCGCTTCGGGCGAGGCGCAGTGGACGATCATCGGCCGCAGGTAGGAGCAGCGTTCGAATTCGACGAGCCGCGGGCCGTACTTGCTCGTCAGGTCCGTCACGCCGCTCTCCTTGAGGTCGGCCTCGATCATGTTCCATACCGCCTGCCCCTGACCGGGGACGGTGAACGCCGCCAGGGCGGCAGTCGCATCCTCCGGCGGCTTGACTTCGATCGGGCCAATCTTCTCGGCCAGGGCCTGGGCGATTTCCTTCGTATGCCGCGAGGCCCACACGCCGGAGCAGTTGATGCAGCCGCGGCCGGAGTTGATGGCGATGCTCTCGGCCATCAGGTCGATGTACTTCGGCCACTCATCGACCACGTCGTCCCCTAGCAGAATCTTCGAGAAGCCCGGGCCGTGCGCCTGGACGCGCGGATTGCCGCGGTAGCGCTCGACCGTCTGCGTGCTGCCGAAGATCATCGAGCGGTCGCACGCTTCCAAAAGTGCCGCCCCCGCTTCGCCGCCGCCGGGATAGAGGGCGAAAACTTCCTTGGGAATGCCGGCGGCAATGAACGCGGCCACCATGCGGTACGGCGTCCACGGCTCCTGCGGCCCCGGCTTGAGGACCAGGCCGAGCTGCAGCGGGATCGCCGGCAGCCAGAGCGTATGCACTCCCGGCGAGTTGCTCGGCAATACCGCGCCCAGGACCGGCGTCTGGCACTGGTAGCTGACGGTCACGCCGCGGCTTTCGACGCCGTAGCCGCTCGTGAGTATCGACAGATCGAGCCCGCGGGTGAGGCAGTCGAGGATCTTGTCCATGTTCCGCAGCACGAAGCTGTTCTTGGCCATGTTGGCCTTGCACATGTGCTCCGGCAGTCCGGTGCTCGACGACTGCTGGCGGGCGAAATCGTCCGGCGTCTGCTGGCCGTCCCCCATCGGCAGCGTGCCGCTCTCGTAGTGGTCGGCCGCCTTGGCGATCCGCGCGAGGATGTCGGGGATGGGAATCTGCTTCAAAATATCGCGGGCCTTCTGGGCCGTGCGCAGGTCGCGCTTGATGATGCCGCCGTTGGCCTGGCCGACCTTGGCGATCGACTCGCCGGTGCGGAAGTGCTTGACTTCGTCGATTTCGAGCGACTCGTAGGGCTGGCCCCAGCGGAGGACGGGAATAGTGAGCACGGGAAATCTCCCGGAAGAGGTATTAGGCGGGTGGAAGCGAGCAGGCGGGACTCAAATCGGCGTCATTCTCAGCCGTGTATCATGATACCAAGAGAGTCCGCGGTGAGTATTGCCCCTGGCCGCGGGAGCTTCGTCGGGAACCGTCTCTGCTGCGGCCGGTGGACGAACCGCGGCGCAGCGAGCCTACAGCGTCCACCCCTTCCGGTACTCCGTATGGACGTACTGGTTCAGCTCCGCCGCGCTATTGACCTTTTGATTCTCGCCATCCCACTCCAGCCGCCTCCCCGGCGAGCGCAGCGAGAGCACGCCGAGCAGGACGGTCTCGGTCATCGGCCCGGAGTACTCAAAGCTGGCGACCGGCTGCTTGCCGCTTTTGCACCCGCTCACCCATTCTTCGTAATGTCCGGGCGAGCGCTCCATCGACTTGGGAACAGCCTTGGCCGCTTCGGTTAGCTCGCCCGGCAATAGCTGCGGCATTCCGCCGTGCGAGGAGTGATACATCTTCCCCTTGCTGCCGACGTACAGCACGCCGTTGTCCGGCAGCCGCTGACCGGCGGGAAGTTCGGCAGGCGCCGGCGGCATCAGCCCGCCGTCGTACCAGGTCATCTTCACGGCCGGCAGATTGCCGCGGGCGGGGAATTCGTAGTAGATGATGGCCGCGACGGGGTACGTCTCGAAGTTGAGCTTGTTGCCGTCGAGCAGCGTGCCGTCGAGCGTGGCCCGGGCTTCGACCGAGGTCGGCGCACCGAGCTTCAGCGCCCAAACCGGATGGTCGATGATGTGGCATCCCATGTCACCGAGCGCTCCGGTGCCGAAATCCCACCAGCCGCGCCAGCCCACCGGTGCATAAGCGGAGTGATACGGCCGCTCCTTGATCGGCCCCAGCCACAGATTCCAGTCGAGCGTCGACGGGACCGGCTGCGACTCGGCCGGCCGCCCGATCCCTTGCTTCCACAATCGCCCCGCCCGATCGGACCAGACGTGGACTTCCCGCACGTCGCCGATGACGCCGGCCTGGATCCACTCGCAGGTCAGCCGCGCCCCTTCGCTGGCGTGCCCCTGATTCCCCATCGACGTAATGACGCCCGCCTTCTTCGCCCCCTTGGTCAGCTCGCGGCATTCAAAGAGCGTGTGCGTCAGCGGCTTTTGCACGTAGACGTGCTTGCCGGCGCGGATCGCGGCCATGGCCGCCACCGCGTGGACGTGGTCGGGAGTGCCGACGGTGACGGCATCGATGTGCTTGGCCTCCTTGTCGAGCATCTGGCGAAAATCCTTGTAGCGGCGGGCCTTGGGGTGGGCATTGAACGTCCCTCCGGCCCGCGCCTCATCGACGTCGCACAGGGCGACCATGTTGGCCCCCAGCTTGCTGACCGTGGCAATGTCGCCGCCCCCCATGCCGCCGCAGCCAATGCCGGCGACGTTGATCCGCTCGCTGGGGGGCGTCTGTCCCTGCCCGCCGAGGACGTGCCGCGGGACGATGGTGAAACCCAGCGACAACCCGGCGCTCGTCGCCAGAAACTCGCGCCGCGACCGTTTTGATTTGCTGCGGGACATCTCTCATCCTTCGCCAGAAAAGAAGCGGATCGAATAACCGCGGCATTATGGACCGCCGCTGGAGAGGGGCACAAGAGTGTCGCGGACGCTGGCCTCGCACGGCCCCGTGAGTGACAATAGCCGGACCACCTTGACCGGAGAACGCTCATGCACCAGTCTGGCCGCTGGATCAGCTTTCCTCTTGCGATCGTGCTGCTCATGGCCCCAAACGTCCAAGCACAGGAGTCCCCGGAGTCGCTCCTGGCGCGCGCCAAGACGGTACTCGCGCAGCTCGACGGCGACATCAAGCTCAGCGGCCTGAAGGAGCCGGTTGAAATCCGCCGCGATCGCTGGGGCATCGCGCACATTTACGCCCAGAACCAGCACGACCTGTTCTTCGCCCAAGGGTTCGTAGCGGCGCAGGACCGGCTGTTTCAGCTCGACCTGTGGCGGCGCGTGGCCCGCGGCGAGACGGCCGAGCTATTTGGCGAGGAAGGGATTGAGGCCGACCGCTTTGCGCGACTGGTGAAGTACCGCGGCGACATGAATGCCGAGTGGACCAGCTACGCTCCCGATGCGCGGGAAATCGCCACGGCCTTCACCGGCGGCATCAACGCCTGCATCGACCACATCGGCGCGAAGCTGCCGATCGAGTTTCAGCTT
>DATKDU010000340.1:0-15724 GCA_035512595.1 Pirellulaceae bacterium
TCGCCGCGGACGGAATGCCGCGTAACTGGCTCCCTCCGGGTCTTTGGCGGTCACGAGCTGCGGGTCGGGATGGAGCGAGCTGCGGCGGTAGGTGTCCGAAGAGAGAATCAGCTTGTGCAGCCCCTTGATCGACCAGCCGCGGTCGATAAACTCGGCCGCCAGCCAGTCGAGCAGTTCCGGATGCGTCGGCTTCTTGCCGGTCGCTCCAAAATTGTTCGGATTGCCGGCAATGCCGCGGCCGAAGTGTCCTTGCCAGATGCGGTTGACGATGACGCGCGCGGTCAGCGGGTTGTCCGCACTGGCGATCCAGTCGGCGAGTGCCCGGCGGCGGCCTTCCATCTCCGTGGGGAGCGAAGCGTCGCGCAGCCGCTGCTCAGGCTCGCCGGCAGCGAGCGACACGCTGAGCACGCCCGGCGTGACCGGCTCCTTGGGCGAGAACGGGTCGCCGCCGGCCAGGATGCACGTTTCTTCCAGCTCGCCGGCGCTCATGCGATCCGCCGGCATTCGCACCGGTGCATTCACGCTCTTGACATTTGGCGTCCGGCCGCTGTAAACGGAGAGCGCGATCGGCTCATAACGCTCCAGCTCCCACCGCAGACGCTCCAGCCCCTTGCGGGCGATGCGCTCCATCCCCAGGTCGCGGGCATCGAGTCCAATCCGCGCCGGCGGCAACTTGTCTTCGGAAATTCCTTGCCGCAGCCCTTGCCGCCGCGAAACGTATTCCAGCCCCCGCTCGGCACACCAGTTTCGCGCAGCGGCTTCTTCCTTGGCGTCGATTTCCTTGAGCATGGCCTCGTAACGCTCTCGCCGCGATTCGAGGTACTTCCGCTCCTCAAACCCACGCGTGTTTTCCGTCGGCAAAAACTCCGCCGGCCGCTCGGTAAGCTGCGTCGTCGCCAGAGCCGCCTGGATGCGGTAATAGTCGCGCGTCGGCAAGGGATCGAACTTGTGATCGTGGCAGCGGGCGCATTGGAGCGCATGCGCGAGAAATACCTGCCCGATCGCATCGGTCACGTCGTCCAGAAACCGCTGCCGGGCGACCTTGGCGACCTCCATCCCGGTCAGCTCCCACGGCCCCATCCGCAAAAAGCCGACCGCGACGAGCATTTCCGGATGGGCCGGAGCGACCTCGTCGCCGGCAATCTGCTCGCGGATGAACTGGTCGTAGGGCTTGTCGTCGTTGAAAGCACGGATGACGTAGTCGCGATACCGCCAGGCGCTTGCGCGCTCAAAATCGTTCGCCAGTCCCGACGAGTCGGCATAGCGGACGACGTCGAGCCAGTGGCGTCCCCATTGCTCGCCGTAGTGTGGCGAGGCGAGCAGCCGGTCCACGACGCGGGCGAAGGCCGGCTCATCGGCATCGGGATCATTCACGAACCCATCGATCTCTTCCGGCGTTGGCGGCAGTCCGATCAGATCGAACGTTACGCGGCGGATGAGCGTGCGGCGGTCGGCCGGCGGAGCGGGGGATAACTCAAGTTCCTTCAGCCTGACCGCGACGAATGCATCGATGGGATTGTTGGCGTCTAGTCCGTCTACATCCGGCAACGCCGGCTTCCTCAGCGACTTATAAGCCCATAGGTTTTCGGGCTTGTACTTGCGATTTGTCCACTCTGCGGACAGTCCGCCG
Source organism: Pirellulaceae bacterium (assembly GCA_035512595.1). Taxonomy (GTDB): domain Bacteria; phylum Planctomycetota; class Planctomycetia; order Pirellulales; family Pirellulaceae; genus DATKDU01. Next base: position 1,631 of record DATKDU010000340.1, read on the forward strand.
CTGGTGGCAACCGGAACTCCCTCAGCCGGGTCCCATTCCGCGCTGCGCCGCAACTCCGCTATCCGCTCTGCCGTCGGCCACGGCGCGCCGCCGTCGATCCAATCCTTGATTGCCGCGATTTCGTCCGCGCTCAGCCGGTCGTTCTCCTTGGGCGGCATCACGAAATTGGGGTTTTGCCGCGCGATGGCCACAAACAGCGGACTTTGAGCGGATTTCCCAGGAACCACCGCCGGCTTGCCGCTGTCTCCGCCTTTCACGAGTCCGGTGCCTGAAGTGAGATCGAGGCCTGACTCGATCTTCTCCGAATCATCACCGTGACAAGCGGTGCAGCGGGCTTTCAGCAGCGGAAGCACCTTGCCGGCAAAGAGGATCTCGGCGGCTGTTGGCACCTCTTGTCCCAGCGCGGTCCCGGTGCTGATGGCCAGCGCCAAGATTGCGATCAACGAGCAATTTGTCAACTCGATCATCGGCCGGTCATTCGTGTTATCATCACCGGGAAGCCGCACCCACCATTTTGCGCCATCCGCCGGCAATTTGCGATCAAGCCGCTCATCTTTCCATTCGCTGCCGCCATGTACCGAACTTCCTTGCTTCTGCTTCTGCTCGCCTGCCCCTGCGTGGCTTACGCACAGCAACCCCCTTCGCCGCCGGAATTTCCGCGCTTCCCGCCGCTGGAGCCGGACGAAGCGGCCAAGAGCTTCGAGTGCCAGCACGGATTCTCGATGCAATTGGTCGCCGCGGAGCCGCTGCTGACCGATCCGGTCGATCTGGCCTACGACGAGGATGGCCGGGCGTACGTCGTCGAAATGCGCGACTATCCCTTCCCCGAGGAGAAGAATGCCGAGCCGAAGGAATTCATCGGCCAGGTACGGCTCTTGGTGGATGACGATGGCGATGGGCGGATGGACCGGAGCACGGTCTTTGCTGGCGGGCTCGCGTGGCCGACGAGCGTGGCCTGCTGGAAAGGGGGCGTGTTCGTCGGCGCTGCGCCGGATATCTGGTACTTCAAGGACACCGACGGCGATGGAGTCGCCGACGTGCGGGAAAAAGTCTTCACTGGATTTAGCCGCTACAACGTCCAGGCGATCATGAACAACCTCAAGTGGGGTCTCGACGGCCGGCTGTACGGCGCGGCCTCGGGGAACGGCGGCAGCGTGCGTCCCGGCGACGACCCACAGGCGATGCCGATTGCCGTCACGCGGCGGGACTTCAGCTTCGATCCCGAAAATCGCGATTTCCGCGTCGAAAGCGGCGGCGAGCGGTTTGGCAACAGCTTCGACGACTGGGGCAACCGGTTCCTGTGCAATATCCGCAATCCAGTGCAGCACGTCGTTCTTCCGGCAAAATACCTGTCCCGCAATCCGCTCCTAGCCGTGCCGCGAGCCGTGCATGACGCCGCGGAGTTCGGCGACCAGCTCCGCGTTTATCGGATCAGCCCACCGGAACCGTGGCGGACGTTCCGGGCCCAGCGCTGGGCCTTGGCCCGCGAGAACATGCCGCGGAGCGAGCTGATCGGCGCGGGCTTCTGGACAAGCTCCAGCGGGATCACGATCTACCGCGGCAGTGCCTACCCGAGCGAGTTCCGCGGCAATGCGTTCATCGGCGAAGTCGCGGGGAACCTGGTCCATCGGCAGGTGGTCTCGCCCGACGGCGTGACGTTCAAGTCCAAGCGGGCCGACGAAGAGACGGAGTTTGTCCGCTCGAGCGACACCTGGTTTCGGGCGGTTAATTTCGTCAATGCGCCCGACGGCACGCTGCACGTGCTGGACATGTACCGCGAGGTGATCGAGCATCCCTGGTCGATCCCGGACGATATCAAAGCGAAGCTCAACCTCGCCAGCGGCAACGACCGCGGGCGGATCTGGCGGCTGGCCCCGCCGGGATACAAAGTGCCGACTGCGCCGCGGCTGTCGAAGGCGACGACGGCCGCGCTCGTCGCGCATCTGGAAAACGAAAACGCCTGGTGGCGGGAGACAGCCCAGCGGCTGCTCCTCGAGCGGCAGGACAAGTCGGCCGTCGAGCCACTGCGAAAGGTGCTCCGCGGGAGCAAATCGCCGCAGGCGCGGCTGCACGCGCTCTACACGCTGCACGTGCTGGGGGATGGAAATGTCTGCGACGCGCTCACAGCGATCAACGACGAACACGCCGAGCTGCGCCGCCACGGCGTGCTGCTGTCGGAAGCGAAGCTGGCCGAAAGCTCGTCGCTCCGCAGGCGAATCATCGAGCTGGCGGAGGACGACGCACTAATCGTCCGCTTTCAGGTCGCCTTCTCACTTGGGGAAATGCCGGCCGATCCGGATGCCATCTCCGCGCTGGGCAGGATTGCCGCCCGCGACTGCGCCAGCCCCTGGCTGCGGACGGCAGTGCTCAGCTCGGTGCAGCCGGAGTCGGCCGATGCGGTCGTTGCTCAGGTGGCTTCTCAGTCGCGGGCGGAAGATCGCAACGGGGCGCTGGAATTGGTCCGCGAGCTGGCGGTGATTCAGGCGAGCGGGGGGCGTGAGCCCCCTGATGGTGCAGCGCTCGGGCGACTGTCCGGTTCGGCGCGTCGCGAGTTTATCTACGCCTATCTCGCAGGCCTCGGCCGTGGCCTGGCGCTTCAGAAAAGGTCGCTGGCCGATTTACCGCAGGATGGTACTGCCAAAACCCTGCACGACGAGCTCGATTCGGTCATGACCGCGGCACTCGACGACGAGCGCCCGCCGACCGAGCGGGCCGCCGCCATCGAGCTGACAGCATTCCTTTCCGCGAAGCAAGCGACCGACGCGGTGGAAGCGGCCCTGCTGCCGTCGCAGCCCGCGGCCGTCCAAGGGGCGGCTATGAAGGTTGCGGCGCAGCGCAGCGAGCCATTTGTTCCCGAGCTGCTCGTCACGCGATTCAAGCAGCTCACGCCGCCGCTGCGCGAACAGGCAATGACGATCCTCCTGTCGCGACCGGCGTGGCTCGCGCAGATCGTGGCGGCACTCGAATTGGGAACTATCCCGCCGGGACAGATTTCGATCCCTCACCGCGGCCGAATCTTGGCCGCCAAAGATGTGGCACTCGTCAAACGGGCCGAAAAAGTCCTTGGTCCCCTGGCAGCATCGGCCCGCGGGCCGGTCATCGAAAAATATCGAGCGGCCCTCTCGCTCCAAGGGGATACAGCCCGCGGCGCGCTCGTCTACAAACGCGAATGTGCCGCCTGCCACAAGCTCGACAATCAGGGGCACGACGTCGGCCCGAACCTGGCGACGATCCGCCACCGGTCCGCCGAAGAGATTCTGATCCACGTCCTCGATCCCAACCGCGAAGTCTCCCCCGATTTCCTCGAATACTCCGTCCGCCTGACCGACGGCCGCACGCTGACCGGCCTGATTGCCGGCGAAACCGACTCCGGCCTGACGCTCCGCTGGGCCGAAGGACAGCAGGAAACCATCCTCCGCCGCGAGATTGAGGAAATCGCCTCCAGCGGCAAATCGCTGATGCCCGAGGGGGTGGAGCAGAAAGTGACGGTCCAGGAGATGGGTAATTTGCTAAGTTATTTGCTCGGGTCGGCGGCGAGTCAGAAATGACGAATGGCGAAAGCCAAATGACGAACCGAGATCGTCACTCAGTCCGGGAGGTGGAATGCAAGAACTTGTGCCACACATTGTCGGCAGGTCCGCCGACAATTCGCTTGTAGCACCACCCAACGGGAAAACACTCTTCGCGTTGCTCTCGCTCAAACACAATGGGCAGGCTCCCTTTGCCGGCGACCTTGGAATCCAACTCGTCCGATTACGTTGAGCCCGCCGTCTAATTGAGGGCCATTTCCGCTGCCTCGATTTGACGAAATACACAGGGCGGTGGAACGTCAGTCGATCGCGCTTGGTCGAGACAACGGGTGAATTCGCTGGTCTTGCAACAGGCGCAACCTTTCGGCCTGCTGCGCATTGATACGCAAGATGAGCCAACAGGCCAGGACGCCGGAGACGATGACAGTCAGGTAGAGCATTATGTTCCAGCGAAATGCAACGTCGCTGGAAAGCGCCTCAAGACTTTCCGGGATCAGCAACTGGATCAAGAATGTAACCGGAGAAACCAAAAACGTTCTCCACCACCAGTTGACGAGGACGAGCGATCGGTTGTCGCGACCGAGATTCTCCGCCTGCGGATCGCTTCGCCAGGCAATTTCACGCATCACGAGGCAAGGCAATACCAGCCCAACCAGCGGAATGAACCACACGACCACCCCGGCAATTGGCTTGAAATCCAATTCCTTGTGACCCAGGGCGAGTAGATTGCAGTGAACTCGATACGTCCAGGCGACGAAGAGAACGCCCGTTAAAATGCGGAGCAGCTGCAAGGCCATGTCTGCGAATGCCATCCAGATCGCCAGCTTCCCAGGTCCGTCTACGGTTTCGGCGTAATCACCCTGGGGCGCGCCCTCCGTGCCCTCGAAGGCGAATTGTAAGCTGAGCGCTGCCACGGCCGCCGCGATATTCAGTCCCAGGCCAATGCAGGTCAATGCTCCCAGGAACTGCGGTGAACGAAACGGAGGTTGCCCCGCCTCGTGCTCTTCGTTCTGGTCCTCGTCCCGTTGGAGAGACTGGGAAGGATTGAGATTTGTTGCCATGGTATGAACGCAGCGCAGGCGATGGAGGCATCGCTATCATGGCGGTTCAGGGCCACAAGCTCAAGTTCAACAGACGTCGAAGAACGCCATGCCCACTTGGGACCTCCTCCGCCACCCGTCGGGCGTTGATGGGGACACTAACTAAAGATCGCCGGCAGTCGCGATTCACTCCTGCGAGTCCTCGGGCACCTCGACCTCGGCCAGTGCGATGACTAGAGAGGCGTCTTTGCTGCCGGACCAGGTGGGGAGGTTGACAGTGGTGGCTTGCCAGCCAGCGTGCGTGAGGGTGCCGCGGTAGGGGGGAGTGCCGGAGACGGTGCCGACGAGTTGGAAGCGGCCGGGATCGTAGCCGGCTGGAACGTCGATTGGCTCCCCTTCCGATCCCGAAGCGATCCGCTTCAAGGCGAAGAAGCGGCTGAGGACGGCCGCACTGTCGCGGAGGACGTTGCGGGCCGCGGCACCGACCTGCTCGTCCGAATAGGCCGACAGATCCTCCTGAATCAGATCGACGAGCCGTGCCTCGCGCTGGAGGGCTGCCAGGAGCGTGACCGCGTCGCTCCGTTTGGGGGCCGCTGGGGCTGGCTTTGCCTCGGGTGGACGTTGCGTCTGGTTCTCCTCGGTGGTGAGTTTTGGCAACGTCCGGCCATCGAGCACGGCAGCCACCTGGTCGGCCGCCGCGCGGTTGAACAGGGTTTTGAAAAAGGCGCGAAAGGCGATGCCAATACTTCCCATCTCGTTGTCTCACAAGGACTTGGGTTCCACCTCTGCGGCCGGTTCAACGACAGGATACAGCACCCTTTGGGTGGCCGACCTCCAGTCACCAGCCGCGAAATGCCGCGTCAGGACTGCCGTATGCTTGCAGGACGGTCAGCGGGTTATCCGAATCCGCCGGGGGCAGGCTGTCAATTGGACGGGAACGGAACGAGCCGGGGGCGCGTCTAAAGACGGCCGCTGGGGAGTTGTCGTATTGCGATTGCCGCCACTTTCCCAAACCAGATGGATGACGAACTTGCCATCACCGGTTATTCTGGAAGACTGACTGGCCGCTGGCCATTCTTTTCTGAATATCGCCAGAGGACCATGACGGTCCTCCGCCTGCCGCATGGCTCGGAACCCCTGCGGCCGGCAAATCCGCCTTACCGCTGGCTTGCGCGCTGCGCCGGCCTTTGCGTGGCGGGTGTTTGAGGCCGGGGAACACCCCCGGGGCAGAATCCCATCGTTCTCCTTGGAACAGACTGAGAAACATGAAGAAGCATCGTCGCTCGATGGCCACACGGGCCCTGGACACCTTTCGCCGGTTTTGGAGTCCGGAGGCGCCCAGCCGGCCCGATCAAAATCGCCGCCTGCGGCGGTTTGAGTTTCTGGAGCCGCGGCAAATGCTGCACGGCGGCGGCGATCCGGAATACGATCCCAACACTAACTTCCACGTCCACTACCAGCTCGACCTGTTCGTCAACGGCACGCAGCAGTTGATCCCGACCGGCGTGGGGAACAACGTCGGCGCCGACAGCGGCAAAATCCACACGCACGACATGTCGGGGCTGATCCACGTCCATCCCGGACCGCGGACGACGTTCGTGTCCGTGGGGGAATTCTTCGACGCCTGGAAGAACGACACGGTGCTGGGGAATGCCAATGCGACGTTGACCTCGACGAATCTGTTGGGGAACGTCGCCAACATGACGCACACGGTGCGGATGGACGTCAACGGCGAGTTGAACACCGATTTCCAGAACTACGAGTTTCACGACAACGACAAGGTTGTGATCAGCTACGAACCGATCAGCACGCCGGTCGGCTCGCCGATGCTCGAGCCGATCTCGAATCAGACGGTGCTGGTCGGTTCCCCGCTGCTGTTGACCCTCGATGGCTTCGATCCGCAAGGGCAGAACATCACCTACACGGTCAGCAGCAGCAATCCCAGCGTCATCCAACCGACGGTCTTTAGCGGCAACCGCAGCATGCGGATCACCGTGCCGAATTTCGGCACGATGACGTTCCAGTTGTTCGATAACCTCACGCCGCGGGTGACCAATGCCATCGCCCAGTTGATCAACTCCGGTTTTTACGACGGCCTGACGTTCCACCGGATCATCGACAACTTCATGATCCAGGGGGGCTCGCACGACGGCAGCGGCGGCGCCAACCCCAACGTGCCCGATTTTGACGACCAGTTCCACTTCGACCTCCAGCACAATTCGTCCGGCCTGTTGTCGATGGCCAAGAGCCTCGACGACACCAACGACACGCAGTTCTTTATCACCGATGCCGCCGCCCGGCACCTGGACTTCAATCATTCGATCTTCGGGAAGCTGACCGACGGGGAAGAAGTCCGCAGCGCGATCAACTCGGTCCCGACCAACGCCAGCAATCAGCCGCTGACGCCGGTGGTCATGTCCTCGGTGCAGCTCGTGACCGACAACGAGAACGGCGTCCTGATGCTCAAGGCCGCGCCGGGAGCGACCTCCGGTTCGTCCACGATCACGGTCACCGCGACCGATTCGCAGGGGAACACCTTCGCGCGGACGTTCACGGCGACCCTCGCCGCCGATCCTTCCAACGGCAATCCGTTCCTCAGCGACATTCCTCCAGTGCAGGGGTCGGTGGGACAGCCGGTGCAGTTCCAGCTTGTCGGCAACGACGTCGAAGGGGACCCGATCTTCTACAGCGCCACGAAGATCGGCAGCGTCAATTACTCAGTCAGCGTCAACAACACCACCGGACTGGTGACGGTGACGCCGCCGGCCGGCTTCGTCGGCAGCTTCCAGGTCGAGGTCTCCGCCAAGGCGGCCTCGCAGCAGGGGACCAGCGATCCCGGCCAGCAGATCACCGACGTGCAGAAGGTGACGATCAACATCGGCTCGGCAGCGCCCACCGGCATCGACCTGCTGGCAGCGTCCGATACGGGGATCAGCAATACCGACAACGTGACCAACGCCTCGGCGCTGAGCTTTTCGGTCAGCGGTCTGGTGATTGGCGCAACGGTCAAAATCTACGACGGCAACACGGTGGTCGGTCAGGCGGTCGCCAGCAACGCCACCGAGACGATCACGATCAGCTCGGCTTCGCTCAGCCAGGGCGTACATCAGTTTTCCGCCACGCAGACCGTCAGCGGCGGGTCGGAATCGGCCCATTCTCCACAATTGGCCGTCACGTTTGACACGACCGCGCCGGTGGCCATCACCTCCATGCCGCCCACGACAGCAACCGTCGGAGTGCCGCTGACCTACAACGCACAGCATCCGGAGGAAGGGACGACCAACTTCCGCTATTCGCTGGCAAGCCAGCCGAGCGGCGCGACCATCGATGCGACGACCGGCCAGCTAAGCTGGACGCCGACGCAGGCGCAGGTCGGGGCTCAGAGCTTTGGGATCTTGGCCACCGATGCCGCCGGTAATTCGGTGACGCAGAACGTGAACATCACCGTGGCCGAGCCGGTGCCGCAGCTCGCCGAGGTGGCGCTGAGGATCGTCAACATTAGCGGCCAGCCGATCGCCAGCCTGCAATTGAACCAGGACTTCTTCCTGGTGGCGCAGATCCGCGACCTGCGGGATGATCCGCAGGGGATTTTCTCCTTCTTCACCGACGTGACGTTCAACAGCAGCCTGGCGACCGTCACCGGCGCGATTCAATTTGGCAGCCAATACCCCTCGGCGAACACGGGGAGCACCACGACCCCCGGCCTGCTCGACGAAGTCGGCGGCATCTCGGGGAGCATTGCACCGATTGGCGGCGGCTTCAAAGAGCTGTTCCGCGTGCCGATGAGGTCGACGGCAGCCGGCTCGCTGACCTTCGCGGCCGATCCCCCCGATCTCTTGGACAGCGAGATCCTGCTCTATTCGCTCAACGACCAGGTCGAAGACAATCAGATCACGTTCGGTTCAACGACCATCGGAGTGGCGCTGAACTTCACTGCCAACAACGACGCGGCGACGGTCAACGAGGACTCGATCAATAACACGATCAACGTCCTGGCCAACGACACGATCCAGGCGGGATCGGGGGCCGTGCTCACGATCACCGCGGTCGGCCCCCGCAGCAGTGGCGGCGCCGTCACCATCGCAGCCGACGGCAAGAGCCTGCGGTACACGCCGGCGGCCAACTTCTTTGGCACCGAGACGTTCACCTATACCGTCCAGAACCAGAACGGTGCTGCGGCCACCGCCACCGTGACGGTCACGGTCAACAACGTCAACGACCCGCCGACTGCCGTCAATGACACGTTTACGGTTCTGCAGAATTCGAGCAACAACAATCTGACCGTGTTGGCCAACGACTCGTTCGCCCCCGACCCCCCTGAGACGCTGACGGTGACCGCCGTCAGCGCCGGCAGCCAGCAGGGGACGATCAGCATCGCCCCGGGAGGCGGCAGCATCCGCTACACTCCCAAGGCGAACTTCACCGGCACCGAGACCTTTACCTACACGATCAGCGACGGCAATGGCGGCACCGCGCAGGCGACCGTGACGATGACGGTCAACGCACGCGGCCCGGTCGCCAATGCCGACACCGCTACGGTCCAGGAGGACAGCAGCGCCACGACGATCGACGTGCTGGCCAACGACGTCCCCGAGCCGGGCGGCAGCCAGACCCTGACGGTAACGAGCGTGGGCACAGCCAGCCAAGGCGGAACGGTCACGGTTGGAACCGGCGGCGCGAATGTTCTCTATACTCCGGCCCCCGACTTCCAGGGGACGGAGACCTTCACCTATACCCTTAGCGACGGCACGAAGACGGCCACGGCCACCGTCACCGTCACCGTCGTCAACACCAACGATCCTCCCACGGCGGTCAACGACACGCTCGACGCCTTCAAGAACAGCGCCACGCCGCTCGACGTGCTGGCCAACGACATCTCAGACCCCGATCCGCCCGAAGTGTTCACCATTACGGCCGTCACCCAGGGTGCGCACGGCACGGTCACGATCTCACAGGACGGCACCCGCGCCATTTACACCCCGGCGACCGACTACACCGGCCCCGACATCTTCACCTACACGATGAGTGATCCGGGGGGGCTCACCAGCACGGCGACTGTCAACGTCACCGTTCGCGACTTCATCCCCAGCACGCTCGGAGGCAAGGTCTTCCTGGATGCCAACAACAACGGCATTCTGGATCCGGGTGAAAGCCCCATTTACGCCGCCCTCTTCACGCTTTCGGGAACCGACTCGTCGGGCACTCCCGTCACGCGGACCACGACCTCGGCAACCGACGGCACGTATTCCTTCGACAACCTCGCCCCGGGGAACTACACGATCCAGCAGACGCAGCCGCAGCTTCTCTTGGACGGCAAGCAGAGCACCGGCGGTCTGGCCGGCGCGACAATCTCCGGGGAGAACCAGTTCAGCATCGCCCTCCAGCAAGGGACGACGGCGACCAGCCTCAACTTCGGCGAACTGGGCAAGCCGCGGCAGCTCACCCGGATGCAGGAGTTCTTCGCCAGCAACCTCCGCAGCAACCTGCTGGCGGCCATTCCCTACACAGCCCCGACCACCAGCAACCCGAGTTTTCCGACGCCGCTAGCTCCTGCCTGGCAGACCCCCGCTGGGACCCATTGGAACGGATTCAGCGACTTCAAGTACGCGGTCTCCAACAACAACCAGCAACTGCGGATCGAGGTCAAGAACGCCCAGAGTCAGACGGTCCAGGCCACCGTTTCGTTGGCCGACACGACCAAGGTCCTCGATTTGGGGACGCAATCCGGGCACCGCATATTCCGCCTGTTTGGCGACCCCGCGAGCTACAACTTCCAGCCAGTGCAGCAGGCCCAGGCCGAAGGGGAGGCTGACGAGGCGATCGATGCCGCCTTGGCGGCGATCTTCGATCAGAACGACGAGCATCTGCTGGCTACGCTGGCGGCATCGCAAGCGGCCGATGAAGCGGCCATCGACGAAGCACTGGCCGATAGCGAGAACTTGCTGGCGCCGTAGCGGAAGTCGTGAGACTTCGGATCGATTGCTGTCGTAGCCGAATTCTCGCGAATTCGGCTACGACTTCCCCTTTCGCGGGCTGCACGCCGAGGCGACCACACAGGTGGCGCAGCCGCCGTGACCGCAGCCGTTTTCGGCCTCTTCCGTCCCGCAGCCAGGTCCACAGCCGGCAGTCAGCGTCTCGGTGAACTTGCGGAATTCGACCTGGGCATCGTACGCCTCGGCCAATTCCTGCGTCACCTCGTTGAGCTCGGGCGGCGTCTGACCAACGAAATAGAAGAACAGCGACTGGCCGTCGAACAGGTGCTCGACATCGACGAGCGCAGCGGCAATCTGCCGCTCGGCCAGCAAATCCTGGCAGGCGCGAAAGGCGTCGTCTCGATGCTTCTCGATCCGTGCCAGGAGCAGATCGTCTTGGGCCGTCAACCGCCGCAGGAGGGTGCCGTCCGGCGAGTGCGATTCAGGCAGCGGTTCGTCGGCCGGCGAGAGAACCTCCCCCACCTCGACGCCGCGCGACGTGCGGAGCACAACCCGCGTCCCTCGGTCGAGCCGCTGGGCATCGCCGGATGCGAAGCAGCCGACGTAGCCGGGAATGCCGAAGCGGACGAAATGCTGGCCTAACATGCGGAGGCAGCCAGAAGTAAGATGCTTTTTCGTAGGACAGGTTTTCAACCTGTCCAATGTCGGGACAGGTTGGAAACCTGTCCTACGTCCAGTCTCCCTTAGATTCCTCCCGCTGCCAAGCCGATGATTCAGCCCCTTGCGACAATTGCGTGCTCTGTGGATTACCGCGAACTGGCCGATCGCGTTCTGGCTGGAGAGCCAGTTTCCGAGTCCGACGCGCTGGCCCTGCTCCAATCCCCCGACGACGATCTGCTCGAATTGCTCGCCGCCGCCTACCGGATTCGCCGCCGCTACTGGTCGAATACGGTTCAGCTTTATTTCCTGATGAACGCCAAGAGCGGCCTCTGCCCGGAGGACTGCCACTATTGCTCGCAGTCGAAAGTCTCGGAAGCGGAAATCCCCAAGTACAACCTGCTGTCGCGCGACAAGCTGCTCGACGGGGCCCGTTTGGCCGCCGAGCGCAACAGCCGCACCTACTGCATCGTCATCTCCGCCCGCGGACCGAGCGAACGGGAGATCCAGGCGGTCGAAAAAATCGTTCCGGAGATCAAGGCCAAGTATGACCTCGACGTGTGCGCCTGCCTGGGGCTGCTCACGCCCGACCAGGCGCAGCGGCTGGCGGCTTGCGGCGTCGATAAGGTCAACCACAACCTGAACACGAGCCCCGAGTACTACGAAAAAATCTGCACCACGCACACCTATGCCGACCGCGTCAGCACACTCAAGGCCGTCCGCGACGCCGGGCTGGCACTCTGTTCCGGCGGGATCATCGGCATGGGGGAAGAGGACCGGGACGTGGTGCGGATGGCCCTCGAACTCCGCGAGCTGGCAGTCGAATCGATCCCGCTCAACTTCCTGATCGACATCGACGGCACTCCGCTGGCTCGCTCGCAGCGTCTGACGCCGCGATACTGCCTCAAGGCGCTGGCCATGTTCCGCTTCGTCAATCCGCGATCGGAGATCCGCATCGCCGGCGGCCGCGAGTTGCACCTCGGTTCGATGCAGTGCCTGGGGCTGTATGCCGCCAACTCGATCTTCGTCGGCGACTACCTGACGACGAAAGGGCAGGCCCCGGAAGCGGACTACAAGATGATCGAGGAAATGGGATTTGTGATTACGAAGGAAGAAGAGGTTTTGGCGTGAATGCCAACAAACAACGAAGTGCAGCGGAATGGGGAACACTAATTCCCGCTCATCTCCACTAATTGGGAAGGGCTCTTGATTTCTTGATTAGCGAAGATAAGTGCCGATTAGCGTTCCCGCTCTCGCTTGGCTTGCGGCATTCGACTTACTCGCTGCCGCTGCCCATCTTCGCCACCTCATCTTCTCCCGGCAATCCAAAGCAAAACAGCGTTCCCGTGTTGCGCTTGGGAAAATACGCCTCGTAATCCCCGGGCATGAACAGCGTATTGCCGCTGCCGGCATAGACGCGGCCGCGGGAGATCGACGGTCCCGACCAGACCGGTCCCAGGTCGAATTCCTTCAGCACCTGACCGCTGAGAGCATTCAGCACGACCAGTTTGCCGCTGGCGACGGTCGTGAAGTAGAGCACGCCATTGGCCACGGCAATTCCGGAGGCCACCGGATCGCCAACGTCCTGGTACAAGGGCTTTGGTGGCGGCCCGCCGAGTGAAGCGACCTTCGGCCGCTCGTGCCGCCAGTGCTCGCTGGCGGTGTCCAACGTGATCGCCACGACGCGGCCGCCGGTGGGAGGGACGCCGCTTTTGTTTCGTTTCTCCATGGCTCCCATTCGCAGGGCGTCAATGCCGTTGGTAAAGATCGTCCTACCGTCGGTGGCGCAGCCGGTCTGCAAACCGCCGATGCAGCTTGGCAGGGCCAGCATTCGCCGATCCGGCGCGGGGGACAGCGGATACTCTGGCGGCCCCGAGTAAAGCGGCGTGTGAGCGATAATCCGGCCATCGTCAGCTCTGAGCACGTAGAATCCGCCGTTCTTGCTGCCCACGCCGACGACCTTCGTCGGCCGGCCATCGACGGGGATCGTGTAAATCTTGGGCGTGTCTCCGATCGACAGATCCTTGTAGCAGCCTTCCTGTGGGCTGTACGACCGCATGGCGTTGGTCCAGATGTCCCCGCGGCAGATCTGCGTGTTCCACTTCTTGGAGCCATCGACGACCGACAGGGCCATGACGCCGCACGACTCGGGCGTATCGAGCCGCGGGTCGTCGGCGGTCGGCCGGCGCGGGGCCGTGTTGACGTCAGTGCCGAAAAAGATCGTCCCCGAATCTTTGTCGAAGGAGGGGGTGCTCCACACGCTGCTGGTGGCGGGACCGAAATGAAAGGTGTGCGTCCCCCAGCTATCGGCAATCGTCAGCGGCGGGTCGAGCGGCTCAGGCTTGGGTCCGACGTCGTACTTCCACAGCAGCTTGCCGCTGGTCGGGTCGAGCGCCATCACGAAGCCGCGGCCGGTGCAGCCGCGATAGCCGGGCAGTGCCATTACGACCTGCTCCAGCGTGCCGCCGCCGACGATCAGCTTGCCGTCGGCCAGGATCGGCGAGGCGAAGAAGCCGTTGAGCGGATGAGCATCCGGAAAATCGTCTCCCCGCGAGTTGACCTTCCAGCGTTCATTTCCGGATTGGCGATCGAGGGCGTAGAACCAGCCGCCAATGTCGCCGAAGTAGACCGTGTTGTCGGTGACCAGGGCGGAGCTGAAGATTCCCTCGGCGGACGACTGGAAGCGGGCATTTCGCGCGAAGCCCGACGCGATTTGCGCCGCCAGCGCGCCGATTCCGCGGCTGGGATTCTGATACTTCCAGCGGACCTTGCCGTCGGGAGTGAGCTTGTAACACGTCGGATCGGTCGCCGTCCCGAAATAGACGTAGCCGTTGACGACGACCGGCGTGGCGTGAATCACGCCGATCTGCTCCACAGAATCGGCGTGAGGAAACCGCCACTTCTCGACCAGTTGCCCGGCGTTTTCCGGGCCGA
>DATKDU010000341.1:0-5202 GCA_035512595.1 Pirellulaceae bacterium
CTCCTTCCCAAGCTAATTCAGTCCCCTCTCCAAGTCGCGACTCCAAGCACATTCGCACGGCCACTTATCCCGCCATCGACCAATGGCAAACTGGCCTTGATGGCCTTGCCAAACTGGCCTGCTTTCTAACCGCCACTGACATCCTAGGCCGCTAGCGCGGGCGCACAAAACTTGCGGCCACCCTTCCGGCGGCACGACGGCCTGCCATTTCGGCGGGTCGTGCTGCGCGCTGTTGCGCTTTGAAACTTGGCAGGCGAAGGTTGGGGGAGCCAGGGGCCTGGTGATAAGGCGATTGTGCGCGAAAGTGCCTGACCGTCACTTATCACCCGCGAGGCGCCCGGAGGCCCCTCCGGAGGCGCAAGTCGTTGGTATTTCTGAACATCCGTTCAAGATTCCAATCGGGTGGCGAAGGAGGGTCATTTATTAAAGGAAAAAACAGTGGAAATCGCAAAGCATTGTACACCAAGGAGTTAGAGGCGACATATAAGCCGACTTGGATGGTCAAGTTGCTTATAATCTCGCGCTTGGGGCGTTACAGCCGCATGACCGTGTTGCCGCTGACGCGGCGGATCAGGCGCCGCATCTCCAGGGCGCTGATCGTGGAGAGGACGCGCGGGACGGGGAGGCCGCTGCCGACGACGACGTCGTCGATGCTGGTCGGGTCGCTCTGGATCGCTTCGAGGACCTGCTGTTCGATCTCGTTGAGCTGTAGCTCGGCCGGATGGCGGATCTCGCGGCCGTCGTCGCGCGGGGCGGCTTCAACCAGCGGCCCCAACTCCTCCAGCACATCGTCCACGCACTGCACGAGCTTGGCTCCGTCGCGGATCAGCCGGTGGCAGCCGTGCGAGGCGCGGCTGTCGATCCGGCCGGGAACGGCAAACACTTCCCGCCCCTGCTCCATCGCGTGGCGGGCGGAGATCAGCGCGCCGGAGCGCTCTGCCGCCTCGACGACGATGACGCCGAGACACATGCCGGTGATGATCCGGTTCCGCTGCGGAAAGGTCCCTCCGAGTGCCGGCGATCGCGGCGGCGACTCGCTGATCACCGCCCCGTGCTCGATCACCTCGCGAGCGAGCGATTCGTGCTCCGGTGGGTAGATGTTCAGCACGCCGCCGCCGAGGATGGCAATCGTCCGCCCGCCGGCAGACAAGGCGCCGCGATGGGCCGCCGAGTCAATGCCGCGAGCCAGGCCGCTGACGATGGTCAGCCCGGCGCGGGACAGTCCGGCCGCCAGGCGGTGCGCCTGGGCGAGGCCGTACTGCGTGGCGTGCCGCGTGCCGACGATGGCGATGGCCATGGCGTCCGTCGGCAGAAGCTGGCCGCGAAGAAAGAGGACGCCGGGCGGATCGGGAATCTCCTTAAGCAGCCGGGGATAATCGGCCTGTGACGCCAGAAGGGGCGCGATCCCGTGCTGGCGGCAGATGTCGAGCTCTTCCTCGACGTTGACCTCGCGGCGCGCGGCCGAGAGAGCCCGGCAGAGCTTAGGACCGACGCCGTCCACCTCGGCCAACTCGCTGGGGGCCGCGGCAATGGCCGCGCTGGCCGAACCAAAACGCTCCAGCAGCGCCTTGCGCAAGAGCGGGCCGACCCCCGCGGTCAGGCAGAGGCGCAGCTCGGCGGCCAGTTCGTCGCTCATCTCGGCGGACGACATGCTACGAGTTTTCCGATGGCGATGACGGGATTCGCTCCAATTCTCCGAGAATGGCCATTCGCACCAGCTCCGAGAAGGAGTTGGCCTGCATCTTCTTCATGATCGTGCTGCGGCGCAGCTCCACGGTCCGCAGGCCGATTCCCAGCCGCGAGGCGACCTGCTTGTTCTGAAAGCCGTCCACGAGCAGGCGGTAAACTTGCAGCTCGTCCGGCGACAGGTCTTTCATGCGGGTCTTGATCTCGGCGGCCTGACGCTGCTGCGATTGCTGCTGGCGGTCGCGGTTGAGGACCTCGTCGATGGCAGTCCACAGCTCGTCTTCCGAGCAGGGCTTCTCCAGAAACGTCTCCGCCCCTTGCTTCATCGCCTTGACGGCGGTCGGCACGTCGGCATGCGCGGTGACGACGATCACCGGAAGCTGACTGCCGCGGCTGCGCAGGTGGGTCAGCAGGTCGAGCCCGGACATTCCCGGCATGCGGATGTCCAGGACGAGGCAGCCGGCTGCGGACAGGTCGGCTTTGCTCAGGAACTCTTCGGCCGAATCGAACGCCTGCGTGTTCGCGCCGCGGATGCCGATCAGCGCCACGATCGACTCGCGCACCGCGGCGTCGTCGTCCACGACATAAATGACTGGTTTTTCTACCATAGGAACCCCTTTCGTATGCCGTTCCGTTTGTGTCCGGCCGTGAACGATCAACTCGTCGCGCCGCCCCGTCACAAACGGCAACTGCGGGAAAGTGTTCCGGGTCAGACCCGCGCAGCCGTCCATCGATATGATTGCCGCTGTCAAGGAAAATGCAAGCTGTTTCTTTGTGGCGAGGGTTCATTCAGACAGGACTTGCCGGACCAGCGATGGGTCGATTTGGCCCACCGACTCCACATGTCCCAGGCGGCTGGGGAGGACAAACTTCAGGTTTCCCTGCTCGGCCTTTTTGTCCCGCTGCATGGCCGCCAGCAGTTCGTCCGGATCGAGGCCGGCAATCTGCACCGGCAATCCGAGTGCCGACAGCAGGTCCTGCTGGCGCTTGGCGAGCGAAGCATCGATTCGCCCCAGCCGCCGTGCCAGATTTGCGGCACAAACCATGCCGATTGATACGGCTTCGCCATGAAGATAGCGCCCGTAGCCGGCTACGGTTTCGATGGCATGACCGAAGGTATGGCCGTAGTTGAGCACGGCGCGGAGCCCCGTTTCCTCTCGCTCGTCCTGTTCGACGATCTGAGCCTTGAGTTGGCACGATCGCTCGATCAACTGGGCCAGCACCTCCGGCTTCCGGGCGCGAACGGCAGGCACTTGCCGCTCGACAATGGCGAAGAAGCCGGCATCCAAAATCACGCCGTACTTGACGACCTCCGCCAGCCCCGAAAGATACTCGCGTTCAGGAAGGGTATCGAGAGCCGCCGTATCGATGACGACGCCGGAGGGTTGCCAGAAGCAGCCGACCATGTTCTTGGCCAGCGGCAGATTGATCCCAACTTTGCCGCCGACGCTGCTATCGACCTGGGCGATGACGCTGGTGGGGACTTGGACGAACGCCAGGCCGCGAGCGAACGTCGCCGCCACGAAGCCGGCCAGGTCGCCCACCACGCCGCCGCCGACGGCGACGATGACCGTCTTGCGGTCGGCACGTTGTTCGACGAGCCGATTCCAGAGACGCTCGGCTTCGGCCAGGCACTTGCTCGGCTCGCCCGCCGGGACGACGAGTAGATCGGCCCGAATGCCGCTGCCGGCCAGTGCCGACAGCACCGCGTCGGCATGCAGGGCGCGGACCCGATCGTCGGTGATCACGACGGCATGCTGCGCGGGGGCCCACTCCTTGAGCAGCGAGCCGCACGCCGCAATCAGGCCGCGGCCAATGGCGATGTCGTAGCTCCGCTCGGCCAGGTTGACCCGAACGATGTGGGCAGGTGATGACACGGGCTGCGATGCCGACCCTACGTGCTCAGCCGCTCGACGTCCGCCGGCGTGACGGTGATCGTGCGGCAGAAGCCGGTGTGGGTGCGGACGTATTCGAGGTGGGCACAATCGGCTGGCGCGGCGTGCAACTTGTCTTCCAGCCGCAGTTTCTCGGCGGGGGGAAGGTGGTCCAGCTCCGCCGGCCAAAGGGTGTTGGTCTCCATGACCAGCGCTTCGCGATAGGGATCGAACTTATCGGCCACGGACCTGCTCGCTAAAACCATGGTGGACGAGGACAATGTTTGGAGAACTGACTATACACGGTGCCGGCGGCAGCGAAAACCGGCCAGTAGGTCCGCCTTGCCGAGGCGGACCTGGATACGGCGTGACATCCTTGCGTCCAGAGGTCCCCTCCGGCAGACGGGACCTACAGGGGAAAGGAATAGCAACTTGTGAATCGTGGAAAGCTGGCTGTTTTATCGATCTTGGTTCTAGCCATCGGACTCGCTGGCTTTGCCTGGTGGTACAACTACCACAAGTCGCAGCGACCGATCGAGTTTTGGGGAAGAAATGGTATTGCCCGAATTCGGCACGCGCCGCAGGTCGAGCTTCTTAGGCTGCGACGGGAGGCTGGAACGTCCTCGGGTTTGACTATTAGTGCGAACAGTTATGCAGTCTCCGCGCAGGCCGACATCAGCAAAACCCAGGGCTTGAAGAATGGCCGCGATGCGCTGGTGAGAGACGACAGCTACGATTGGAAGGCCGTAGAAAATGACCGATCTCTGAGCGAATACACCCACGCGGTTCGCTTTCGTGACGCGTCGGGCACAACGACGGTCGCGTTCGACTTTGAGCGGGAGCAACTGGCCTACGTCGAATCAGGCGCCGAGAAGAAGGGGGCCGCCAAGATCATGGCAGGCTGGCAGACGTTCGCCCAGCGGCATTTGCCAGCCAATGCAAAGGGAACGGAATGAACTCCGTTCTACTTCGCCCCTTCGTCCGCGGACTGATCGAGCTCGGCGACCAGCGGGATGATGCGCTCCAGCAGCGCCGGGTTGCCGGAGATGATCAGTTTGTTGCTGCGGGCATCCACCGCAGCGCGGAAGTCTTCGCCGCGAAAGACCCCTTCCAGCAGCCTGGCCAAGCCCTCGGCCTGGGCGTTTTTGAGTGTCATGATTTTGAGCACTGCGGCTTCGTCACGGGCGGCGGCTTCCGCCATGGCCGAGACCAGGATCCAGGTTTGCGTCGTTCCGTGATCGGTCCGCGTCGCTTTGCTGCCGGCGACCACGGACTTGCCCGGCAGAATGCGGAGCGTCGATTTCGTGGTGATCGTCATCGTCCGCGGCATTTCCACAGGCCGCTCGGCATTCTCACCGTCTGCCTTGGTCGCGGCCGGCGCGAGCCGCGATTGCTCCGCTTGGAATTCAATCAGGATGGAGTCGTCGTGGTCCACGCGGGCAGTGAGACTGACCATCGTGCCGACGTTTTCCTGGGACAACATGTCCTGCGAGCCGCGGCCTCCAAACGACGTACGGCCAGTGACGATAGAGACACGTTCACCGAATTGCACGATCGACGGCGCGTTTTCCAGGGTTGAAACGCGCAGCCGCGACAGCGAGGCGACCTTGCCCGCCTTTTCAAGCTCCGTCAGACGCTCCGC
>DATKDU010000342.1:0-3648 GCA_035512595.1 Pirellulaceae bacterium
GCCGAACTTCACGGCCAGGCTTGCGAACCGCTGTTCGATCAGCTCCTCGACCGTGTACTGCACGATGCGGCTGGTCAGCTCTGGCGGCGTGTAGTAAATGCCGAGCTGCTTCCGCTTGGCCGACTGGGGCATCGCGGCATACCGCTCTAGCTTCTCGGCATCGCCGCCAAAGAGCCCCGATTCCTTGAGCTTCTCGATTTCGGTAATCGACCGCTCGAAGAGGTGCCCCAACACGTCGAGGTTCACTTCGTCGGCGAAGTCGTACGTGCTGATGGACTGAAAGAACGTCGTCCAGGGCGTATCGGGGAGCTCGACGTCGTCCACCGCGTGGCGGGCGAACAGTCCGCCGTTGTACTTGGGGATTCCTTCGCTCGGATTGCCGTGGTTGATGAACCCAAACAGGTTTTTGAAGCTTTTCCAGCGCGGGTTGGTGACCGCGGCGAACCCCGCGACGGAATACGCCTTGGGGATGGTCTTTTCCGGCAGCAGACGGCGGTCTTCGCAAAAGGCGATGAAGATGATCCGGTCGAGCAGCCGCTGGGCAATCTCGATGGCATCATCGACGGAGTAGCTCAACTCCAGGTGCAGGTATTTGATCAGCTCGGTGCGGTTGGCCGAATAGTCTTCGTACAACTTGTCGCCGACCTCTCGTTGGCGCTCGGTCGTGCGCTTGAGCAGCGAGACGCCCCGCGGCAAGGGCTCGATTCCGGCGTCGATCAGCCCGTGGCGGTGAAAGAGGACGTAAAACTGCTTGAACGTGTCGAAGTCGCGCAGCGCCCGCAGCGAAAAATGCTCGTAAGCCCGCCTGGTGCTCATCCGCTCGTAGAGGCGGAAGCTGACGTAGTTGGAAACGATCCCCCAGCGGCATTCGGCCGGCGTGTTGTTGAGGTAGTTCCAGCACTGGTCGATTGCGGTTCGCCCATTACTGCGGTCGCGGTCCAGATGGACCGTCGGCCCTTTCAGCTCGACGACCGCCAGCGGTTTATGGGGTTCGGTCTGGCGAAAGAAGCCCAGAATGGCGTCGGGCGTTTCGCCGGCGATCTCTTCATGCTGCTGGCGGTGCCAGACTTCGAGCCCCTCGGTGGCTCCCGTATAGCCGAGGGCCTGGCCGAACACCTCGGCGAGGAAATCCCCCTGGATCTGCGTCTCGTTGAGCTGCGCCAGGCGGCCGGTCGATTCCAGATCGGCCCACCGCAGCAGGATGGCATGTGCCGCCCGCAGTTCCGCCTCCTCCAGGAAGAAGTTTCTGGCGGCTTGCTTGAGAAACCGCTCGAGGATCAACCGGTCGGTCTTGGCCTGGCGCTCAGCGACCGGGGAATCGGCGGCAAACAGCGTGCTGGTGGGCATGATCTCCGAAAACGTCCCTGTACTGCGTCGAATTCAATCCCTTGGCGGAAGTCCGCCCGTCACGCTGCCGGTTTTGCTGGTGCGCTTGGGCATGGGCACGGGGCCGATTATCTGCGAGCAGGGGCCGCGTCGCAAGCAACGCACGGCGGCCGTTTGGAAAACCGCTCACTTGCGATGGGGCGATTCTGACGTTTCTCCTCCCGTGGCCCGTTTTTGGGGTCCGTGACAACTTCAACACCTTGTACTTGACATAAAAACACTAATGTCTAGAATAACACTGCAGGCCGCTGCGCCTGCTTCGTTCCTTGACAATTCAATCGGAAGGCAATGCCTGGGCATTCTTTGCCCACTCTGCCAGGGGCCAGGGGCCAGGAACCAGGGGCCGGTGACCATTTTGATAAGGAGCGGAGTTGAAAACGGCGCTGAAGCGGGCTTATTCAAGGAAAATCCGTCTGTTTCCATAAGTGATTGGCGGGTAATGGGTTAGGTGCGGATTCCGGCGGCTGGAAAGGAAGAGGCCACTTATTAAAGGAAAATCCTCTGGTTTTTATAATAGGTTGGCAGGTAAGGAGTTAGGTGCAGATTTTGGGCTTAAAAAAAGCCCGAAAGTGCTTATCGGAGGCCAAGTCCAGTGAACTGAGTCGCACAGACCCAAAGCCGGCCCGCGAGTGCAAGAACGGTTTCGCAAGGTTTGGCCCTGAAGCTTGTCAGGGGACTGCCGCGGTGTCGCGAGCTCCGCCACAGCGACTGCGACACACCCGTACTCCTTACGACACCCGATTCTTCCGCACAGCTTGACGTCGCGACCGGCATCTCAGGCGGGCGGTTAAGGTCCGCTAGCAAGGGCCGCCGAAGGGGGATCAGTCGCAGCCGATGCTGCGCACGAACCTCCCCTCCTGCGCCGGCCCCTTCTCTCCCGCCTGCGGCCGGCCCGAAGAAGGAAACTTTCCATGAACCGATGGCTTTTTGCGCTTTCGCTGGTCGCGCTGGGGTTTGCCTCCCCGGCGCACGGCCAGGGAGGCAAGGTCCGCAAGGAGGCGGAGCAACCCAAGCAGCTTGTCCCTGCTCAAGTCACCCCCGAGATGTGGATTTATAGCCAGGAAGTGCGGCGATACGACGATCCGCAGCAAGCGGTGCGACGGAAGGCCGAGCTCAAGGCCAGCCAGCGGGCCGAGCGGCTGGCCGCCATGAAATGGTTTGGATTCTCCAACGCTCGGCCCCAGGCCAATCCGGTCCCCTTCATGAGCGTCTACTCGCCGACGTGGGTCGGCAATGGCTACGACCGGTACGACTGGATGGGGGGCAGTGCGCCGCGCACTACGATCCTGCTGCAAAACTTCGAGCTCAATCGCTAAAGCGACGTGGCGATTGCCGGCGGCGCGACGGCCTCGTCACGCCGCTTTTTTTTGCGCCGCAGGTAGAACGGGATTCATTCCGTTCTCGCTGCGTGGATCGCGTTTTGCATCGTCGGAACGGAATGAATTCCGTTCTACGCTCATTGCCAGAACTTCCTTGGCCAGGTGCCGATAATCTTCCGCACCGTGCGACGTCGGCGCGTATTGCAGGATCGATTGACCGAAGCTGGGGGATTCCGCCAGCCGCACGTTGCGGCGAATGCGCGTTTCAAACAGCCGGGCATGCTCCCAGATACAGCCGGGAGTGCGCTCGCGGCTCAGGTACTGGCCGATGTCGCTCGACACTTCGGTCGCCAGCCGCGTCCCCGAATCGAACATGCACAAGAGCACGCCGGAAAGCCGCAGGTCGCGATTGAGCCGCTGGCTGACCACTTCGATCGTCTTGAGCAGCTTCGATAAGCCGTGCAGCGCCAGGAAGTGGGGCTGGAGCGGAAGAAAGACCTCGCTGACCATCGTCAGCGCGTTGATGGTCAGGATGCCGAGCGACGGCGGGCAATCGACCAAGAGATAGTCGAATTTCTCGGTGTCTTGGGCCAGCTTGTCGCGGAGGATGACTTCCCGTCCGACCTCGCCCGCCAGTTCGACTTCGGAAGCCGCCAGATCGAGATGGGCCGGCGCTAGCCACAGCCGCTCGTCGATCTGCCGCCGCACGTCGGCAAACGACAACTCGCCGGTGAGAACGTCGTACACGCTGCTCTCGCCGTCGCGGAGCGTCACCCCCAGGTGGAGGGACGCATGGGCCTGCGGATCGAGATCGACCAGGCAGACGCGCTTGCCGGCGGTCGCCAGCGCAGCACTCAAGTTGACGGCAGTCGTCGTTTTTCCGACGCCCCCTTTTTGATTCATGATGGCGATCCGGCGCATGGGCACCTCCTGCGGGATGCGG
>DATKDU010000343.1:0-4512 GCA_035512595.1 Pirellulaceae bacterium
CGGCATTATGTAGGAAACGCACCAATTGTACGAAATCGAACGGAACGTTTCCGATCACCGGCAAGTTAACTGGCTGCGGCGAGTATGAGGCCAGCAATGAGAAGCGCATCCGAGTGTCGGGCGCAGGCGAAGGAATGCCGCGCTCTTGCCAAGGGCGTCGACGGGGAACGTCGGCAGCAGACCCTAGAAATGGCCGAGACCTGGGATGATTTGGCACGTCAGATGGACTCGTCCAACAACCGCCACCTGGCGGGCATGATCAAGGCCACCTTCGACAAAGTCGCCCATGAACCGGTTCCGGATAGGCTCCGCGAGTTGCTGGGGCGGCTAGAGAATGCTGAGCCGCGGCAGCGTTGACAGAATCGGAACCTATAGCAAGCAAACGCGTTTCCGGCTGTAGCGAACGTGCCGGGGGGCAAACGTGAGAGCCAGACATGAAAAGTCCATTTGAATGCCGACGATTCGAAGGAGTGTCGCGCAATGGCTAATGGCCTGAGGGGAGATCGCCGCCGCGAAGTCTTGAACATGGCCGACATTTGGGAAGCGTTGGCGCGCGACGGCGAAAACGCTGTGAAGCGCAGGATTGTCGCCAAATCTGTGCAGGAGCGCCAGAAGGCATCGGGGCGCTGAACGTCGCTGGCTGGTGCGGAGAGTGGCAGGCTACGGATTGAACCCGTCCAGCGCGTAGGCTTTCAGCTTCTCGGGCTCGCGCTCGCCCTGCTCAACCGCCGCCTCGATGATCAGCTTGGCGAGCAGGTCGCGGGCGAGTTGCATATCGCAGCCGTCCGGCACCTTGCGGATTTCGGCCCAAGCCAGGTCGAACGCGTCCTGGGCAGCACGTAATGACTCAGGGTCGAGGTTCGTCTTGTAGGGCGTGAACGGCATGGCAATACCATACGCCGATGCTGGCCCGGACAGGATAGCGCAGCGCTGCCGGCGGGCAAGCGTGGGGCGTTGTTGGGGTCAATGACGACGCCAGCCTGATTCTTAAGCGTCTGTCAACCCAAATCACTCGACATTTCCACAGATTTCGTCTTGCATGGGCAAGCGTGGGGCGTGGTCGGGGTTAATGCGGACGGTGCGGCAGTTTAGCTGCGATTAGCTACGCCAGATAACCGCACCCTGCCGCTTTCCGACCCTGCCGACCTCGCCCCGCTTCTCTTGCCGGCGCAACACCTGCACCAGCTTGTAGGCAATCGCCTTGCGCAAGTGCCTGTCGCTGGCGTCCAGCCCCTTGGCTTCGATAACGTGCAGGGCAATGGCCCGCGTGTCGATGCCCTCTGGAGCGGCTTCTACGGCACTGGCGAGGACAGCGATTAGCCGCCGACGTACCGCGTCGCCGTGTCCAGCCCCACATCTTTGCCGATCCGCCGAGCAATCTCCCGTCGCACAGCGAACCAGTGGCTGGCATCGCGACCGGCCTGGGCGAGCGCATCGTGCGCTCGATCCTCGCCGGTTCCAACCGCACCAGCGAATTGAGGAAGCGCGAGTTTGACCGGTTGAGGGCTGCTGACTATCGAGCCCGGAAAAAGGCGCGCGACGGGCTGCCGGAACGGATCACCGAAATGCGCAAGCAGGGCGACGAACTGGTTAAGGCCGCGAAGGGCTTAGGCAAGAGCCTCTAGGAAGCCCCAGGACGGCCGCAACCATTCCAGGCTGTCCAAACCTCTGGCCAGGGCCGTTTCGCCCGCCACGGGCCGCCGCCGCGGGCCGGACAGTCAGCACCTGCTTTGCAGTGGTGTTCGGGGTTTGTGGAGTCCGGCGGCGGAGGCTGAACAGGCCTTGCCCCGTTCACCGGAGCTCTTAGAGGCGTTTTGCTTTTACATGCTTCTGGAACGCTTCTTTGAGCACACGTCGCGCACCCGGCTTAAGGAGAACTCGGCCCATTTTCCGATCCGGGAAGACAGCGTAAGCCAGTCTGCGGACAAATCTGCTGAGCCTCTTTTTCGCGGTATAAGCACCTCCACCCAGATACCGCAGCAGGTCCGCTTCCGCAGCGCTAAGGTACTCTTCTTCGCTGAAGGTTGGCAGCCTTGCTATATTGTTGGTTCGAAAGAATGCAACCAGTTCGTTCACGTCAAAGACAAGCACAGCCAATCTCGTATTCGATTCCCGGTTTGAATCCTCGTACTTCGTACCTATCACCGAATGTCCGGAACTTGTTGCAAAGTCAGTAGCCCTTGGGCGCAATATTCGCTCGAAAGTCGGCACCATTCTCTCGCGCCGAACCAGCAAGTAGGTTCGTCCAAGTGAACCACTACCCAGCAGCTCCACCCCATGGCACGCCGATCCTTCGGGGAAGATGAGCACTTCTGCTTTGCGGTAATGGTCCATCTGAACCGAAACCGGCAGCAGTTCCGGGTGTACGACGGTAAACCCTTCGGCCTCCAGCTGCTCCTCGAGGTAGCGTTCGCCGAGGAAACACCCGCCGCGCTTCCTAGCTCGCGATACGTAAACCTTCTTGGGGCGCGTATCCCAACGGTGCCGTGCATCTAGTCGCGGCAACACGTACTCACTCAGATCATCCAAATAGCCCGGCTTGGGGCCGAGGCCAAGCTCCGAGCCTTGCTCGGCCACGAACAGTTGCTCGACGATGGTGTTCTGCCCGACGAGTCGCAAGTCGCGAGCCCCGATGCCAAGCAGATCGTGGACGTCACGCACGAAGGTCGGTAATGCGGCGTATGGTTCCAGTCCGTGCTTCCCAGACACCGTGACGAAGATCCATGGAGCCGCGCCATACAGCAGCTTGGACGGCAC
Organism: Pirellulaceae bacterium; assembly: GCA_035512595.1. Classification (GTDB taxonomy): domain Bacteria; phylum Planctomycetota; class Planctomycetia; order Pirellulales; family Pirellulaceae; genus DATKDU01. The sequence continues at coordinate 2,758 of DATKDU010000343.1, forward strand.
GATCCGATGCACCGTTTCGGCCATGAAGTGTCCGAAATTTTTGTACACTGGCCCGCCGTAAACGAACTCACCACCCATCCGGTGAGGGTAGGCAGCAATTTCGTCGTATGAGTCAGTTGGCTTGTCGCGCCGCCGTTGCCGGAGCTTGGGGTCTCCGTAGCACGGTACCAAGCCGCCGCGAAATTGTAGCAGCGGAGGCTTGAACGCCTGGATCCGGGCTTCGCGCACAACGCGATGGGCAAGTCGGGCATGCACGAAGGAGTTTCCCAGTGGATCCTGAGTGTAATTGAGCGATATTCCCCAGATGGCTTCCTACATCTGCCCCGATGATAGCCGAACAGGCCGTATCGGGGAACCATAAACCGTTCTCGAGCCCGAGCGGCGCCGGATAGGGCGGACGGCCCACGTGCGGCGGCCGAATCCCGGGTCGATTTCGCCTCATCCGGACACACCACTCCCCCGCTCTTGCTCGTTTCTTCCCTCCGTTCAGGCCATTGCCGGGACAGGGCGTCGCAGTCGATCGATCCGCCGCAGGATGTCCCGGAACAGATCGCGCGGCACCGCAACCTCGGCCATCTGGAATGTAACGTAGCGGCCATGAGCAACGACCTTAGCGCCGATCTTGACCAGCTTCTCCCGGATGGTGGTCAGCGACCAATGCTCCACCTGCTTCGGCAACGTCAGGGCTCGCATGAAGTTGGCGAGATTGTAGGCGAGCGCATGAAGCTGGAGGCGGACCGCGTTGTGGTTGAACTTGCGGCACGACAGCCGCGTCCAAAAATGAGAACAGAAGCCATCCGCGTAGGAAATGCCCGCGTTGTCCATGCGGATATTCCGAAGCTTCAAATCGTGGCAATAGAGGAATGGTTCAAAGGCGTTAATCCGCCGATCTTGCCGCCGCTGGAGCATCTGCCTTCCGCCGCGTTCTCAAAACGGCGCCGGAGGCCGTCGCCTGTGCCGCGGCCCGATGCTGAGCAACCTGAACTGCCGTTAAGCTTCCACGGTGGGGAGATCAACAAACCGCAGCGGCGACACCTTAACCTGACAATGGTGCGCAGCGATATTACGGCGTAGGTGTCATGGGCGTTGATAGCCAGATAACGGCCCCCTGCCGTGTCCCGGCCCCGCTGATCTCGCCCCGCTTTTCCTGCCTCCTGAGCACTTGAATTACCTTATAGGCAATCGCCTTGCGCAAGTGCCTGTCGCTGGCGTCGGCAATTTGTGGCTGGGGCCGGCCCCGAAGGCTCGACTTGGGTCCGCGCGCTTCCCCCATGCTTCCCCGGTGCTTAAAGCAAAAAATCTCGCCAGAGCGAGCCTACGTTAACTGATTGATTTCCGTCTAAAAACTGGAGCGGGCGATGGGATTCGAACCCACGACCCCAACCTTGGCAAGGTTGAGCCCTTCGCATTTCATTTGTTGGACCTCTGACGGATTTGTTGAAGGAGCCGCGCGTAGCCCCGCGATGCCTCCAGCGAGGCTGCCAGATTATAGTGTCGCTCGACGCTTCCGGGCGCCTTGTGGTGCAGGAGGTCCTTGGCGATGAGCACGCGCTCCGGATCGTGGATGGCGATGGTGGTCGCCGCGGCGTGGCGGAACCGGTGGAGGTTGACGGGCGTGCCCAGCTCGCGGCGGGTGTGACGCACGACGACGATGTTGAGACCGCATTGGGTCAGCGGACACTGCTTGTTCGATGCCCAAAGGCCGTGGTGCTCGGCGCCGCCGGGGATCAGCGGCCGCCAGTGGTCGAGGTAACG
>DATKDU010000344.1:0-20821 GCA_035512595.1 Pirellulaceae bacterium
CGCCAAGTCGCCAAAAACGACCCTTACACCAGAGACTCCGGCGGTTTCGTCACCTCCACCGCCGCTCCGGTTGCTACCGGCTGGAACGACCCTTGCCGGACAGGACTTGCACCTGCAAAACATCAAACACCTTTTCAAGGCATACCCAAATTTTCAAAGACCATCGCAGACGGCTCTCGTCCGTCCGGGGCGAACTGCCCAGCTTGCCCCTCCCGCGGCGGCAATCCGGCGGCCGCGGCCAGGCAATCCGCCATAGGTAGGATATTGTATAGTATACAAATATTCCAGCCCCGGGGCAAGGATCTGGCCAAATGGGTCGCGGCGGCGATGGTACGTGTTTTCGCGGGGCCCCGTCTTGTCAAAAGGCCCCTGGCGGCTCATCGGTAATGGACGGCGTGTACCCGATTCCGCACTGGCAGAGCCAGTGGCACACGGACGGTGCGACCCTCCGCAACTAGTGGAAAATGATCGCACATTCCGGCAGCGCCGCCTGGAAGGATTCTTCCTCGTCCCGATCCACCCCCGAAATGCATAGCCACTTGAGCTGTTTGATCTGTCGCAAGTACTCGAGCCCTTCCATGCCGACTGGGGCGTAGCCGAGGTCGAGTGAGTGCAACTTCTTCAATGGGACAAGCGGCGCGAGATCCTCTCCCGTAACCTCTGTGTCGTAGAGCGACAGCGTTTCGAGGCTTTTCAGCGTGGCGGCGAATCTCAGATCCCCGACTTGCGTTTCGGTCAAGTTCAGGATCCGCAGTCGTTCTAGAACTCCCAGCGGTGCGATGTCCTGACTGGTTACCTCGCAATAACTGAGGTCCAGGTCTTCCAAGTTTTCGAGTTTTGACAAATGACGAATGGTACCGCCCTCAACCTTCGACATGTAGAAGGAAACGACTTTGAGGCTGCGACACTGCCCGATGTTCTGAATTGCGGCGGCGCTCAGTGTATGACCGGAGAAATCGACGGCGGACAATCTAGGAAGCAATCTTAGGAACATTAGATCGGTAGACTCCGGGAGTGTATCGAGCCTCAATTGCCGGAGGTTCCGTAGCGCGGCGATCTCTCGGATCGTCTGGTCATCGACTTCTCCAGTAATTCGCAACGCCTCCAGTGAAGCCAGCCGATCGATTCTGCGGCAGCGGTTGACCGGCTGACAGAGGAATAAGCCTCGCAACCGAGGAAGCGGCGGGAGTTCGGCGACGATCATGTCTGCCGGTGCCTCTAGGTCATCGTTCAGATTGAGAGCCTCCAATTGCGGCATTTTCGCCAGATACCCTAGCTCCTCCGTCGTGCTACGAAAGGGTATGTGCACCTCTCGGGCGCTCGTGAGCTGCGGAAGCTTCGTCCACCCTCCGTATACGGAAACGCTCAAGGGCTGGTCGAGAAACTCAAAGGTTGGCTCGCCAAACATAATTCGCAGCCACGTAACTCCACCCTCTTGGTGCTCTGCCCAAAGATTCGGGCCGAGGCCGATATCTGGTGAATCAAAAGTCCGCTCTTGCGCCGCGTAGCGATTCTGCTGATGCACATACCAGGCCGCAACGACCGACACCACAAGCGTAACGCCACACAAATCCCTCAGGTGCAGCTGCCAGATACGCTTTCTGGCTCGTCGCCAGGCTTCAAATAGGACGCCGCAGATAAGCGATGCCAACAAGACTATGCATCCATTGGCTAGCAGCGTGCGGAGGTGAAACTCCTACACGTCATCCCACGGGGTGAAGCAACCAAGAATAGTGATGTCGGGGGAAAGAAACACAATGCTCGGGCTCGGGAGGTCTGGATACGGAACGGCGCGCACGAGATAGGTGAACGGCCAACCATGCTCGTACTGAGATTTGACGTAAAATGGGTGGCCGACCTCGTACCAGATCCGCTTGACGTGCTGCCCCGGCACGTTGCAGAAGGCCACCAACGCTAGGGCCGTTGCCGCTACCAATCGGCTGGACGCATGCCAGCGGCCTGTTAACAGGGAGAGGATGCCGGTAGCCGTGTTTGGTGACGAGACGCTCATGGCGAGGTGAACCACGATGTTCGCGGCGGATGTCCATCGGAGTGCCGCAAACCCATTCTGGCACCATGGCTCCTGGCTTGCAAACAGCTTGGCCTCTCGGGTGGAGCGGTGGCTGGGGAGGCATCGTCCTGCTAGAGTCCCCTCGCACCTTTTTGGGGTGCCCCGATCGATCGACCACGCAACGAGCACGGCGGCGAGCAAGGTAAGCCAGAGAAGGTCGCGGGTGAAACGCATTGGGACTTAATCGGTGGGCAGGTTTGGGGCGGGTGCTGGGACATTGGGCGCGGCCGGAATCGACGGTCTGACAAACCAGCCGGCGGCTGGTTGAGATTCGTTCCAGTCGATTCGGTATCCCTTGCTTGCCATGTGGTCAACGAGCCACGAAAGGCGGGCTCCGCTCTGCATCGCTTGCGACTCAGCCACCCCCAGTTTGATTTTCTGATCGAGCCACGCCACCCCCAGCGCAACGACCGCCGTCAGCCAGAGCAAGTCGCGGAGCGTGAACTTGAACATGGGCGGGTTCCTCTGCCGCCAGTGTACCCGGCCGGGGGGCGACTCGCTGCGCGAGCAGAACGCCCTCTCGGCAAACATGAGATAGCCGCGTCCGCAACGCGCGGAACTTCACGAACTAATCGCGGAAGCGAATTGGCGTGGTGGCCAATATCGACGTCTCCGCCTTCCGCCTGTCCTGCTCTGTTCCAATGACATAATAGGCATCTTGGCCGCCCGTCCCGTTTCCAGCATCAAACACGTGTCTCAACGCAACGGTTCCTTGATGAACCGGGGTCTCGTCCGATGAGGCCACCGGGACTTTGGTCCCGCCGCTGGTAACGCACGAAGTGTGGTGCCATTCGCGGAAGATGTCAAGGTTTGCAACCGCGAGGCGACCCGACTGCGGAATAATCAGTCGATAGATGCCCCGCTGGTCCCGCCGGATAGTCGTGCCTTGGGTATCCTCCACAAGGCAGATCAAGTCCCGGTGGTCGTCTGGCACAACGAATTCGATTGACCGGGGTGAATTCACAATCGGTGCCAATATCCATACGGCTGCCGCGATAATGCCCAGTCCTGAAATCAACGCCAACCCGATGAAGACCAGATTTTGCCGGAACATGGCGGGACTCCTTGCCCAACAGTTTACCGCGCCGGGCGCTCAAGCGCCGAACGCAATATCGCGCGCTTTTGAGGGTCGTTCACGACCCTTGCTCGTTATCGGCCCGGCGTTGACGCCGCGTCAGGCGAGCGTGAACAGCCAATTCTCTCCGTCCCGTTCGCACGTGCCACTCCCCGATCCCGATTGGTTTCCGGCCTACTTGCTGCGCAGATTCTTGGCTGGGGCCGCACGTTTAGGCAGCGCGATGTCACGAATCCCACGAGAATGTCCGAATGGCTGGAGATAAGGGTTTTGCAGCCGTGAAATCCCTTTGACCAGACGCCCCCGATCCACCCACCACGCGACGAGCACGGCGGCGAGCAAGGTTAGCCAGAGAAGGTCGCGGATGGAGAAACGCATTAGCGTGACCCTAACAAAAGACTTTTTCTTCCGTCTGGTGCAGTCAACTCTACGGGCGGGTGGCACGGCTTGAAGTGTGGCACGTTGCATCTTGCACGTGCGGACCCGCGAGTGATCCAGCCATCACGCCAGACGTCGATCAAGTGGGTATTTTGACAGTTTACCGCGCCGGACGCTCAGGGCGAGGAAAAGGGGACATTCTACTTTGGTAAAAGTAGAATGTCCCCATTTCTCCTGCCAACAACTGCGAGGGCGTTTCGTCGTTTTCAGCGGCAGCGGTTGATCGGACCAGGTGTTCGGCAGCGACTGCGACGGCTGCGAGCAACGTCAACCAGAGAAGATCGCGGATAGTGAAACGCATGATGGGTTCATTCCTCCGCGTCCATCGGATCACTGGGACTCGGTTCCTCGCGATCCCCGGTTACATACGGCAAGACTTGAATCTCAAGGCTCCAAACTGGCGGGGAACTGGGTTGGATGATTGGCGGTGTCTTTTCCACCTGTTGCGGCTTAGGGGCGATGAGTAACCAGAGAACGCTGAAATACGGTGGCAGTAGAGTGGCGGCAATCAGAAGCGTGCGGAGGCGATAGCGAAACATGGCCAAGCTCCTCAGTGGCCAGTGTACCGCGCGGGGGGATGGCGGCGAGCGCGAGCGCAAGACACCGGCCAGTGGGTAGAATCGGGAGATGCATCGTCCGCGACAATTTTCTTTGAAGTACCTCTTGATCGAGGTGTTCTGGTTCGCGGCGGCGTTTGGTTGTGCCGCTCAGGCATTTCGCCTGCCGGAATCGCTAGACAGTGATTGGTTGCAGGCATTGTTAATGGCTGTCAGCGGCCTGTTCGCAGGCGCAGCGATCGGCGGATTGTTCGGACGGATGGCTTTCGGCTTTTGGGCAGCGTTGTGGACCATCGTCGCCGGCGTGGCGCTCCTGATCATTTTTTAGACACGGCGCTCGACGCTCAGCGGCTTCAATGGCCGGTCAGCGCAGCGCCGCCGTCGGTTCCCCTCGCCCACTAATTTGGAATCGCTAATCGCCCGGCAAATCCGCGGCATCTGCGGATGGCGCGTCTGCGGAAGACTGTGGCGGAGACGCCTTTCTCGCGTGGATCGACTCCTCTTCTGCGTCTGAAGCAGACTTGGCGAACCCGCAAACTTCCCAAGGGGTCCGTTGCAACTGAATTAGCATTTGCTGGCGACTGGTCAACTTCTCCTCGGCCTCCAGGCGCTTGGTATGCTCAAACTTGATGGCCCGCTCGTATGCGTAGTCTCGTTTGAAGCGCTCCAGCCACCAGGCGACCCCCAGCGCCACGACTACTGTCAGCCAAAGCAAATCGCGGATCCGAAACCGGAACATGGGCGGGACTCCTTGCCCAACAGTTTACCGCGCCGGACGCTCAAGTGCCGAACGCAATATCGCGCGCTCGTGAGGGTCGTTCACGACCCTTGCTCGTTATCGGGCCGGAGTTTGACGCCGGTTCGGGCGAGCGTGAGCAACCAATTCTCTCAACCCCGCTCGCACGTGCCACTCGCCCGGAACACTTTTTGGACTCCTCAAAACTCTGTCCATACTTCCGGCCGGATTTCAACAGCCCCCGACCACCAATCGAGTTCTTGGACCAGCCATTGCCGATCCACCCACCACGCAACCAGCACGGCGGCGAGCAAGGTTAGCCATAGGAGGTCGCGGATGGTGAAACGCATTAGTCGTCTCACGGCTTGGGCGGATTCGGGGTGGGTGCTGAAGTATTGGGCGAGTCGGTTTTAGGTCGCGTGAATTTGACAAATGCGCGTGGGTCATCGCTGAATTCGATTTTCTAGCCAAGCTCGATCAGTTTCGCTTCCAAATCCTGGGACCACAGTGTCCCTCGCGGAGCGAGAGGACTACAGTGGGAGGACGACTTACCCCCCAATCTGATACATGGCCCGCTGCGGCCTCACGAATTGGTCGGAGTCGATGCCGTGGCCGGGCTTTTTGGCGCGGATGCAGTCGCGGACGAGTTGGGCGAGATCGGCGTCGGTGCCGCCACTGCGGAGGATGGCGCGGGCATCCCATTCGACGGTGGAGAAGAGGCAGTTGCGGACTTTGCCTTCGGCCGTGATGCGGAGGCGGTTGCAATCGGAGCAGAAGGGCTGCGTCACCGGGTTGATGAAGCCCACGGTGCCGCTGCCGTCGGTGAACGCGAAATCGGTCGCCGGCTGGCTCGGATCGGGGCGATCGGTTGGTTCCAAGGCCCCGATCGCTGCTTCGATCTGCCGGCGGATGTCCGCGCCGCTTAACACCTGGTCATGCTGCCAGTTATCGTCGGCATCCAGGGGCATGAACTCGATGAACCGCATTTCCATCTCGTGCTGGCGAGCGAAGTTCGTCAGCGGCACGATGTCGCTCTCGCTGAGCCCCTTGATGGCGACGGCATTCAGCTTGATCTTGGCAAAGCCGGCCGCCTTGGCGGCGTGAATGCCGGCCAGCACGCGGTCGAGCCCTTCGCGGCGGGAAATGCGGCGGAAGGTTTCTTCGCTGAGCGTATCGAGGCTGATGTTGAGCCTGGCCAGGCCGGCATCTTTCAGTGCCAGGGCCTGCTCCTCGAGTAGAATGCCGTTGGTGGTCAGGGCGATGTCGTCAATGCCGGGGATGGCGGCGAGGCGGCGAATGAGGCCGGGCAGGTCGTGGCGGACGAGTGGTTCGCCGCCAGTCAGGCGGAGCTTGTTGACCCCCATGCTCGCCATGACGCGCGCGAAACGCTCAATCTCCTCGAACGAGAGGATCTCGGTCCGCGGCAGAAAGCGGACATTCTCCGGCATGCAGTAGAAGCAGCGGATGTTGCAGCGGTCGGTGACGCTGATCCGCAGGCTGTTGTGGACGCGGCCTAAGGAATCGATAAGTGGTTCGTTGCGCGACATTCGTGCTGGTTGTGAGCGTCTTCTGAATGACCAATGACCAAGCCCCAATGACCATGGGCGGACAGGCAAACTTCTCGGCATTGGTCAGTGGGGCTTGGTTATCAAGGCTTTCCCATTCCCGGATGGACCCACTCGGTCGTGCCGTCGGACCAATTCTCGCGTTTCCAGATGGGTACGACCTGCTTGATCGTGTCGATCAGCCATTTGCCGGCCTCAAATGCGTCGTTGCGGTGCGGGCAACTGACCGCGATGGCGATGCTGGCCTCTCCCAATTTCAAAGTCCCCAGCCGATGCACGATATGGCACTCGATGACGGGCCAGCGATGGCGGGCTTCGTGCTCCAACTCGTGCAGCTTCTTCTCCGCCATCTCGGGGTAGCACTCGTAGTCCAGCGACTCGGTTTGCCGGCCGTGGGTGAACTCGCGGGTCGTCCCCAAAAACAACACGACCGCCCCGACGTCGTTGCTGGCGACGCTGGCCAGGACGCGATTGCAGTCGATCGGCTCGTGGGTCAGGGCGATCATGGCAATCCAATGACCAATGACCAAGCCCCAATGACCAATGGCAGCCGATTTCCGCCCTCATTGGTCATTGGGACTTGGTCATTGGTCATTCTCTTATCCTCCACTCACCGGCGGAATCAGCGCGACCTCGGCCTTGGCGTCAATCGCGGTGCCGTCTGCCGCATAGTCGTTGTTGACCGCCACCTTCACGTGCGCCAGCACGTCGGCCAGCGCCGGACAATGCTCGACAATCGCACTCCGCAAATCGGCCACGGTCGCACCGACTGCCGGCAGTTCGACTTCCACCGCATCGATCCCCGCCCGCTGGCGGGCAACCGCGAACAGCTTGACGCGCACGATCATGTCACCGTCAACTCCTGGCCGCGGGCCGTCAGCAGCTTGTCGATCTCCGGCATCAGGCCGTAGGCAAACGCGAGGATTTTGAGTGGATGGATCGTCGGCTTGGCGGTCCCCTGCTCCATCTGCATTTTACACGCACTGCACTCGGTCGTCCCCAGATCGATGGCCGGATCGCGCAGGGCCCGGATCAACCCCCAGCCGGCCCGCAGGCTATTGCGGTAATTGGCCCGCTTCAGGCCGTACGTGCCAGCCATGCCGGAGCAGCCCCGCTCGATATGCCGCACCGAAAGGCCCGGCACGAGCCGGAGCAACTGCTCGCCCGGAGTGCCGACTTCCAGGGCCTTCAAGTGGCACGGCGTGTGATACCCCAAGCTTAAATTGACCGGCTTGAAATCGAGCTCCAGCTTCCCCGCCTCGTGCATTCGCCACAGGTAGGTGCAGGCCTCGCTCGTATTCTCGGCGACGAGGGCCACGTCGTCGTCGTCGAGCAGGTTTCGATACTCGTGCGTCAGGCACAGCACGGCGGACGGCTCCGTGGCGACGATCTGGTATCCCTGGCGGACTGCGTCGGCCAGGAGTTGCACGTTACGGGCGGCCATCTTCCTGGCCCGCTCGACATCGCCGAGCGAGACGCGGGCCATGCCGCTGGCCTGCTGGAGCGGCGGCACATAGACCGAAATGCCGTGGTGCTGCATGATCGCCACGAAGGCCTCGGCCAGTTGCACGTCGTACCAGTTGGCATACAGATCGACGAAATACAGCACCTTGCCGCCGGTGCGCCGCGTCGGCTTGGTCAGACGCAGCTTCTCCGCCCGCCGCATGAAGCTCGACGATGCCACCCGCGGCAGCTTCCGCCCCTGGGCAATGCCGACGGTCTTTTCGAGGATCCAGCGCATCGTCCGGTTGTGGAGGGCCCAATTGGCCAGCGGGCCGAAAAAGGACGCCCAGCGCGACACCTGGTCCAGCCGCGTCACGATCCAGTCGGTCGTATCGAGGCCGTTGGCCGCAACGTACTGCGCCTTGGCCTCGACCATCAGCTTGGGAATATCGACGGCCGCCGGACATTCCAGACGGCATTGATGACAATTGACGCACAGATCGGCCAGCGACTTGAGGGTGTCCTGCGTCAGCTCGGTGGCATCCAACTCGCCGCTGATCACCGACCGCATCAAGTTCGCCTTGGCCCGCGGCGACGCTTCTTCCGCCGGAGCGATGCGGAAGATCGGGCACATGCGTGTGTCGGGCGATTGCGTGCGGCAGCGGCCGCAGCCGTTGCAGCGGTCGGCCGTCGGCGACAGCGTGCCGTTCCAGATCAGGTGCAATTCCAGCGGCTGGCCGGCAGGGGCGGCTGGTTCCTCGTTTTGTAGTACGGAATTCATTCCGTTCCCCGCGGGCGGTATAGGCTCGGGTGGCGGGGAAGAACCTGACTCGAAGGATGAACGGGATGAAACCCCTTCTACCTCGGGAGACGGCCGCAGATTTTTCGTCAGCGGCTGCGGCACGTCGGCGACGACCTTGCCCGGGTTGAGCAGGTTGGCCGGATCGAAAATTCGCTTCACCTCGCGGAAGACGTCGTACAGCGGCCCGAACTGCCGCTTGACGAACCAGGTCCGCGACAGGCCGCAGCCATGCTCGCCGCTGATCGTGCCGCCGACCGCGAGCACTTCCTCGTACAGATCGCTGGCCAGGGCCTGCATCGTCTGCTGATGTTTGGGGTCGGCGAGGTTCAAGAACGGCCGGATGTGCAGTTGGCCATGTCCGGCGTGGGCAAAGAACGACGCGGTCACCTGGTGCGTCTGAAGGACCCTTTGCATCTTGAGAAGAAACTCGGGAAGCGACGCGGGCGGCACCGCGATGTCCTCAACAAATGGCACCGGCCGCTCGGGGCCGGCGACGCGGTAGAGGGTCGGCGAGACGCGCCGCGCCAGCCGGCGGAACAGGTCGTATTCTTCCGGCGCCAGCGCCAGGTGAAAGCTGAACGCCAGCCGCCGCTTCCGCTGCCAGCGCAGGGCGACTTGCTGGAGGCTTTCGATCACCTCCCGCTGCTCGCTTGCCTGCTGCTCCACCATCAGCATCGCCTCGGCATCGCGGGGAATGGCGGCCGCGTAGCGCGGGTCTACATCGCGAGCCAGCCGCAGGATGCGGCGGTCCATCAGGTCGCAGGCGGCCAGCTTCAGATCTACGGCGTCCTGCGCAGCGGCAGCGGCCGATTCCAGCTTGTCGAAGAACATCAGCACCAGCCCGCGATACTTGGGGATCGGCTCCGTGCGGAGCGTGGCCTCGGTGGTTAGCGCCAGCGTTCCTTCGGACCCCACCAACAACCGGGCCAGATCAAGCTGGCCGTCTGCCAGCACGTCGTACAGGTGATACCCGGCGCGATTGACCAGCGACTTGGGCCGATGCGCCTTGATCACCGCCCGCTCGCGATCGATCAGCTCCGCCAGCCGGCGGACGATCTCCCGCCGCCTGGGGACCGGATCGACATTCCCGTCGTCGGTGACTGGATGCCGCGACGCTTCAAAGCTCGTGCCGTCGGCCAGGACGACTTGCATGCTCACGATGTGCTTGCGGGCCGAGCCGTAGCGGAGCCAGTGGCTGCCGGAGTTGTCGAGTGCCAAGACGCTGCCGAGCGTGGTGACGCCGCCGGTGGCCGGATCGGGTCCGAACTGCTTGCCGAAGGCGGCCAGGTAGCGGTTGAGCTGGCCGAGAACGACCCCCGGCTGGACGGTGACCGTATCGCCGCTGGCACCGTGGATCCGCCGCATCGACTGCGAGAAGTCGATGACGATGCCGGGGCCGAGCGACTCGCCGGCCAGGCCGGTCCCCGCCCCGCGGGCATGGATCGGCAGCGACTGCTCGGCCGCATACCGCACGGTCTTTTGCACGTCGGCCGGACCGCGCGGGCGAACCACCCCCAGCGGCGGCACCTGGTAGATGCTGCCGTCGGTGGCGTACATCTGCACGTACGGATCGGAGCAATGAACCTCGCCGGCAATCAGCCCGCGGAGGTCAGCCTGGGTCCGTTCGCGTTGTTGATCCATAGGGGGTCGTGGGTAAAGCTAAAATCGAGCGCGGGGCAGAATTTCGAAGCACGAAGCACGAAATTCGAAACAAGCACGAAATCGAAAAGGTCAGAATGACCAAAACGGGCGGCACTGAATGGTTTCGAACATTGTAACTTCGTGCTTTAGCCTCGTTCTGCCCGCTCGAGTCGCGCTACTTGCTGCCGATGCTTCTCATGCGTCTCCAGGTCAAACGGCTCGTGCTCCGCAAGGCCCGGCACGCCGCGGTACTGCGCCTGGCAGCGGTAACAGTGCAGCAGGTTGCCGACCGTGACGTACAGCACCACGTCGATCAGTGCCGTCGCGAACAAGACGCCGTAGGTCCATAGCGGCATTCGGTAGTACCAGAAGACCGAGCTGATCGCAAAGCCGACGACGACGATCGTCACGCCCAGGGCTTGCGAAAAATCCTTGCGGACGAACAGTTCCGTGCTCGGGCAGACGAGGCACCGCGACAGCCGCTCGGCGGTCACCGCGCCGGCGGGAATCTCGATCTGCGTGCCGCAGCGGGCGCAGACGATGGCCGGCGACTGCGGGCCAAACTCGGCCTGCGTCGTCTGCTGGCAGCTCGGGCAACGGTAGGTGATGTTCATCCGTGGCGGACGCTGCCAGCGTCCGTAGGCCGGTGAAATACGCACTCCGACGCTGGCAGCGTCGGCCACACTATTCGCACTCCGACGCTGGCAGCGTCGGCCACACTATTCGATCATACCGGATAAGCCGCCGACGCGGTCATGAGCTGCGCCGTCAGCTCGCCGATAAACGCCAGGATCACCGCGGCATACAAGATCCCCGTGGCGCTCTGCGTGTTGGGAATTTTCAGCGTCTGCCACGTCATCCACGCCAATCCCAGCGGGCTAATCAGCCCCGCCAGCCAGCGAAGCGAGAGAAACAGCAGCCATTGCTGAGTCAGCGAATCGGCAGCGGCCAGCCGCGCCCCTTCCAGCCACGCACCGCTGCCGCTGACGATCATCCGGCAGACAAGGGCGAAGACGATCAGCCAGATCAGCCGCCGCAGCGGATCGAGCTTCATCGTCGGCGTGTTGAGATACCAATGTCCCAGCAACATGGCCGTGGTGATTGAGCCCAGCACCAGGCCGCCGGTGACGCGATCGACGATCAGCCAGGGGAGGGAAATCTGAGAAGTAGACACCGAGTGAAACTGGCAACCCACAATCGCCAGACCGGCAACGATCCAGATGGCGACCTTTCCGGCCCGATGCTGCTCGTACATCCAGATGACGGCGCCCAAATAGCTGACGACGGCTGCCGTAGCCGCCAGGATCAGCGGCGCTCCCCAAATACCGTACAGCGGCTTGGCCATTTCAATTGGCCGCGTCCCCCAGATCGCCAGCGACGCAAACGTCATCAGCCCCATGAGGACCCACAGGTGGATGCGGTAGAAGCCGCTGGTCACCAGTTTGGAGGGCGTGAGCGCCATCGACACGGCGACGCCGAACGTCAGGCGGAAGAGGAACTCGACGAGAATCAGCCACAGGGAAGGCACGTCGTTAAGGCCTCTTCCCGTAAATCAAATTCATCAGCTCCGCCCGCGTCGAGACGTTGTTGCGGAACAGCCCCTTCATCGCGGAGGTGACCATGCTGCTGCCCGGCTTGCGAATGCCGCGGATCGTCATGCAGCTATGCGACGCCTCGATGACGACGCCAACCCCCTTGGGATCAAGCTCTTCCTCGATCATCTGGGCGATGTCCTGCGTCATCCGCTCTTGCACCTGCGGACGGCGTGAAACGACCTCCACCACGCGAGCCAGCTTCGACAGGCCGACGACGTTGCCGCTGGGGATATACGCCACGTGCGCCATGCCGATGAACGGCAGCAGATGGTGCTCGCACATCGAGCAGAAGCTGATGTCCCGCACCAGGACCACCTCATCATACGTCTCCGTAAACACCTTTTTCAGGTGCGCCCGCGGATCGACCGCCAGGCCGGCGAACAACTCGGCATACATGCGGGCCACGCGGGCCGGCGTCTCGCGGAGCCCTTCGCGATCCGGATTCTCGCCGACGGCAATCAGAATCTCGCGCACCGCCCGCTCGATGCGGGGAAAATCGACCTGGTTGGCGGCCAGCGGCGTCGATCCCGAGGCAATGCCGACGGCATACGGCTCGCCATTGCCCACGCAGCACAACTCCGAGTCTTCAGCGGCCGACATGCGTTACTCCGGCATGACCAATGACCAAGCCCCAATGACCAATGTAAGATATTCCCCCATTGGTCATTGGGGCTTGGTCATTGGTCATTCTTCCTCGCCTCCCCAGGGTGGTCAAGGACATGCGATTGCGGCCAGAATATCGGGATCACGGCATTCGCCTCGGAGCTTCCCCATGACCCACATCCTGGTCGTTGACGATTCGGAGATTGACCGGCGGCTGGCCGGCAAGCTGCTGGAGCGCGATGGGCGATTTCACGTGCAATTCGCCTCCAATGGGCTGGAGGCGCTCGAGCACCTCGAGGAGCGGACGCCGCTGGCCGTCGTTACGGACCTTCTCATGCCCGAAATGGACGGGCTGGAGCTGGTGGAGGAGATGCGGCGGCGGTACGCCAGCATCCCGGTGATCCTGATCACCGCGCACGGCAGCGAGGAGATCGCGCTCAAAGCCCTGATGGCCGGGGCGGCGGACTTTGTCCCCAAAACGCGGCTGGCGGCCGACCTGGCCCAGGCCGTTGCCGGGGTGCTGGCCGTCAATGGGGGCCGCTGCCACGAGCGGATCGCATCCTGCCTCAAGGAGTACGAAGTCCGCTACGAGCTCGCCAGCGATCCGTCCCTCATCGCACCGCTGTTGGCCGAGCTGCAGGAGACCGCGTCCGATCTGGGAATCGTGAACAGGGCCGACCGCGTACGGCTGGGCAAAGCGATCGGCGCAGCGCTCGAGAACGCGATGGTCCACGGCAACCTCGAGCTGACCACGGCGGAGATGGCCGGCGGCAGTGGAGCGGACAGCGCGCTGGCCCGACGCCGCGCGGCATCCCCCTACCGCGAGCGGCACGTGTTCGTCACCGCCCGGCTGACGCCGGAGGAAGCGCGGATCACGATCCGCGACGAAGGGCCCGGCTTCAACGTGAGGGAGATTTCCGGCCCCCAGTCCACCCCCGAGCAGCTCATCTCGGGCGAAGGGCGCGGCCTGGTGCTGATCCGCACGTTTCTGGACGAGGTGCAGTTCAACCACGCCGGCAATGAGATCACGCTGGTCAAGCGGCGCTAGCGTTTTGCACCGGCTGCCGGTAGCCCGATCGGCGAATTTCCGGAAAAGTGATTCGGAAATGTCCGCTTTCAGCCGCCGATTGCGACTATCTATTGGGGGGGCTCCCTTCGCACGCCCCCGGTGAAAAATGGAGCCGCGGCCATGTGGCTGGTTTGCACCGGTTCGATTGCCGGCAATCTGCCGTTCCGACTGGAGCCGCGCGATTATGTCGTCGGCCGGTCGCGGAGCGCCGATCTGCTGATCAAAGACTTCACCCTTTCGCGGCGGCACGCCTTGCTGTCGTGTGATAGCGAGGGTGCGACGGTGCGGGACCTTGGCAGTCTGAACGGCACGTTTGTCAACGAGCAGCCGGCGGCGAACGAAGCGGCAGCGTACCTGGGTGACCGGATTCGCTTTGGCTCGGTCACCTGCATGCTCTGCTCGACGGCAATCATCCCGGCCGGGTCGATCGACGGAGAGAGCACGTTTGCCGCCGCCGTTGGCAGCGGTCCGCTCCCCAGCGTGGAGGGATTGACGCGGGCCCAGCAGCAGGTGCTCAAGCTCGTGCTCCAGGGTTGCGACGAGGCAGCCATTGCCCAGCAGTTGGACCGGAGCTGGCACACCGTCCACACGCACCTCAAGGCGATCTACAAGCACTTCGAGGTCCACACGCGTGTCGAGCTGGTCGCGCTGTTGCTGCGGCGGGAGCTGAAGTCATGACTCGTCGCGAACACCCGCATCTTCCGACTTGCGACCTGGAATTTGCAGTTCGCCGCTGGCCGCGTCCTTGAATCCCGGCGGCTTGGCGTAAATGCCCTCCTTCTCGGGCGTCGGCAGTTGCACCAGCCGCTGCGTATTCGCCGGGCGGTCCAGGCAATGCCAATGATTGGCCGCAAACTCAAACGTCTCCGGCGCCGTGTTGCCGCCGATGTTGACGATCTGCCGCGCTTCGTCCTCCTGGAAAACAACGATGTTTTTCACGAAGCGGCCATTGCGGCAGGGGACGAAACGGTCGGCCGTACTCTCCTGAAGGATGCGAATCGCCCACCGCGTGGGCCTGTAGATCGTGTTGTGCTGCACCACGGCCCCATCGACGCCGACGAAGGCGATTGCCGACATTCCTCCGAGAAACGTGCAGTCCTCGACAGTAATGTCCTGGGCCTCGTACTTTGCATCACGGGGCCGAAAGTAAGGGAGCCCCGTGCTCCCGCCGAGGTTGACCGCCCGCCCGCCCGCATTTTCAAAGCGGCAGCGCTGGATCACGATCTGGCTGCTGCCCCCTTTAGCCTGGACGCCGTTGGCCCCGTCGCCGGTGGCCTCGGCAAACGTGCAGCCCGTGATGACTCCATCATGGCAGCCGACCATGTCGATGGCCGAGCCGCCGCTTCCCCACCGCAGGGCGCGGCAGTTCTCCACGCGGAAGTTGCTCACGCCCGAGAGCTTGATGCCGTCCCGATTGCCGCCGGGGCCGACGTCGTGAACGACGAGGTTTTTGAGGACGACGTGTTGTGCCGGCGCATCGACGTCAGCGCCGCCGTCATCGATGTTCAGGCCGTTGCCGGTGGCCTTGCTGAAGATGAAGTCGCGCAGAACGACGTGCTGCGGGGAAGAAAGTTGAATGGCATTTCCCCCGCCTTCGATGACCGGCGGGTTCTTGGGGTCGCTCCCCGCGATCACGATCGGCCGGTCTTTCGTCCCGCGCAGGCCGGCGCGACTGAGGCCGCCGCGATACGTGCCGGGAGCGACAAAGATCGTGGTTCCCGGCTTGGCCGTTGCCAAAGCGCGGGCGAACTCGTCGCGATCGGTGACGCGAACCTCCTCGGCAGTCGCAGCCGCATGACAGGCAAGAATAACAAAAATGAACTGCGGGAAAGTGAATGACGGACGCATGTCAGGGTGAGGCAGAAAAATGGAGGGCAGAAAAATTGAGGAGACGAGTGCTTAGCTTAAGACAATGTCTGAAAGCAGCGAAAATCAAAGTGCCCAATCTTTCTGCCCCTAATTTTTCTGCCATCTGACCTCGGCTATTTCGCCGAAGCGCTTTGGAGATGGCGATCGAACCACTCGAACGCATCTTTCTGCATCTCCAGGTCGAACTTGTGCCCGCCCGTGTAAAAGTTGCAGCGGTACATGTCGGCGGCGCCCCCTTTCTCGAACGTTTCGCGGATCATAACATCGGCCCGCTTCATTTCCGGAAGCGTGTAGAGCTGGTCCTCGTTGCAATTCTGAACCATCGTGGCCTTTGGCGCTCGCAAGGCGAGGATTTCGGGAAAGTCCAGATCGCGCGGGAGGAGCGGCACATAGGTCATCCAGGTGTGCGTGAAGCACTTGTCGAGCAAAAACTCGCGCCACGTCGTCATGAACCCGACCGCCACCGCGCAGCGGATGCGGTCGTCAAGCCCGCCGAGAAACACGGTCCGCATTCCGCCGCCGGACAAACCGCAGCAGCCGACGCGGGCCGGATCGACGTCAGGGCGGGCGCAGAGCACGTCCAGCGCCCGCTGATCCTCCACGACGTACACCCCCGGCCAGGTCGTGCCCGCACTGAGCAGGCTTTTCTCCATGATGTGCTCGTGCGCGCCGGCAAACGCGTTGTACCGCCGGATTCCCTCCTCGTCGTCCGCCTCGGGATCGACGCCATTCTGCTTGACGCGATCCGACACGTCCGCCACGCGGACCCGCCGGCTGGCGAACGGAAACGTATCGTGGACCAGTACCGCGTAGCCCCGCTTGGCGATTTCGTTGGCCCAAGCCACCCCGCCGTAGTAGCCGTCCTGATGCTTGACGACGATCTCCCACGGCTTCTCGCCATCGCGGGCGATCTTCTGCCAGCCGAGGAATTTATTTCCGCCATGATCGTGCAGGGCCAGAATCGCCGGCAGTCGGCCTTTCGCACCGGCCGGCTTGAGGAACAGGGCCTCGGTTCGCGGCCCGCCCGGCAGTTGCCACGACAAGCGTTCCACGGAGAGGCCGTCGAACTCGTGCGTCGAATCGACCCGCACTTCGGGCTTGCCCCCCAGATCGACCGGCGCCATGCACTCCCAGACCCGTTCACGGCCCGCTTGCCGCCATTCATCGAGCGTTTTGAACTTCCCCGTGCGAAACGATAGCTTCGCCGGGCCGTCGCCGAGCACTTTCTCGGACAACCACGGGCCGTACGCGCCGACCATGTTGGGGCGCGACTGTTCTTGCGCACGATTCGTTGACATCGAAACTCCGACAAGGAGAAAAGTCAGCATCGCGACTGCCGACTTTTGCATTTTGCATTTTGCAATGATCATTTTGCATTTTCCGGGATCGAAGGGGTCGGGAGTCGTTTCGGGCCAACGATGGTTGCAATGGACGGTCGTGGGCCCGAAACGACTCGCCGACCCCGTTCGCGTTCGGCTACGTTTCCTTCGGCCGCCCCCAGTGCTCGCGATACTCCCGCCGCACCAGCTTGTTCGCTTCCTCGTCGCCGACGATCTGCTCCGTCTGCGGATCGAACACTAGCGACCGCGCCAGCCGCGTG
Organism: Pirellulaceae bacterium; assembly: GCA_035512595.1. Lineage (GTDB taxonomy): Bacteria > Planctomycetota > Planctomycetia > Pirellulales > Pirellulaceae > DATKDU01. The sequence goes on from DATKDU010000344.1 coordinate 17,065, forward strand.
GCGATGTTCCCCAAGTGGCACAGCGACGTGGACAGGTGCCCCGTCAAAGCGTCGGCATTCACCTTCGCCCCTTCGCGAATGGCGGCCAGGAAGTTGCGGACGTGGGCCGCGTCGTCCTGACCCTGCGGCTTCACGTCGAGCTGCTTGGGCTTGTTCTTGCCGTCGATCACCTGGATCTTGCCGCGGCGGCTCAAAAACATCTGCCCGTCGGTGCCGTAAAACTCGGCCCCGCTATCGACGTTGTGCGGATAATTGGTGCTCCACAGCCGCTGCTCGTAAATGAGCATCCGCTGCTGGCCCACCTTGCCGCCCTCCGGATACTCGAACGTCACCTGCTGCGTGTCGGGGAACTCCTGGTCGTCGTCGTGGACGTACTTGCCGCCGAGGGCCACGACCTTCGTCGGATGCGTCTGGACGCCGAGCCCCCAGCGGGTGTAGTCGATGTCGTGGACGCCGTCGTTTCCCATGTCGCCGGTGCCGAAGTGGTACCACCAGGTCCAGCGGTTGTGGACCCGGTTGGTGCGATACGGAACCATCGTCGCCGGGCCGACCCATGAGTCGTAATCGAATCCTGGCGGCGGCGTCGTATCCTGCCCGCGGCCGATCGACCCCCGTTTCTGAATGTTCCAGCACTTGGCGACCAGCACCGTGCCGATGAGTCCCTCACGCAGGAGCTGCACCGCATCGATCATCATCTGCGTGCTGCGGCACTGCGTCCCGTGCTGGACGTGGACTTTGTTCCGCGCCGAAGCATCAGCCAGCAGCCGCCCTTCGCGGATGTTGTGCGAAATGGGCTTTTCGACGTAGACGTGCTTTCCCGCCTCGCAGGCCAGGATCGATGCCGGCGAATGCCAGTGATCCGGCGTGGTGACGAGGACCGCATCGAGCGACTTGTCGTCGAGCATCCGCCGCATGTCGGTCACGACCCCCTTGGCGGGAACGCCGAAGCTCTTGGCGGCAGTCGCCAGCCGCTGGGCGTCGCAGTCGCAAACGTAGGCCAGCTCGACGTTGGGGTTGCCGCGAAAGAGCTGCGTGACGTGGCCGCCGCGTCCGCCGCAGCCGATCATGCCGAACCTGACCCGGTCACTCGGTGCCTTGGCGATCACGGACGCAGCACCGCTGACCGCGGTCGCCGCGAGCACCCCCGCGGATGCCGTCTGAAGGAATTGGCGTCGGTCGGTGGGGTGAGACATGGCTTAAGCTCCTAATGGAATTTCGCGCTGGCCCCGCAATCTCTGAATCGCTAAGCCGGCGGAATGGCTGGCGTAATTGTTTCTCGCACAGAGGCACAAGGGCACGGAGGCACGGAGCAGCATTTTCTCGATCTCTGCTCTGTGCCTCTGCGCCTTTGTGCCTCTGTGACAAAAAACAAAACGCTCCCCATCGGTAAGGTCCGGAGCCTTTCAACATCTCTGGTCGCTGATAGTGCGCTCGCCCGATCAGTTCTAATTACCGCTACAGCTCCGCAATCCGGATGTTCCGCCAGCGGACTTCCAGCGGGTCCTCGCGGCCGCCGACGCCGTGAACTTGCAGGCCGATCACCCCCTTGGCCGTCCAGTCGTCCTTGAGGTCCACCGCCGGCACGTCGTTGATCCAGGTCTTGATCGAATCCCCGCGGCATTCAATCCGGAACTTGTTCCACTCTCCCTGCTTGAACGCCTTGCGGGCCGCTTCGTTGTCCTTCAGATCGGCCAGGAACCGGCCGCGGCGGGCTTCGTCGTAAATGGCCCCCGAGTACGACCGCTCCGACGGATCGATCTCGACCTGATAGCCGTGGACTCGATCGGCGGGAACCTTCCGCGTCTTCCCTTCGACCTCGATCTCCCGCTCCTCGGCAAAGACCTGGCTGCGAATCTGCACGCCGGAGTTCAGCTCGGGGCTGACCTTGAACTCCAGCTCCAGGATGAAGTCGCCGTATTCCTTGGTCGTGCAGAGAAAGGTGTTCTGCGTGTTGGGGACGCTGGTGCCGACGATCGCGCCGTCCTCGACCTGGTACTTCGCCTTCCCGCCGTGCTGCTCCCAGCCGTCGAGCGACTTGCCGTCGAAGAGGGGTTTGAACTCCTGGGCCGCGGCGGCCGACGCCAGCAGCAGGGCCGCGGCGGAGAGGATGGTGCGAAACATGACAGGCTCCTGAGTTGTCAACGTTTTGGGTGAACCGGGGCATTCTAATGTCCGGGAGGGCCGATTGCACCTGCGCGGGGCAATGTCGCAGCCGCCGACGAAGGAGGCTAGAATCGGCAGCCAAGGGAGAGTCGTTTATGAATGTTGCTGCCGCCTGTTTGCTCGCCGTCCTGGCCGCTGATGCCGCCGATGTGGAAATGCCGCGGGTTTTGGATGATCGGCTTCAGCTCCAGCTTGTGGCCTCCGATCCCGAAGTTGTTACGCCAACGGGCATTGGGGTGGATTCCAAGGGGCGGGTGTTCGTCATCGAGTGCAACACGCACTTTCCGCCCGAGGGGTATAAGCGGGCCAAGCACGACCGGATCCTGCTGCTGGAGGATTTCGGCCCGGATGGCAAGGCGCGGAAAACGAGCGTCTTTTTCGAGGGGACGAAGTTCACGATGAACATGGCCGTCTACCACGACGACTCGCTCTACGTGGCGACGCGGTACGAAGTCTTCCGCCTGACCGACAAGAATGGCGACGGCAAGGCGGACCAATCGCTCGAGGAGCGGCAGAAGATCGCCTGGCTCGACACCAAGGGGGACTATCCGCACAACGGCCTGTCGGGGTTCGCATTCGACCTGGCGGGGAACGTTTATTTTGGGTTCGGCGAGAATCTGGGGGCCGATTACAAGCTGATCGGCACCGACGGGACAACGCTTAGCGGCGGCGGCGAAGGGGGGAACATCTACTGCTGCTCTGCCGAGGGGAAACACTTGCGGCGGGTGGCGACGGGGTTCTGGAATCCGTTTCACGTCGGCTTCGATTGCTTTGGGCGGCTGTTTGCCGTCGATAACGATCCTGATTCGCGTCCGCCGTGCCGCCTCTTGCACATCGTGGAAGGTGGCGACTACGGCTATCGCTATCGCAACGGCCGCAAGGGGGTCCATCCCTTCACGGCTTGGAACGGCGAGCTGCCGGGGACATTGCCGATGGTCGCCGGCACTGGCGAAGCGCCGTGTGCGGTGGTGGCGTACGAGTCGGACAATCTGCCGGAGGAATATCGCGGCGACTTGCTCGTGACGAGCTGGGGCGATCATCGGATCGAGCGCTACAAGCTCAAACCGCGCGGGGCCTCGTTCTCCGCCGAGATGCAGCCGGTGGTCCGCGGCGACGAAAACTTCCGCCCCGTCGGCATGGCGCTTGCCCCCGATGGCTCGCTCTACTTCAGCGACTGGGTGGACAAGTCGTACACGCTCCACGGCAAAGGGCGCGTGTGGCGCTTGTCGGCCAAGAAACCGCCCAAGCCCAGCCGGCCGGAAGACACCATCGAAGCATTGTCGTCGCCACACGGGCCATGGCGTGAAGCGGCGGCGCGGAAGCTCACGCGCGAGCAGGCGATCCAGGTGGCGAGCGAATCGGATTCGGAGCGGGCGCGGTCGCTGGCGGGGAGGGCGTATGCGGCGCGAGCATATGCCGCGCTTAATGCGCGGTCCACTGGTGGAGGGGGAAAGACGACTCGCGCCTTTTCAGATTTCAGCCAGCAGGCTGCCGCTGTCGCGAGGTTGCTCCACAAAGAATTTGGAAAACTCGTCGATCGAGACGATCGTGTGTTGAAACTGAAACTGGATCATCAGAGTAAGCCGCCGGAACA
>DATKDU010000345.1:0-4260 GCA_035512595.1 Pirellulaceae bacterium
CCCGACTCAGCACCTCCAGCCGCCTCCGCTCCTTGCCACTCATCGACAATGTCTCCATGACCACCTCCTTTGGAGGTGATTGTCTATGGGGACATTTCTATCTGCGCCTTATGGGGACATTTCTATCTGCGCATTACAGCCGCCCGTGATTGTACGCTTGCCGGGAGCGACTTACAAACAGAAGTGATTGCCGGCGACGCCGAACCTCGACCGCAAACTCATTGTCACTCACCACTCACCACTCACCACTCACCACTCACCACTCACCAACCCATGAACCCCCGCCAGCTTCGCGATTTGGGAGTGCCGCAGGCCAGCATTCGCACGGCGCTGGAGAATATCCAGTCGGCCGCCAAGGACTTGCTGCGCGGGGGCGAGCTCAAGGAGACGCTGAAGAAGCTCCTGACCAATTCGCAGGACTTCGTCGCCGATGCGCATTTCGGCGAACTGGCCCGGGAGCTGGTCGCGGCCCGCAGCGGCGGCGAAGGGACTTCTGCGGGCGTCTTTGAGCCGATTCCGTACCAGACCTGGGGAACCGACATCGACCAGGCGTCGCATGAGCAGATGCGGCAGGCCTGCGCGCTGCCGCTGGCCCGCGGGGCGGCGTTGATGCCCGATGCGCACGTCGGCTATGGCCTGCCGATCGGCGGCGTGCTGGCGCTGGAAAACGCGGTCGTGCCGTATGCCGTCGGCGTCGATATCGCCTGCCGCATGAAGCTCTCGGTCCTGGACGTGCCGGTGAGCACGCTGGAGCGGAATTTTGACCGCTGCCGCCACGCCATCGAGAAGGGAACGCGCTTCGGCATCGGCTCGGAGCACGAGACGCCGCAGGACCACGCGGTCCTGGACGAGGACTGGACGATCTGCCGCGTGACCCGCGAGCACAAGGATAAGGCCCGCCGGCAGCTTGGCACCAGCGGCTCGGGAAACCACTTCGTCGAGTTCGGCGTGGTTTCGCTCCCCGTGCGCGACGAAGAGCTGAACCTCGATGCGGGCGAGTACGTGGCCCTCTTAAGCCACTCCGGCAGCCGCGGCACCGGCTCGGCAGTCTGCGACACCTACAGCCGCATCGCCCGCACTCGCTTGCCCAAGCAGTACGAGCAATTCGGCCGGCTGGCGTGGCTCAACCTCGATAGCGAGGCCGGGCAGGAGTACTGGGCGGCAATGAACCTGATGGGGGATTATGCGGCCGCGAATCACGACGTCATCCACCGGCTGGTGACGAAGCTGCTCGGGGCGCGGATCATCGCCGGCGTGGAGAACCACCACAATTTCGCCTGGAAGGAAGTGCATGGCGGGCGGGAGCTGATCGTGCATCGCAAGGGGGCGACGCCGGCCGGAAAGGGCGTGCTGGGGGTGATCCCCGGCTCGATGGGAACGCCGGCGTTCGTCGTCCGCGGCAAGGGAAATCCCGCCAGCCTCAACTCCGCCTCGCACGGCGCCGGCCGGCGGATGAGCCGCACGCAGGCCAAGGGACAGTTCACCTTCGGCGCGGTCCAGAAGGAGCTTGCCCAGAAGGGAGTGCGCGTCCTCTCCGCCGGAGCGGACGAAGTGCCGGGCGTTTACAAGGACATCCACGAGGTGATGCGGCAGCAGCAGGACCTGGTCGAGGTCGTGGCGCAGTTCGATCCCAAGATCGTGAAGATGTCCGCGGACGGGAAGGCGGAGGACTAGTGGCTAGATCCGTGTGCCGTCCCCCAGTTGTCGAGACTGGCGGCACCCGACCTGCCAGCCGCAACGGATTTCGCGCCGCGATCAGAGGCGCTGTTAAGATGTTTGCCGCAGGTTTTGCACCACAGTGCGGAACCGTCGCCATCTCGCAGGGGAGGTAGCCGAAGTCGTAAGACTTTTCCCCGCCGCTTGTATCCCCGCCTCCGCACTACTACCATACACAGACCTAGGGATTTGCGGCCGCTTGCAGCCTTCAACTGCTAAAGAGCCACCTCGCCTTTGCCAAACCACGGCAATGCCGGCGAGGTCAGGTCCGGTGGAATGCCGGACCGCTCTTTCCCGCCGACGGTCATTTCGTCGCGCGGACCGCGGCATGCAATTTCCCGCCGGAGATGTTGCATGTCGTCCTTTGAAAACAATCGCCCTGCCGGCATTTCCACCCTGGCCGTCCACGCCGGTGAAGCGCGGCAAAAGGCCCTGCATTCGCTCACCGACCCGATCGTCTGCGCGGCGACCTACTCGTTTGCCAGCACGCAGGCGGTCATCGACTACATCGAGCAGAAGCAGGACCGGGGGGAGTACGGCCGCTACGGCCACAGCGGGGAGAAGGTCGTCGAGCGGAAGCTGGCCGCTCTCGAAGGGGGCGAGGACGCCATCCTGTACGCCAGCGGCATGGCGGCGATCGTCGGCCTGTTCATGACGAAGCTCAATGCCGGCGACGAGGTCGTGTTTTTCGACGAGTGTTATCACCGCAGCCGGGAGTTCTGCACGAAGCACCTCTCGCGATTCGGCGTGAGGACGACGCAGGTCAAAGCGTGCGACTACGACGCGATGGCCGCGGCCATCACGGGCAAGACGAAGCTGCTGGTGAGCGAGTCGCCGACGAACCCGCATTTGAGCTGCGTTGATTTGGCCCGCTTCGCCGAGCTGGGCAAGAGCCGCGGGGTCGAGACGTTGATCGACGCCACGCTGGGAACGCCGTACAACTTCCAGCCCCTGTCCTTCGGCATCGACTACGTCCTGCACTCGGCGACTAAGTACCTCGGCGGACACAACGACCTGCTCGCCGGCGTGATCATTGGGCAAAAGGAAAAGCTCGAGCCGGTGCGAAAGCTTCGTGGCATCATGGGGTCGATCAACTCGGCCCACAATTTTTATTTGCTGGAGCGGGGGCTAAAGACCTTTGAGCTGCGGATGCAGCGGCACAACACCAACGGCCAGGCGGTGGCGGAGTTCCTGGAGTCGCACCCGCGGATCGAAAAGGTTTTCTATCCGGGGCTCAAGTCGCACGCTTATCACGATGTGGCGTCGCGGCAGATGCGGGGCTTTGGCGGACTGGTGACATTCCTCGTGAAGAATGCCGACTGGAAGCAGACGGCGAATGTCGTCGATGCGGTGAAGATTTTTCGCATTGCCCCGAGTCTCGGCGGCGTCGAATCACTGATCGAGCAGCCGCTGGTGATGAGCTACTACGAAGTGTCTCCAGAGGACCGCCGCCGTTTCGGCATTCCGGACAACATGATTCGCATCTCGTGCGGGATCGAGAACACCGAGGATCTGATCGAGGATTTGCGGCAGGCGTTGGCGTAAAGGTAGGCCGCTCGCTCCGCGAGCGGCAATATGCACTCGCGGAGCGAGTGCACCACAAGTTGGGTTGAAAATCTGTCCCGCGGGGCATAGAATCTTATTGAGACAATCGTCTCGGTCGAGTGGCCGTAAAATCCAGCCAAAAGCGGCCAATTGAGTCTCAATAATCGCCAGCAGGAAGCCAGCCGGGGGAAGCCATGAGCCAGGAAGAATCACTGGGTAGCGTGCCTGTGGCGCTGTCGCCGCGCGACCGGTTCGTCGAGTTTTTGCAGAGCCGCGGCATGCGGGTCACGTCGCAGCGGCTGTCGCTGGTTGAGCATGTCTTCTCGCGGCACGAGCACTTCGATGCCGAGCAACTCATGGATCAACTTCCGCGGTCGGGTCAGGAGGGGCACGTCAGCCGGCCGACGGTTTACCGAACGCTGAACGAGTTCGTCGATGCGGGGCTTCTGCGGCGGTTCGTGCTCAACGGCCGGGCGGTCTACGAGCACGACTATGGCTATCCGCAGCACGACCACATGCACTGCACCGAGTGCAACAAGCTGTACGAGTTCACCAGCGACGAGGTGATCCGCCTGCGGGACGAAGTCGCCCGGCAGCACCGCTTCCGCGTGACGAGCCACCGGCTGATCATCAACGGCGTCTGCGAGGAGTGCGCCAAAGCCAAGCGGAAGGTGCGGAGCCGGATGAATATGATTTGAGGAATTACCAAATCACAAGCAGTAGAGTCGAGAACTGGCGCGGTGTTTTAGGTGGCAGTTTGTATTCCCTGGTGCTCGCTCTTTCGTTTGCGAGTGTCACAGTATCGCCACCATGCTCCGTTTCCACTTCCCGCTCATCGAACCGGACAGGCGGATTTCCAGCATCCGGCTCTCGGACATGGGTTCTCACGCGTTTCGCCCACGGAGTTGCTCTTTGCGCAAGCTGGTGAGCTGGAGCAGTCCCAGCTCTTCAAAGAGATAGGCGTCGGGATATTGGTTGATCCCCCGGCCCGTCTTCTTG
>DATKDU010000346.1:0-2935 GCA_035512595.1 Pirellulaceae bacterium
ATGGTGGAGCGTGACCCTCGTGTCAACCTCGTGGACTCCGGCCCTCCAGGGCCACTGGCCGCGACGCGCCGCACCTCCCGACAAGGTTCCGCAAAACAACCACCACCCATTGACCACAGTCGTGCCATAGATGGGACCAGCGTGCCTCGGCACGCGCCGGCCCACCGGAATCAGCGCTGCGTCATGGTGGGCCGGCGCCCGCCAAGGCGGCCTTGTCCCACCCTACGGGCAATTTCCGGCCAGATTCGCGCCGGTTACCTCATCCAGTAAGCTAATGCTTTACCGCGGCATTCGCGAGTGCCGCAGTGTCGGCTTTCGCTCCGCGAAAGCACGCTCTTTCGCGGAGCGAAAGCCGACAAATCGCCTGACCCTGAGGATAATCCGCTGATGGCCAAGGAAAAGACGAAGGACCAGTCCGCCGCCAGCCGCATCCTGATCGTGGACGACGATCCGGAGATCATCGAGGTCGTGAAGACGTCGCTGGACGCCAAGGGGTACGACGTGCTCATCGCCCGCGACGGCAATCAGGGGCTGGCGATGGCCGAGCACGACCATCCCGACCTGGTGATCCTGGATATGATGATGCCCAAGCGGAGCGGCTTTCTGGTGCTGGAAAAGCTGCGGCAGCTCGAATTGCCGGTGAAGGTGATCATGATCACCGCCAACGAAGGGAGCCGGCACAAGCAGTACGCGGAGATGCTCGGCGTCAACGAATACCTCCGCAAGCCATTCGCGATGGACAAGCTGCTGGATGCGGTGCAGAGATTGTTGGCATTGCCGTAGCCTTACTTGGTCCCCAGGCTCCGCCGGGGAACACAATAACCAGCAGACTCCGCCTCGTCGACGGCGACAATGCCGATAGGCTGCGACAACCGTTCGTGATCCCATGTCCCGCCCTCCTGAATTGATCCAGGCTGCACGCGCCGGGGATCCACAGGCCCAATTCGATCTTGGCTGCGCCTACGACTTCGATCCGCCGAAAAAAAAGCGAGTGGCCATCCGCTGGTACTTGAAGGCTGCCGAGCAAGGACATGCCGAGGCTCAGAATTTCCTTGGCGAATCGTATCGTGACGGCTGGTCCGTTGAACGAAACCTCAGCGAGGCCATCAAGTGGTTTCGCCTGTCGGCCGCTCAAGGAAACGACGAGGCTCAGCTTTCGCTCGGCCACGCGTTGTTTTATGGACGAGGGGTGAAACGCGATTGGACCGAAGCGCTTCGGTGGTACCGCAAGGCGGCTCGGCAAGGAAACAACTCCGCTCAGTTCAACATCGCCCACATGTACCGTCGCGGGCAAGGTGTTAAGCAGAACTGGAAACTGGCCATTGGTTGGTATCTACGCGCAGCGCTCAGTGGAAATGTCGCGGCAATGCACTGGCTCGGGCGAATCTACGGCGGTCAGGAGAACTTTCCTTCGGACGAACAAAAGGCATTTCATTGGTTAACGCTCGCAGCGGAAGCCGGCGACTTTCAGTCCCAGTGTTCGCTCGGCGTATGCTACTTCAACGGCCAAGGCACAGAGAAGGACCCCGTAGCTGCGGCGCAGTGGTATCGTCGAGCAGCGCGCCAGGGCGACGAATGGGCGTGTTATCTACTCGGTTTGTGCTATCGTGACGGGACCGGTGTAGCGAGAAACAGGCGACTGGCAGCCCACTGGTTCCAGCGAGCGACCTCGCTAAAAGTTAAGGAAGCAATGGCGGCTCTACGCGCGCTCCAGCGGCGCTCGAAGTAATCTGGTTGTATGAACTCCCTCCCCCAGCACGACGTCGTTCTTCTCGGCGTCGGCCACACCAACGCCCACGTCCTGAAGATGTGGCGGATGGAGCCGATCGAGGGGGCGCGGCTGACCTGCGTCTCCAACTTTCCGGTCGTGACCTACAGCGGCATGCTCCCCGGCGTGCTGGCCGGCCAGTATCCGCCGGAGCGGATGGAGATCGACCTGGTGCGGCTCTGTGCCGCGGCCGGCGCGCGGCTGATCGTGGGGAACGCCACCGGCCTCGATCGCGCCAATCGCTCCCTCCTGTTTGACGACCGACCCCCTCTCCCCTTCGACGTCCTTTCCATCGGCATTGGTTCGGTCCCCAGCCGCGAGGGACTCAAAGAGGCCGACGACACGCTCCTGCCGATCAAGCCGATGCAGACGTTTATGCAGCGGCTGGAGTCGCGGCTGCGCGTAGGACGGCCCTTCCGGGCCGTCCAGGAGGGGCGTGAATTTCTGGACGGCCCGGAAGGGCCGTCCTACAAGCCGCTCAATCTCGTCATCGTCGGCGGCGGCGCTGGCGGAACGGAGATTGCCTTCTGCCTGCCGGCCCGGATCAGGCACGTGCTCGGCGACGCGGAATACAAGATCACGATGGTTGACGCGGGGGAGCAGGTCGCCGGGGGGACGAACAGCTCGACTGCCGAGAACGTCGCCAAACTTCTCGCTCACCGCCACGTAAAAATCATCCTCGGCAAGCGGGTAACACACATTGCCAAGGGAAACGTCTGGCTCGACGACGGCACGTTCCTGCCGGCCGATCTCGTCCTGTGGGCGACGAGTGCCGCAGCGCCGCCCCTGTTGGCCGCGTTCGATCTGCCTAACGATGAGCGCGGCTTTCTGCTCACCGAGCCCACCCTCGAATGCGTCGATTCACGCGGCATCTTTGCCGTGGGGGACAGCGGAACGATCCGCGGCCACGATCTGCCGAAGGCCGGTGTTTATGCCGTCCGCCAAGGGCCCGTCCTGTGGGAGAACATCCAGCGGTCGCTGCGTGCCGACCAACTTCGAGAGTACAGGCCGCAAAAGCGGTTTCTCAAACTGCTCAACACGGGAGACGGCTCAGCCATCGGCGAATATGCGGGGCAGTATTTCCGCGGCGCACCTGTGTGGTGGCTCAAGGACCGGATCGACGGCCGGTTCATGGATATGTACCAGGACTACCGGCCGATGATGCGT